>CADCVD010000062.1 GCA_902806055.1 uncultured Rubrobacteraceae bacterium
GTACCGCGACGAGCAGGCGCAACAGTGGCAGGATGAGCTTGCGTGGAAGCGGGCTAAGAAGCGCATAAAAGCTAGGCAAGAAGAGGAGCATTTGCAGGATTAGCGCGGTCTTTCTACCTCCTCATCCTCCTCCTAGCCTAGATCCGGCGAGTATTAAGCGTAATACTCGCCGGATTGCCGATAAGGGGTCTTAGCGGCAATCCGGTGAATAGAGGCTTCTCGCCCTCTCCTACTATTGCCAACTTCCCATATACCAGATATGTTATTAGTGTTACAAATAAACGGGTGTGAGAGTCCTCATGTACTCGCCCCGAGAAGCGGAAGAGAAAAGCGTACCGTAAGACGAGCAGATGAGCTAAAGGAGAAGTTTATAGCGTTAGTAGTGACGAGGACACGGATTGAGGAGACGTTGTTGCGTCACTTGGAAGCCTTCGCAAAAGGCGACTTGGATGTTCTTATGTCTGACTACTGTGAGGACGCGGTGCTCATCACGCCGGACGGCATTCTTCGAGGAGGTGGGGAGATCGAAACGTTCTTTGAGGAGTTGCTGGCTAACTTCTCCCCTGGTTCGACCTTTGAGGTCTCACAGTGCACTGCCGAGAGGACGACGGCCTACATCGTTTGGTCTGGCAGATCGGAGCATCTTGATATCCCGTTTGCCACCGAGACCTTTATGGTTCGCGATGGGAGGATCCTGACGCAGACGTTTACCTCGCAGATGTACCCAAGGTAATAGTAAGTATCACAGGAGAATCTCAGACGATGGCCAAGATAGGTACAAGGAGAAAGAGGACCGTGCAAGAGCCCCTTTGGGAGCCGTCTCGCGAGCCGGTGCGCAGGAGCCCCGCCCCGAAAGACAAGCCAACAAAGCGCAAGGAAAGAGTACCAGCGTGACCGACTCGGAGTTCTACGCGAACGCCACGTTAGGCTTCAGGCAGTGGTATTTCTCGCCGAGGACCGAGGGGAACCAGCCTCCTTCATTGGAAGGCCTGGTGAAGTATGGCTTCGGCCGACCACGCTACCGCTGGAACTTGAAGGGGCCTAACCATGCTGAGTGCTTGCGCCTCAAGTTCAATCCAGACTCCTTCTCCGAAGAGCATGGCGAGGTGCCTAATACAGGTTGCTCGTGTGGCTTCTACGCCCACGGCCTCAGGGACGCTTCCAACAGCGAGACCACTGTTCACATGGTTGGAGGCATCGTAGCGGGGTGGGGCAAGCTAGAGCTGCACGAGAGGGGGTTCAAGTGCGGCATGGCCAAGATTCTCGCCGTGTTCGCGCCAGACCCGCCCAGAACGCATCCCCACTACGGCGAGCTGGCCCTGGAGAGCTGGGCTGCTCTGAAGAGTATGTGCACCGGTACAGACATCCCCATGCTCTCGCCGGATGCATTGAGGGAGGATGCGGAGGTAAGGCGATACGCCCGCGAGAGGGATCTCATACTGCTTGAGGAGCAGCTAGTCACATAGCCTAGCGTTGGGACACCTTGCCAGGGATCCGAGCCTAATCAGATCCTATAGAGACATGCAACTGGGGCTATCTCTCGCCCCGTTTCCGAGAAAACGTCTTAGCGGCAACTAAGTGGATAGAGGCAACGGAGCAGCCTCTAGCTCTGTAGACACAGGCTTTTGTAGCAGACCTTCCGTTATGCCTGCATCCCGGATATAGTCGAAGCACGAGCGACCCATCAGGGGAAGCGAGGGGAAGGAGGAGCATTGTGTCGGCCGAAGCAAAGGCAAATCTACAAATAATGGAGCTTGATCTCCGAGGAAACATATGTCCGGGGCCGACCGCCGATACCTTAGCGGCGCTAAAGGAACTCCCACCGGGAGCTCGATTGGCAGTGATCACTGATTATCCACCTGCCCGCCAGACTATCCCCCGATTGCTCCAAGAGAGGGGATGCTCCTGGCAGATAACCGAGGATGACGGTAAGACCTTCCGGATGGAGATAATTAAAGGAGAGTAGACCATGGAAGGAAACGGCCGAAGGCCATTAATGTACGTTGGCAATCACGGAACAGATGATCCTACACTAGCTACCCTTCCTTTCTTGACTGCAACCGGTGCCGGCAGCGCAGAGATAGACTGCTGCATAGCCCTATTAGGAGAAGCGGCTATCTTGGCAAAGCCGGGGATGATCGATGCGGTGCACGGCGTGGGGTTCCCGCCGCTCAGAGATCTTTTTCAGAAGCTGCGGGACTTTGAGATACCGGTGTACGTCTGAGGCTCGTGTGCGGTCGCCCGTGGGGTGACCGAGGCAGACCTAGCAGAGTTGGGAGCGCAGTTTACCGATCCGGTGGGCTTCTCACAGATGGCCTCAGAGCGTAGTGTGGTCTCGTTCTAGAAGCCTTGTAAACAGACGCGAAGGACATGGTAGGAGGGCCGGGGCACTTTATCCCGGCCCTCCTACCATGTCCTCCTAACTCTTGGATTTCCGAGAAGACCTCTTAGCAGCAAGTCGGTGAATAGCTTCATTAATACACGCAAGGGCTCGCCGAACGGCATCATGAGCAGTAGCGAGAAAGGAGGAGTACGCTCTATGGCTCACCCAGGAGACGTCGTTGAAGCTCCCCTGTTAGGAGCGCGGGCAACCTTCCTCAAAACCACCGAGCAAACCAACGGAGCGTTGTTGCGAGTCGAGGTCGTTCTGCCGTCAGGCTTCTCGATCTCCGAGCATGTACACCCTCTACAAGAGGAGCGCCACCGTGTAGTGCACGGTACATTGAGAGCGCGGATGGGAGGGCAAGAGCGGGACTACGGGAAGGGCGAGGAGGCTGTTGGTCCTCCCGGGTCCGCGTCCTCAAAAGCATTATCGGGCCGTAGCCTGCTCGACGACGGCGACCTTCTCGTCGATCAGCCCGTTTAGCTCGTAGACGAGGCGATCCCTCCACTAGGATGTGAGCCCTTTCACAACTATGTCCGGATTATGATACAATGGTTATTATTAGGAAAGTCGGCTACCTTGTACTAGATTCGAAACCGCCTTTCCTGACCGCGCGTATGCAGGCTTGGGTGCGCTCCACTTTCGAGGTCCGAGGCTTCGTACGAGAGAAGGATGTTTCTGGTGTTGAATGGCAATCATGACCGAGAAGAAGAGAAGCTCCCTACATCGTACCGGGCCGAGAGGTCGCAGGAGTGGCAAGAGGATCTCGAGCGGGGGTGTGAGCGGGAGCGGGCCAGGAAGCGAGGCCGGGCCAGGCTTGCCGCCGCTTGGATCGCCGCTTTCAAACAGGAGAACCTCGCGCGGAAGCGCGAGCAGGACGAGAAGAGAAAGCAAGTAGAACAAGCGGCCGTCTGGGAGCAGTTCACTCAGACGGAGCGGCGTGAGCTCGAACTGCGCAAGGACGGCCAGCTCGCTAGGCTGCTAGGCGAAGCGCTGCAGGGGGAGTTACCGGCGACGTTGCAGAGACTAGCCTCCGAGGATCAGCGACAGGCCGAAAGAGGGCTGGTGGCGCTAATGAGCGGTGGGAAGACACTATATAAGGACATAGACGACCTCTGCCCGGAGGATATGCCGGCCAGGATCGCGGCGAACAGGTTACGAACAACGTGGCTCAAGGAGCGGAGAGATCGGTGGCTCGGCCAATGGGAGGGTCCGCTATAGGACCTGCGCGCGGTCACCGGGCCGCGTCGCCCCCTCGATGACCGCAATCTCCTTGTCCGTCAACCTCTCTGTCGTCTCGCGCGCCGATGTACCGTCATTGTACGAGGAGTCAGGCTATCTCCATCGCCTAGTCCCGGAAAGGTTCCTGCGGGATGACTTCGCCCTGATACGGCTCTTCCTGGTAGGGCAGGACCTCCGAGCCATCGTTCAGAGCACCGCCGGGGACTTCGGACGGCGGGACCGGTTCGCCGACGCTTTCTTCCGGCATCGGCGGCCCGCTGCTGAACAGGAGTTTGACCCCGCTGCCGGGCTCTACGGCCTCACCCGAAGCGGGATACTGAGTGATCACCGTACCCGTCGGTATTTCGATGCTCTCTACCTCGGCGCGCTCGCCGGGTTCGAGGCCAGCCTCGGCGAGCCGATCCTTTGCCTGCGGGAAGGTAAGACCGGCAAGGCTCGGAACCCCGACCTCCTGAGCAGCTTCGACGGTCGCGGGTGACTGCTCCTGATCTCCCGCCTCCGGCTCCTCGGTGTTTGCCGGTTCGATGGAGCTTGCCTGCGCTCTGTCTCCTTCGGAGTAGCCCCAGCTCGCGAGACCCCAGATCAAAACACCGCCCAGCATAAGCGCCAACAGGAGCGCCAACGCGCCGTTCCTACGGCGCTTCCGGGACATGTCGCCGAACTTGCTGACCCGCCGCACCCGGGCCTTCGAGTACTCGACGGTGTCCGTAGCGGAATCCATCTCGTAATCGCTCATGCCCGGCCTGTCGTGCTTCGCCAGGGTCTCTTCTGTTCCGAACCTATCAGGGAAAGCCTTTCGAGCGTAAACGCGTTCCTCCGGCCTATCAGAGTAAGAGAGTCTACCGACCGTGCTATCCGCAGCCAGAATGTCCTCTACCCTCTCGGTCAGCCGGTGCACGGCGAGGGTTAGCGACCTCTGCCCTTCCAGAATCTCCCGTAGAACGCCGGGAGACGCCGCATCTTGCGGGAGATGTAAGTTCTCTAACTTGCCGCAAAGCCGATCTAGCCGCTCCGTCAGTACTTTAGTGTCGACGTCACCGGTCTGTTTTAGCCGTTGGCGCACCGAAGTAGTGCCGAGCCCCTCCTTGTGGAGCTCGCGCGCCTCTCGTATCCGCTCCAGCGATTCCTCAGGTATAGAGATCTTGCCCGCCCGCCGCTCGTGCGGAATGGAGTACTCCCTTAAATAACGGTAGAGGGTAGGACCGGGTATCTCTAGCACCTCGCTGACCTCGTCTACCGTGTACCCCAAGCCCTCTCCCAGCGTATCACACAAAACTTCACAAAACTTCTTACTGACACACAGATTACCACGTTGTCGCTTCTCTCTCACGTCGCGACAAACACCGCTGAACTCGGCGTTTTTATGGAGTTTTTTCCTCTCTGCGTTATGACTATCAACTTATGAGAGCGAGCTATTGCTAAGCTGCGTAACACGATCGTGATAAGGGATCTGGCGGTCTTGACCTCAAATCGGGCTTTCTGGATACTGAGCCGCGTTCCGCACTCTCAGGGTTTACTTCAAGTACACATGCATCACACGTAAAAGGAAGGGAATACGTGTTGCTCAGGTTTAGATCGCCGCAACTTCTCTTAGTCCTGGTCCTAGCCGCGGGCCTGCTCGTGTTCGCTAGCAACCGGGCGGAGGCGGATACGGCGCTCGCCTCTTGGTACGGGCCCGGCTTCCAGGGTCTACCGACGGCCACCGGCGAGCAATTTAACGCCTACGGGAGCACGGTTGCTCACAAGACGCTCCCGCTCGGGACTGAGTTGCTCGTGAGCTATGGGGGGAACACCGCCCGGGTGGTAGGCAACGATTCAAGGTTCAGACGCAACAGGTCTCCCTCGACAAAGTGAAAGCGTTTGTGGGCGAGCGCTTTAGAGAGATTATGGCGCTTTGCTCCCTCAGGGTAGTAGTCCGTAAAGCAGTCGACGCCCGTAACCTCGTGTCCCATCTCCAGCAACCGGTCCACTAGATGTGAGCCTATAAACCCCGCCGCCCCCGTAACTAGTACCCTGCTCACCATACTCTCCTTTTCATATGATCCGTGGGGGCGAGACCGCGAGGCTCCGCCCCCCAAACGTCCGCCAAGTGTTTAGACGCTACGCCTCCGCAACGCGACCGCGCCGAGCGTGGCACCGGAGACCAGGGCAGCAACGGCATCCAGTACTACCAGCGAAACCCCTCCCGAAGCCGGCAGGCTCTGCATCTTCGGAGCAGGGGCCGGAGCAGGAGCCGGAGCCATCTCTTCAGCCATCTCCTCAGCGGTAGTCTCCTCAGCAGGTGCCGGAGCAGCCTCCGACGCGAAGCCGCCACCGCTTGCGGACCCGCCGCCGCTGGCCGAACCACCCTGCGCCAAAGCCGGAGCCGCGGCTAACGCCATCATCGCCAGCTTGGCCGCCATCAACAATACCTTCCTCAACTTCTTGCTTCTCTTCTCGGGGCCTCTAAGGATATCCCGAACATTTACAAACGAGCGCATCCTTTTTGGTATTGACAACCATTGTTAAATGGTAGTTAAGTAGTGCCAAATGCACGACGACCTCAGTAACATGGGAGGAGACTTCGTTAGTTATTGAGAGTAAGAATGCTCTGAGAGGGTTATGGGTTTCCGGAGAGAGGTGTCCAAAGAGGACGGTAGCGTGAGGGCAGGACGCGGAGAGTCCGCTGGCCGAAAGGTTCGAAATCGGGGTGGTCGGGGCCGGGTATGTGCGGCTGGTGGCTGGGGCGTGTCTGGCCTACGTAGGCCACCAGGTGACTTGCGTGGACAGGGACGCGGAGCGCGGCGCCGAGCTCCAAGAGGGGCGCATGCAGCGGTCCTGGTAACGGAGTGGGAGGAGGTACGCGCCCTCGACCTCGAGCGAACCGCTTCCCTCATGCAGTCCCCGAAGCTCCTCGTAGATGGCCGTAACGCGCTCGATCCGAGAACTGTAGAGGCAGCCGGTCTCCTCTACCGGGGCATCGGGCGCGGCTGAGAAGCCAACGGCCAGCAGAACAGGCTCGAAGCTGGGTCAAGCGCCGCAATCTTGATCTGTCTCACACTCAAGCGCTCCGCCGCTTGACCTGCCGGTAAGGTTGGAGTAATTTGAGCCCTAAGTTAATGCAAATGATTTTCATTCGTCGCGAGAGGCCCAGCGGGAGAAGCCGGTGGCGAGGCTGCCGACGGGTTACGAGGCGAGGTTTGGTCGAGAGGAGATTTTTGGGTCCCACCTGGATGAGGCTGTTCGGGATTCTAGGGCTGCTCGTGAGCGGCTTGCCTGCCGCAGCGGGCTGTATGCAGGAGGAGACGATGAGCGGAGGCTCCGCGTCGGGCGGGAGGTCAGCTTCCAGCGGGGGCTCCGAGGGCACGACGGCGGCGAACGCTGGTTCCCGATTCCAGGGTGTTATGGACTCCTACGCGGTGGCGCAAGAGGAGATAGAGGAGGCGGGCGGCGAGCAGGAGGTAGGCGCGCACCGGGTCGGGTACATTGTGGAGCCGGCCGAGGGTTGGTGGGACGGAGATCCCACGGTGCTACAGTGGCGTGGGCCGAGCGGAGCAGAGACCAACCACATAGAGATTCTGCCGTTCGAGGCGGAGAGCGGATTGCTGGTGCCGGACATGAGGATCGACCTCACCATACTGTACGAGGCCGGCGAGGAGATCGAGAGCAAGCCCTTAGAGCTTTACCGGGGCGAATTCTACCACTACGCCAACAACTTCAGCCTCCCCGGCAGCGGCACGTATACCTTGAGGGCCGAGCTAAACCCGCCGAGCTTCCGGCGTCACGATGCCGGAGAAGCCGAGGGCAAAGTATTCACCGAGGCTGCCAAAGTGGAGTTCGATAACGTCCAGATAGACAAAGAGGAAGAGTAGATGAATCTTAGAGTCTCGCGTCGGCTCTCCGGAGCCCCAGTTGCGTCCCTCATATTAACCGTGCTGCTCGCCGTGAGCTTGCTCTTGCTCGCGGCTTGCGGTCAGGAGAGTTCGCAGTCGGGGGGAGGATCAGGCGAAGGGTCCGCCTCGGGCGGGGAGACGACCTCTAGCGGCGGCTCCGCCTCCGGAGGCGAAACTACAACCGGTGGCGGAGGAGGTTCAGCGTCCGGCGGCTCCGCTTCGAGCGGCGGCACCGGCGCGCCAGCAGGCGGTGAAGGATCGTTGGTGATCTACTCCGGGCGTAACGAGGAGTTGGTGGGCCCGATCGTCGAGACCTTTGAGGAGGAGAGCGGAATCGACGTCGAGGTTCGCTACGGGGACACTGCGGAGCTCGCCGCTACTATCCTCGAGGAGGGCGAGAACAGTCCGGCCGACGTCTTCTACGCCCAGGACGCCGGGGCGCTAGGGGCGGTGTCCGATGAGGGACTCCTGAGCCCGCTTCCCGAAGAAGATGTGAACAAGGTCGACGAGCGATTCAGAGACCCGGACGGCAGGTGGGTCGGCGTCTCGGGCCGGGCGCGGGTGGTGGCTTACAACACCGAGATGTTGAGCGAAGGGGATCTCCCGGAGTCCATCCTCGACTTCACCGATCCCGAGTGGGAAGGCAGGATCGGCTGGGCTCCGACTAACGGCTCGTTTCAGGCGTTCGTCACGGCCCTCAGGCTTATAGAGGGTGAGGATGCAGCCCGCGAGTGGCTCGAGGGTATAGAGGCCAACGACCCTCGAGTCTATGACAACAACCTCGCCATCTTGGATGGAGTGGCCTCCGGCGAGGTCGAAGTGGGATTCGTCAACCACTACTACCTGTTCCGCAAGCTTCAAGAGGAGGGGGAAGGTTTTACGGCCCGCAACTACTACCTCAAAAACGGGGACCCCGGGGCATTGGTCAACGTAGCCGGGATCGGTATTCTGAACACAGCTGCCAACTCTCCTGAGGCTGAGGAGTTTCTCGACTTCATGCTCTCAGAGGAGGCCCAGCAATATTTCGCGGACGAGACGTTCGAGTATCCGCTCATCGAAGGCGTAACCCCCGACGCAGAGCTCGTCCCGCTCTCGGAGATAGAGGCGCCGGAGATCAACCTCGGCAACCTCGACGACCTTCAGGGAACGCTCGACCTGCTAAGAGAGACAGGAGTTCTCTAGCTTGATCTCCGCGCGAGAGAGAGCCCGTCCAGAGACGAAGCCCCGGCGCTCGTCCCGTCGCTCCTCTCGGCCTCCCGCCGTAGTGTGGGTTCCGGCGCTCCTAGTAGGAGCGGCGATGATCTTGCCGCTCGCCTACCTGGTCTTGAGGGCATTGGAGAGCGGCTGGGCGAAGGCCATCGAGGTGGCCCTGCGCGACAAGACCCTCGTGGTACTACTGGGAAGCGTGCTCCTGGCCGCGCTGGTTACGGCAGCCTCGGTCGCGATAGCGGTGCCTCTGGCATGGCTTACGGGACGCACCGACTTGCCTGGACGGCGAATCTGGGCGGTGCTCGCGGCACTGCCGCTAGTGATCCCCTCCTACGTCGGAGGGCTGGTGCTGGTAAGTATGCTCGGGCCGAAGGGCTTTCTGCAAGAGACCCTCGAACCTTTGGGCGTCGAGAGGCTGCCGGAGATTTACGGCCTCCCCGGCGCGGCCCTCGCCCTGACCCTGTTCTCATATCCCTACGTATTTCTGACGGTACGGGGCGCCCTGCGCGGCATGGACCCGGCTTTGGAGGAGGCATCCCGGGCTCTCGGGAGCGGAGGGTTTCCGACGTTCTTCCGCGTCACGCTGCCGCAGTTGAAGCCGGCCATAGTCGCGGGGGGTCTGCTAGTAGCGCTCTATGCTCTGAGCGACTTCGGGGCCGTCTCTCTATTGCAGTTCGACTCTTTCTCGCGTGAGATCTACACGCAGTACCGCTCGGCTTTCGATCGAACCCCGGCAGCGATACTCGGCTTGATGCTCGTTGCCCTGACCGCTACGGTCCTCGTTCTGGAAGCCCGTACCCGCGGCAGGACACGCTACCACAGGAGTACCGTCGGCTCGGCCCGGCCGCAGGGTAGCACCGTAGTCCGACTCGGGCGCTGGCGTTGGCCCGCGCTGCTCTTCTGCGGAAGCATAGTGCTGCTGTCGCTCATCTTGCCGGTAAGCGTGCTCGTGTTCTGGCTCGCACGGGGGATGGCCTCGGACGAACCGCTGCGCCTGTTGTGGGGGGCGGCGTTCAACTCCGTCTACGTCTCCGCCCTGGCAGCGGCGGTCGCCGCGCTCGCCGCCCTGCCGGTAGCGGTGCTCGCGGTGCGGTTCCCCGGACTGGTGGCAGGCTTTATCGAACGTCTCTCCTACCTCGGGTACGCCCTGCCGGGGATCGTGTTGGCGCTCGCGCTGGTCTTCTTCGGGGCGAACTACGCGCCAGGATTGTACGGCACGCTGGCGTTGCTCATCTTCGCCTACGCGGTCCATTTTCTGCCGCAGGCCGTGGGCGCTACCAGAGCGGCCCTGCTGCAGGTGCGCCCGAGCGTAGAGGAGGCTGCGCGCGGTCTCGGGCGCGGGCCAGCCGGGGTGGTGGCGACCATCACAGCGCCCCTGATCTCCTCGGGTATCCTCGCGGGAGCCGCGCTCGTCTTCCTGACGACGATGAAGGAGCTGCCCGCGACCCTGCTTCTCTCCCCCCTCGGGTTCGACACTTTAGCGACTAGCATCTGGACGGCCGCGTCGGAGGCGTTCTTCGCGCGCGCGGCGGCCCCTGCGCTGCTCCTGATCCTGGTCTCCGCCCTGCCGATGTACCTCCTCGTCATAAAGGATCGGGCAAAGTAATGATGATCCGTCTCTCCGGCATAAACAAGAATTTCGGCCCGGTTGAAGCTGTGCGAGACCTGGACCTGGAGCTCGAATGCGGCAAGCTTCTCGCCCTGCTCGGACCCTCCGGATGCGGTAAGACGACCACCCTGCGGCTGTTGGCCGGCTTCGATCCCCCCGACACGGGTGAGATAGAGATAGACGGCTTCCTGGTAGCCGGACGCGGCACGAACGTACCGCCCGAGAAACGGCGCGTCGGGGTGGTCTTCCAGGATTACGCCCTCTTTCCACACCTCTCGGTGGCGAAAAACGTCGCCTACGGGCTAAAGGGCGTGGTGCGGGGCAAGAGAAAGGATGCGCGGGTGGCGGAGGTGCTCGCGCTCGCCCGCCTCACAGGGATGGAGAACCGGATGCCCCACGAGCTCTCCGGCGGGCAGCAGCAGAGGGTCGCCCTCGCTCGCGCCCTGGCGCCGGAGCCGGCGGTGATCCTTCTCGACGAACCGTTCAGCAACCTAGACGCGTCCTTGAGGGCAGAGGTGCGCGCGGAGATGCGCGAGATCCTGACCGCCGCACAAGCGACGGCCGTATTCGTCACCCACGACCAGGCCGAGGCCCTGAGCGTCGCCGACGAGGTCGCCGTGATGTTCGACGGGAGCGTAGTACAAGTCGCCCCGCCTGAAGAGCTCTACCACAGCCCGTCTACCCGCGCCGTCGCCGAGTTCGTCGGCGAGGCTAACTTCGTGTTAGGCACGGCTGAAGACGGCCGTTTACGTTGCGTCCTCGGCGACGTCCCCGCGTGCGGAACATGTGAGGGCAAAGTGGAGGCCATGCTACGCCCCGAGTCGCTGCGCCTCAGAGCTCTGACCAGCGAGCAGACCCCTCCGACCGGGGTCGGAGCGACGGTGCTCGCACGGGAGTTCTACGGCCACGACCAGCTGATAAAGCTGCGCCTGGACTCGGGCCCGGTCCTGTGCTCTCGTCTGGGCGGCGGACCCGGCTTCAGGCCCGGCGAACGCGTCGCCGTGGAGGTACAGGGACCCGCGCTCGTCTTCCCGAAACCCTAGCGCAGCTAGAAGGTAGAACCGGCGCGGGAGATCAGGGCGAGTACCTCTGCCCTGCGCGTGGCGTCCTCCTCGAAGATTCCGCGCGCCGCCGAGGTTACGGCAAGGCTCCCGGTTGTCTCCGCGTGGCGCATGGTCATGCACGATTGCACGGCCTCGACGACTACGATGGCACCCCTGGCGTCCAGAGACT
>CADCVD010000063.1 GCA_902806055.1 uncultured Rubrobacteraceae bacterium
GCCAGAGGAGGAAAGCACAGAGTTTGAGGTGCTCTCAAGCTGGATCTATTGACGATCCTGGATATGAGTTTCCGAGAAGACTTCCTCTCGGAAAGTGGATGAATAGAGCCCGCGAGCCCGGTAGCCCGAACTCGCGGAACTCTCTGTGGCTTACCGTTACTCGGCGTCGTGGAAGATGACGCCGAGTGCGTAGCGTTCGCCGGATCGCAGGGGACTCACGCCATGGCGCACGTTGACGCGGTAGTGGCCACGCTTGCCCTCGACGGGACGGTGCTTGTTGGGAAAGATCAAGATCTCGCCCTGCTCTAGGGTGATGGCCTCCCCGATCGACTGCGCCCTCGGGCGCTGGGTCATGAGTAGGAACTCCCCTCCCGTGTAGTCTTCCTCACGACGGCTCAAGACGGTGAGCACCTGGAAGGGGAATCCCACCTCTCCGTAGACGTCCTGGTGCAGGGCGTTATGATCGCCCTCTTCATATCGCAGGATCAAGGGCGTAGGGCGGGTCTGTCCCGCCTCGTGACAATGCCGGCGGAACGCCTCGAGCGTGACGGGGAACTCTTCCTCGATGCCTAGCTTCCGCGCCCACTCGTTGGCTACTTCGGAGAGCGGCGGGTAGAAGGTCTCCCGGAGCTCTTGCACCGCCTCGGGCAAGGGGTTGTCGAAGTACTTGTATACTCCGGAGCCGAAGCGCACCCGGCGCATGTCGACCACGCTCCGGAAATGTCCCTCCTCGCCGAAGAGGCCCTTCAACTCCTCGCACTCGGCTCCGGAGAGGATGCGCGGTGTCTTCGCGTAGCCTTGCTCGTCGAGGGCGCGGTGGATACGGGTCCAGTCCAGCTCCTCCACCCTCCGGGCGATCTTGGTTTCGGTTTCCACGTCAATTCCCCTTTCTAGTGTTGTGCTCGTCCGACCGATCCCTCTAGGCAAAAAGCGATTCCTGAGTATCCTCCTCGAAGTCCAGCAAACGCGCCTTGACGGGCAAACCGGCGGCGTAGCCCTTGAGAGATCCATCGGCTCCCACCACCCTGTGGCAGGGAACCACCAGCAGGACAGGGTTGGCGGCGCACGCTTTTCCCACCTCCACCGCGTTACCCATACCACCCACCGCCTCGGCCACCTGACCGTAGGTGCGTGTCTCGCCAAACGGGATGCGCGAGACCTCTTCCCAAACGGCCTCCTCGAACTCCGAACCTTTGCGTGCCACCTCCAGGTCGAACGAGCGGCGCTCTCCGGCGAAGTACTCGGCGAGCTGTTCGTGCAGGGCGCTCATCCGACCCTCGTCGCGCGAGGGTGCGAAGCCCTCGTGCTCCAGTCTCTTCTGGAGGGTCCCGGGATGCCGGCCCTCGCGAAACCTCAGCCCAAGCAGAGCCCCCTCTTCATTTACCGCGAAGTCGATGGGTCCCATTGGAGATTCGATCTCGGCCAGGTATGCCTTCATGTTTTCTACTCTCCTCTCGCTTGCGTCTCAATCTCTACACTCGTAAAACACGACAGGGCCGGGGAAAGTTTCACTCGCCCGTGAGAAATATCGTGAATGCGCCCATCACCGACACGGCCTATCCCGTTACCTCCGTGATGCAGAGAAGTGCCGATCTCGGGCGCGGACACCACCGGCCCAGGAGTAGACATTCCGAGCGACAAGGAGAGTGGAGTATCTACCAGACCCGCAAAACCCGGCCCCCGGATGGATACGGAGGGCCGGGCTTTGAGCCGTGCAAACGATCACGAGAAGAAGCAGTCGATGCTCTCGACGATGCTTGCCGGCGTCTCTGCGGCTGCGAGCGTAGAACCCGCACGAACACCCCTTGGAGGGAATCTCGCCATGTGCGTCGGAGATGGACGGCGATACGAACCTAAGCTACCAGCACTCGACGTGGTTGGGCGTCTTCACGCGCCAGCGGTATCGGGGACTGTTAAATCCGTACTTGGCGAATCCTCGCAGGAAGGGGTTGGCGAATCCTCGCAAAGCGGGAGACTGGGCGCCATCCGGCAGCGGGAAGTGCCACTGCCTGAAGCCAAGGGTGGCGTTGGCGTAGGACTGCGATTCGATCATGCCAGTATATTCCCCTTGCGCTTTGGCTATCCGGCGACCACCGGACGGCACACCTTGCAGGGTCTGTAGCCGGCGTTTGTAGCCGCCTGCGCCGTGCGGAAGCGCCTGCGGTTCTCGGGCTTTATCCGCCTTGCGTGGGGGCAGGTGGCGTGGCAGAAGATCCCCGTGTTCGGCGTGGCGAGGTAGGGAGCGCCCGCCAGCTCCCCGACCGGCACGCCCTCCTCCTCGAGCAGCCCGACCTTCTCATCGGCGCCGAAGGCGTAGTTGCCGGCGGTTCCGTCGTTCTTGACGACCCGGTGGCAGGGGATGAGGAGCGGGACGGGGTTGTTCGCCACCACCGTGCCCACGGCGCGGGAGGCTTTGGGAGATCCGGCCTCGCGGGCCACCCAGGCGTAGGGCCTGACCTCGCCACGCGGTATGCTCTGTACCATCTCCAGCACCTTCTGCTGGAAGGGAGTCGTGCCCGAGAGATCCGCCTGGACCTCGACCTTTTCACTGGCGAGCGCGGCGGCTACTCTCTGGGCGAGTCTGCGTGTACCCTCGTCCGTTCCCCACGAGAGGAGCCGGTCGAAGCGTTCTCGGTAGCGTCGGGTGAACTCCTCGGGCGAGGCGGCTCTGCCGATCAGGCGCACGCCCCTCTGGCTCACGCCGACGTAGAGTTCGCCAAGGGGCGAGTCGCAGGTGAAGAGGCGGTCGGTGCCGCGCGTGAGTATCCGCTCCACCAGCTCCTCCGGGTCTCCCTCGGGCGTCAGGTGCGAGGCGGCCTCCGCCAGGAGACCGGGCACGCGCTCTTCGCTTCTCTCTTCGTCGATCATCTAATTGCCTCCTTCTCCATCTGGTTCCTCCGACAAGCCACCGAGACGGTCGATGCCCCGGCGTACCAGGGTCTTGCAGGTGTTCTCCGGCCAACCGGTCCGCTCGGAGATCTCGGCGTAGGGCAAATCCTCTATGTAGCGCAGCGTCACGGCCACTTGCTGGCGTTCGGGCAACCGCCTCAGAGCTTCAAGCGCGTCTATCCAGGCCTCCCTGTCCGCGCCGGAAGCGGAGCTTGCCACCGCTCTGGATCGCTCGTCAGGCTCCGGCGTCTCGGCCACGGGCGCTTCCCGGCGGCCGTCGCGCCAGACGTTTCGCACCACGTTGAGGGTGATGCGGTAAAGCCAGGGACGCAAAGAGAGGTTCTCTATGCGCTCCTCCGGATACTTCCCGAGGGCGACGAAGGCCCTCTCGAAAGCCGTCTGTACAGCGTCTTCGGCAGCGGAACTGTCGGCAAGGAGCGTCCGAGCGTAGCGGCAGAGTTCGGCGTGATGCCGCGCTACCATCTCCCCGGGCGCCTCGGGGTCGCCGTCCGCCAGGCGCCCCTCCAGCGGACGCTCGCCCCTCATATCCTCCACAGTCTCGAGTTCGGTTTACACATCAATACAACACCGAAGGGCACGGGAAAGGTGCCTGCGTGTCAGTCACGCCTCCTTGATGAGGCCGAGCTGCCACAGAGCGGTCAAGCCGTCGTCCAGGCCGATCTCCTCGGTGATGAGGCCGTTTTCGACCTTGAGGACCGTGACGCCAGTGAAGCGCATCGTCTTGCCGGTGCCAGCTGGCAGCGTCCCGATCGGCATGTCGTCGAACGCATCACCGGTCTGGGTGCCGCCACCCTCCCACTGGCCTACGACGTAGTCGCCCTCGGCGATCAGATCAGCCGTGCCCCAGAAGTTGAGGTCGGGGAACGCTGTGCGGAACTTGGTAGCGAATTCGCGCACCTCTTCGCGACCATGGCACGGTGTGTGCAGCGAGTACTCGAAGCGGATGTCTGGAGCGGCGAGCTCGTCGATGACAGCGGGGTTGAAATCGCCACCCCAAAACTCAGCGAACCAGCGCCCGACGATGGCCTTGTTGTCTTCTGCAGACATGATTCATCCTTCCTTTACCGGAGTTCAGTTTCCACACCCCTACAACACGACAGGGACGCGGAAAGTTTCACTCAAGCGAAAAAATATTTGACGATAAGACTCGTGGTAGTTGCGTGTGATATCCCGTACCTCCCCCTATGTAATCTCCGTGTACATCACGGTGAATGTGAAGACGATCAGCCCACCCGCGAGTGCCGCTAGGGTCTGAGAACTCAATGTCGAACTCCCTTCTCGCCGCACGAAAGAGGCCGATATCTCCTCCCTAGGAGCCCGGCCTCCACCAGATGTGTCGCCCAGATGTGGTGCGTGCGACCCCCATATATACGTCACTCGAAGCCGACGAACCTTCTCCACCAGCTCCTTTGCGGACCGGTCGCGTCCTCTCCGGTGTCCTGCCCGTGTACTACCCGCGCATCCCCCTCGTCCTGCCCGGCGTCCTCTACGCGGGTTTCCCGCGGGGCCTCCAGCTCAGTATGCGACCGGGGCTGTACTGAATTTCCGCTAATTAGCGGAACAGGCAACTGAGTTTCCGAGAAGACCTCTTGTCGGCAATTGGGTGAATAAGGAATAGAAAGCAGAACCGGGCTGGGCTTTAGGAGGGGGGGTAATATTGCCAGCCCGGTCTAAATCTAGCGGTACTGTAAACTGCCTGGGTGCGGTTCTTCTATAGGACATTTGTACTATAGCTTCCAGCCCGGTCCTATAGGGGTATGCGACCGGTGTGATGCGGGTTTCCGCTTATTAGGCTTACCGGCAACTCGGTGAATAGCGTAGGATGCCGGGAAGCGTATGGAGGTGGGCATGCAACAAGACATCTTGCTAGAGCTTCTGATTTCAAGGGTCGAGCGTAGCGGCATGAGGTTCTCTGTAATCCTCTCGGTCGGCGGGACCATTGTAGAAGGCGACGTGGTCAGCGAGAGGGAGTACTTCGAGGAGGTGGCAAGCCTGATTAAGAGCGTCAACCCCGATACTCAAGAAACTTTTGCGAGTGTACCGGACCTGATGGATCATGTGGCGATGCGGGGCTTGGACGAGGGTAGAAACCCGGAGATAATTCGGGAGTTCAGAGAGAACGTAGCTAACTCCTACGTCCACCTGAAGAACTCCGTGCTGTGGGTGGAGGGTGAACAGCGCAACATGTCGGGGTCGCTCTGGCGAGGCAAGTTGGACGCCGTGGATGGCTTCTGGCTGGGACGCACTGACTAGCGCCCTCCCCGGACAGTTCGGTGAATTAAGGAGGTGAGGAACTGTCTGCCTCACCTGATAGCCCCGGTCCTAACGAGTAGAGATGCGACTGCTGCATACGGGTTTCCGAGAAGAACTCTTAGCGGCAATAGAGTGAATAGAGGCAAGAGGAAAGGCCGGGGGCCTCTTCGGGACTCCGGCTCTTTTTCGTGTGCGTTTAGTACTGGGTGGGTGTAGGGATAGTGACGCTGCGCAAGCAGGTTAGGTATAGTCATGAGGTGCAAGTAGAGGAGTAGAATGGGGGGCGAAGTGGGAAAGCAGCACGCTGCTCTGTACACACTGCAGCAGATACGAGTGAATCTCGACGAGGCCCGCACACTCTCTCGGAGGCTGGGCACTCCAGAGGAACCGTACGATCTGGAGGTTACTCTGGACACTATCATCATGGGGCTAGACGCCCAGATCGGAGCGCTGGAGAATACCGGCGAACCCCAAGGGGCGCAATAAGACCCACCGGAAGCTAGAGTGCCCGAGAAGACCTCTTAGCGGCAATCTGATGGTATCAAGGGCGCTAGTATCCGCCTCCGCCGCCGCCTCCGGTATCCTCTCCGCCCTCACCGTCACCACCACCGCAGGCGGCGAGGAGCAGGGCCACGGTGGCTGCTACCCCATAGGCAGCGCCTAGCTTCAGGAACTTCTTTCGACTCACCAGATCCTCCTCTCTTATTCCCCTCCGAACCATCAGCCGCCAACAACCCCGGCGCTCTACGCCCTCCTGAGCCTCTCCAACGTCCGCGGGAGCATCTCTCTCTGGCCTCTCTGAATCTTGTTGGCGCTCTCCGGGGCTTGTGGGGTCTCTGTGAGGGCCTCAAGTTGCCTACTCAGCTCGTCGCTCGATTAGAGCGGCTCGACCTCCGCCGGTCTGATCCAGTTGACGATCTGCCAAGGGTAGAACACAGTGCGCCGGTAGTCCTTGTCGTCCCTTTTGACGATGAACGCAACGACGATGCCAGCGTCGTTCACCTCCTTGAGTTTCCCAGCAGCCTCTTCCGGGGTGTCGGTACGGATGCTTACCTCTACTTCGTCCCCGATCCACTTCTGGGGTATCTCTTTCTTCGCCACGCTCTCCTCCGTAGTTCGCCTGAATCCTTGGGACATCGTACCCACGCTCGCGGACTTCCCACCCCGTAGACCGCGTCGTTTACCTACCGACCGGCTCCGCGCCCGCCCTGGGCAATCCTCGCGCCGCTGCGCGCAAGAAAACAGGCCGGAGAAGCGGGGGAGTGGGAAAGCAGTCTCCGGCCTCAATGGGGGCCGGAGATATCAACAACTGGGTTTCCGAGAAGACGTCTTAGCGGCAATCCGGTGAATAGCAACGGGGCAGCCCCCTTACCATTCTGTAGTCGTAACCATTCGGTAGAGGAGATGCGCCAGGCTTCTCCTTGTGCCACTATTCACTTATAGGGAACCTTTGGATAAGGAGGAAACTTCATGTCGTCTTCGGGCCTCATCAGGTGGGGTGGGCTAGCGGCTATGGTGGGTGGGGTGCTGTACGTACTCGCCGAGTTGTTGGATATATACAATTTCGTGCTGCTCGGCGAGGAAGAGTTCAGCGCCGTCGCCGCGACAGCGTCCTTTGCCGTCGAAACATGGCTTTTTCTCCTCGGTAATGTGCTGGTGCTCTTCGGTCTCTTCGGTCTGTACGTCCGCCAGTCGGAGGCCACCGGACCCCTTTTGCATGTCGGCTTCCTGGTGGCCTTCCTCGGCACGGCGCTGGGGGTGGGCGCCTCTTGGGCAGAAACCTTCATCGTGCCGACACTGGTGGACGCTGCCCCCGAACTCCTCGACGCGGGGCCCCCCTTAGGGTACGCACTTTCGTTCGGCATCTTTGCTATCGGCTGGGTGCTGTTTGGTGTGGCTGCGCTGCGCGCCCGCGTCTACCCACGCTGGGCGGCCCTGCTACTCATTGTCGGAGCGGTGCTTTCCTTCCTACCGTTGCCTCTCAGCACTGCGCCGTTTGGGGTCGCTGTGGCCTGGATGGGCTTGATCCTCTTTACGGGGAGGGACGCTTCGGCTGAGCAACCGTCGCGCGTGAGGTGACCTGAGTTTCCGAGCTCGGAGCAGACGCAAATAAGGAGTTAGTGCGTTGGCACGCCTACGTCCTGTTCTTACCCTTACGGGAACCCTCCGACGCCACGCGCGGATACTCGCCTTTAGGGGATTTGTAGCCGCCGTAGTGGTCGGAGGCATGGCGCTGGTCCTATGGTGGACCGGCGCAGGCGCGTGGCTGTGGGAGTTCTTCTCAGACCGGGAACGCATCCAACAGCTGGTACGCAGCGCGGGCCCCTTGGCCCCCGTGGTGTACATGTCCCTGCTCGTCTTGCAGGCCGTCGTGGCGCCGTTGCCCGCGCCCGTGGTGGCCGCCGCGGGGGGATACTGCTTCGGCCTCTGGGAGGGTTTCTTCCTGACCTGGCTGGGGGCGCTGCTCGGGGGCGTTGGGTGCTTCTGGCTCTCGCGGGTATTCGGCAGGGGGGCCATCGTTGCTACCGAGCCCCTCTCCGAGAGGCTCGACCGGTTCGCGGACGCGCATGGGGCATTGCTGATCTTCATTTTGCGTCTTATACCGCTCATCTCCTTCGACGCTATAAGCTACGGCGCGGGCCTTAGCGGCATTCCCTTCTGGAAGTTTGTGGTAGCCACGGCCTTGGGGATGGCTCCGGGCACCTTTGTATTCGTCTACCTCGGTGGGGCCTCGCCGGGGTGGGGGGTCTGGACGGCGCTTGTTGGCTTGGCCGCCTTGGCCATCGTGGCCTACTACACGTACTTCAAGATCCTCGGGCCTAAGCGCCGTCCTACGTAGCCGGCGGGGTTAGCCTTCGATGACGAACTTCCGAGAAGACACCGAATAGGCAACTGAGTTTCCGGGAAGACCTCCTCTCGGCAATTCGATGAATAAGGGCTGGGGTTCTTTATCGAGGCTTCGGCCCTTTTCTCCACCGGACGCAACCCTCGGGGGTAGCTTCCCGTACCGAATCATTGGGCCGGGCTGGCGCCGATCATTCCTCTCAATAGCCCAGTCTGGCCCTCTTGGCTTTCTGGAAGATGCGTTCTAACAAGAAACGGGTAAAAGGCTTTAGAAAAGAAGGAGTAAAGCGTGCAGTACAACGAGCTCATCGATAAGGTGGGGATGCGCCTCCGGTTTAGTTCCTCCAAGAAGGCCGAGCGTACGATAATCGCCACCCTCTCGGCATTAAGCGAGTTTATAAGCCCTGAGGCGGCTAGAGATCTAGCCTCCCGCCTCCCGGCGGAGATGGCGGACGAGCTCGATTACGGTCCCCCAGAGGAGGCTTCGTGGGAGGACTTTACGGAGATAGTCGCCGAAAAAGAGGGTGCGGGCGTAATCGCGGAGGATGCCGCGAGTCACGCTATAGGGATTATGAGGATAGTAAGGGAGGACTACTACGGGGCAGGAGATGACCCGGAGGGTAACCCCAGAGAGCTCGCCGAAACCGATCTAGAGAAGATCAGGGCTGAGCTTCCCGAGGAATTCGCGCCTCTTTTCGACCAGGATTTTTGAGGATTCACGAAGAGTTTACAGCTTTCTGTACTTCGTCTGTTACTATGTGGTCAGTCGGCATGAGTAGCTGGGACCCTAACCGGGTCCGTCCGGCCCCCTTTGGTTTCGAGAAGTGATTCTCCTAAGCTATTTACGCGACGCTCGATCGCCTCTGTATCCAGAATCGTGGATATGGGTATCCGAGAAGACCTCTTAGCGGCAATTGGGTGTATAAGATTTGAGGTCGTGATGAATAAACAAGCTCCTCTAACTGGTTCACGTCGAGCTGTTCTAGGCTGGGGGAATCGCCCCAAAGGTGATACCTCACGGCTGCCGAGTCAGGCGGCGGACCAAACTACTCTTGGGCGGAGGCGTCCGGTATAATTCTCGTGCTACGGGTAACCAGGAAGGGAGTTTGGCGTACTGGATCTTTCTTCGAGCGGAGAGCTGGAGAAGCTGCGCGAGCTTACCTACGCCTCTGAAGACGAGCGTACCGTACGCGCCTCTGGCGAAGTTTTCGTTCTGGCTGGCGCACGTTTTAGATGGCGCGATGATTAGACTGGGTGAATCCGAACAAGGATAGGTGTGATGACTACGACGCGCAATACCGTCTCCGAGCCAATCCCTTTCGAAGCTTCCGACTTCCTCAACCTGGACAGGTTGCTCTCGGACGAAGAGCGTGCGGTGCGCGAAGACGTTCACGGGTTCGTGCATGAGAAGATAAAGCCCAACATTCAGGACTGGTGGGAGCAGGCGGTCTTTCCAAGGGAGATCGTACCGGAGATGGGAGCGCAGGGATTGCTTGGGATGCACCTCTCCGGGTACGGGTGCGCTGGGAAGAGCGCCGTATCTTACGGGCTCGCCTGCATGGAGTTAGAGGCCGGCGACTCGGGCTTGAGGACCTTCGTCTCCGTACAGGGATCTCTCGCCATGTCCGCGATCCACAAGTTCGGCTCTGAGGAGCATAAGCAGGAATGGCTGCCCCGGATGGCGAGAGGCGAGGCGATAGGGTGCTTCGGACTCACCGAGGCCGAGGCGGGCAGCGACCCGGCAAGCATGAAAACCTTCGCTCGCCGGGACGGCTCCGACTGGATACTAAGCGGCGAGAAACATTGGATCACCATGGGCACGATCGCCGAGGTGGCCGTGGTATGGGCACAGACGGACGACGGAGTACGCGGCTTTCTGGTACCCACGGATACGCCGGGCTTCTCCGCGAAGGACATAGTGCACAAGGTGTCCATGCGCGCCTCCGTGCAAAGCGAGTTGTATCTCGAAGACTGCCGGCTCCCCTCGGAGGCCATGCTCCCGGAGTCCAAAGGCCTGCGCGGGCCGTTCGCGTGCTTGAACGAGGCCCGTTATGCGGTCATTTGGGGAGCAATGGGAGCGGCAAGAGATTGCTACGAGTGCGCGCTCGAATACTCAAAGAGCCGCGTCCAGTTCGGCAAGCCCATCGCCTCTTTCCAGCTAACGCAGCAGAAGCTGGTCAACATGATGCTGGAGATAAACAAGGGCACCATGGTCGCGCTGCACATAGGAAGGATGAAGGATAAGGGAGAGGCGCGCCCCGAGCACATATCCTTCGGCAAGCTCAACAACGTGCGGGAGGCTATAGAGATAGCACGCGAGGCGCGCACCATCCTCGGCGGGAACGGCGTAACGCTAGAGTACCCCGTAATAAGACACGCTAACGACCTGGAGAGCGTAAGAACCTACGAGGGCACAGACGAGATGCATACCCTCGTGCTGGGGCAGGCGATCACGGGCATCCCGGCCTTCCGCTAGCTAGCAGTGTATGCCTGCCATCAAGGCTCCGGTCTCAAGGGTGAGACGGGGTACGAGTATGACGACGGCCGGCAGAGACTCGAAACTACTGAGGACGAGGCGTTCGTCTCGGCGTACTCTACCTTTGGTAAATAAGGAGGCCGGGGGCGCAACCTAAAGATAGGCCCCACACGCCTCTCTCAGACACAACGTGAAGTTAACTCTACTAAAGGGTGCTTGAGCTAGACCCACATCTGATAAGCCGCTACCGGCGTTGGAGCGAGCTAGGGTTGTGGCCTCGCGTCGAAAAGGCCCTCCAGCAAACCTAACGAGGGGCCGCATACGTCACTAGGATTAACAGTCTGTGAAGCTCAGGATGAGCTGTGGCGGCGGCGGTGCAGGTCTCGCACCTGCTCTGCGAGGCCAGAAATCGGGCCGTCCACCGTGAGGTCGGGGACGACCTCCCTGATCGGCAGGGTCCGCACAGGAGGCGCGGGAACCCCCAGCTCCGCGAGCCAAGACGCCAGTTGCTCGGAAGAGCTCACGTACACGATACGGCCCAGCCCGACCCAGCCGTGCGCGGCCGCGCACATCGGGCAGTGCTCACCCGAGGTGAAGACGGTCGCCGCCGCCCGTTCCTCAGGGGTCATGTTCGCTGCGGCCCAGCGCGCCAACTCGAACTCCGGATGGCGGGTCCGGTCGCCGCAGGCCACGCGGTTGCGGTCCTCGGCGAGAGCGGTCCCGTCCGCGCTAACGAGCACGGAGCCGAATGGCTCGTCGCCAGCCTCCAGGGCCTCGGTGGCCAGTTCCACACAGCGTTGCAGGTGCCGCAGTTCGACGTCGTTCGTCAAAATAGTCTACCCCGAAAGTGATCTTCAGTGGATTCTAGTGTACCGTTCCGCAGCCGGTGTTGACCGCTCAACCGGTCGCTTTTTGTAGTGTGTCAAGACAAAAGGGTCACTGTAGGACTAGGCAACTGGGTTTCCGAGAAGACGCCACACCGGAAGCTCTAGGTTTCCGAGAAGACTTCATGCCGGAAGTTAGGTTTCCGGGAAGACCTC
>CADCVD010000064.1 GCA_902806055.1 uncultured Rubrobacteraceae bacterium
GGAGCGGACGCTTGCCTGGCTCGCGCGCGCTGCCGGAGGCTTTCGGTGCGTTACGAGCGGCGGGCCGACATCCACTAGGCATTCCTCTATCTCGGCTGTTCGCTCATCTGCCTCAACTACCTCTCGTAAGGGTTTTGTAATGCACTCTAAGTCTCTAAGGCCCAAGCTAGTACGGAGTAGAGAATAGAGAGTAGCAGGCGAGAGATTAGAAGGGAGATAGTAGTGCAGGCTGCTTAGAGAGGGGCTTCGCGCCTGCTCGCTGGCAAACACGAGCGCTCTAGTAGAGCGCCCGAAAGAGCAGGACCTAGAGCATCTTGTATCAGTGGTATGCCACACTGCGAGTTGATTACCAACCTCACACATTGACAGCTCGGAGCGCTTGCAGGCTCGATCCCGAACACGGCTAGGCCAAGGCCGTGCCAAAATTGTCCGCCTTATCGCCAAGGTGCGTAATGATTCACCCTGCGCATCTCCTCGGCGGCGAGCAGGGAACCGTGCCGTCTGACACCGATTCGAACACAATGTTGTACAGCACTCATCAAGCCGGAGAAGAGACAAAGGCTTCTGTAGGTAAATGCTTCTCGGAAGCCTTCCCAACGTACAGCAACGCGTTGACTCTCACCCCAGCTTTCTACCGACGCCTGCCCCTCCGCACAAGCTCCATCGTGGTGATGCAGAGGCTAAGCCATGCGCCGCCCGCCGCAAACCCGGCCGCTACGTCGCTGAGGTAGTGAACGCCCAGGTACATCCTGCTAAGACCGATCAAGAGCACCAGTAGGCTCGTCCCGAAGACGACAGCTGCGCGCGCCCAACCGGTTCGCAGGGCTAGCACGGCAAAGTAGGCCAGCATCCCGTACAAGACTACCGCCTCCATCGCGTGGCCGCTGGGGAAGCTGTAGTAGGTCTCTAGCAGCAGGGGTTGTTCAAGGTAGGGTCTAGGTCGGGCGAAGTGGGCCTTGAGCAGTAGGATAAGCACCACGCTGCCGCCCGCAGCGATGAGCCACGTTATAAACAGCAGCCATCGCCGCCACGCGCCGAAGACTACCACGCCGGCTAGGCTCACTAGCGCGATGGCCTCTATAGAGGCCAGGGCGGTAACCACCAAGAAGAATGTCGTGAGACCAGGAGTTATCAGCTCGTGTACGGCAGTAGCCGCCGTATGGTCGAGAATTCCTGGCGAATCGTTGCTCACTACATCTTCGGCTAGCCTCCCGAAGAGCCACAAGCACCCGGCGGCAGCGAGGAGGCCGAGCGTGAGGTGAAGGCCTAAGTATTCGCCGGGCCTCAGGCGCCTGCGGAGCCAGAGGAGTTGTTGGTCGTAGCGCGAGCGCGAACGAGGCATTAGGATCCCTCACCTACCGCCTCAAGCTCTTCGAAGTCTTGATCGGCGCATTCGATGGCAACGCGGCGAAGGGACTATATACGCGCCTGTTCGGGCGGGATAGACGGCTCGGCTTCTTGATCGCCGCCTCTCTTGAGCCACGCCGGCAGGCACCAGCCGGCGAAGATCGCGCCGCAGGCCGAGATAAACAGGGCAGCGTAGAGAATGCGAAAGCTCTCGACCGGCGGGGTAGACCCGATCAACACCGCGGCCATGATCGACGAGCCGAGGATGCTCCCGAGGTATCGCATCGTTGAGAAGAGGCCGGCGGCTTGCCCGGTCTGGCTGGAGTGCGCGGTCTCTATCGCCGTCGCCTGCACGGGGGCCATCGAGAGTCCGAGGCCCGCCCCGACGAGGATCAGCGGAAACAGGTAGAGCGGCCACGACCAATTTGGGCCTATAGCCAGAAAGGGGAGGACGCCGAGCGCCGTAAGACACGCCCCCGCGACTACCGGAGCGCGCCGCCCGACGCGGTCGGAGAGTCGGCCGCCAAGCGGCGAGAAGACGATCGTCGGCAGCGAGAGCCCGGCTAGCAGGAGGCCGACCTGGGCGTTCCCCCAGGTGCTCCAACCCGCCAGGAACAGCGGCAAGGAGAGCAGCAGGGTGTACATGGCCAGGTTGCTCAGCAGGACGTTGGCGACGGCGGGCGTGAACCCGCGCGCCCGGAGCAACGCGAGGTTCAGCACGGGATTCGGGGAGCGCGCGGAGCGTCGGACGAGCGCGAAGAGCGTCCCGGCGGCAAAGAGGCCGAGAGCTGGCGCCACGAAGAACGGGAGGTCCGGCAGCCTCCAGGTCGTCAGGGAGAGCACGAGAGAGACCAGGCCGGAGGTGAGGAGCGCAGCACCGGCGAGGTCGAACCTTCCCGTTTGCGGGGCCGGGGTATCGGTTGGCAGCCTCCACCCCAAAACCAAGGCGGGCGCCAGCAGCAGTAGGTTAGCGGCGAAGATCCAGCGCCACCCGAGGGCGGCGGTCAGGATACCGCCGATTGGAGGGCCGAGTCCGGCTGCGAGCGCTATGGCGGCCCCGACGTTGCCGAAGGCGCGGCCCCGCCGCTCCGGCGGGACTAGCGAACGGACTAGCGCCGTCCCGTTGGGTATAGCGGCGGCGCCTGAGATGGCCTGCACGGTGCGAGCGACGAGCAAGACCTCGATACGCCACGAGAGCGCGGCGACGACGGTGGCCACCAGGAAGAGCGCGAGCCCGATCAAAAAGAGCTTCCGCCGACCGTATCGATCCCCCAACGCGCCGCCGAGCGGCTGGACGGCGGCCATCGCGACCAAGTAGGAGGTCACGATCCAGGAGCCCCAGGCGAGGGAGCGGTCGAAGTCCTCTAGCAACGAGGGGATCGCCACGGCGATCATGGTCGAGTTGAGCGGGGCGAGCATGGTGCCCAGCGCTACGGGAACGAGCACCATGCTCTGGGAGAGCGGCCTCCCTATAGAGCCCGTCTTCACATCCTTATCATCGCGGCTTAGCTCCCGTTTTCGGAGAGGATACGGACGGTGCCCGCGTCGCCGTCGACCTCGATCGTTTGTCCGCTCCTTATCGTCCCTGTCGCCGCCCCGGTCCCCACCACGGCCGGGATACGGTACTCGCGGGCCACCACGGCGCAGTGGCTGAGGACGCCTCCGGTATCCGTCACGACCGCCGCGGCGGTGGCGAAGAGCGGCGTCCACGCCGGGGCCGTCGTCTCGGCCACGAGCACCTCGCCCTCCTGAAGCCCGTCCGTCTCGGAGAGAGACCGGAGCACCCTAGCGCGGCCCTGGACCACGCCGGGCGAGCCGGGGTTGCCCCGTAGAACTCCGGGCTCGCCTGAAGGCTGGGGCGGCCCGCCGAAGAACTTCATCATCGTCCGGTTCAAGGGATTGTCGGGCGGCGGACCCGGCGGCGGGGTGCCGAGGGCCGGGGGAGATTGCACCCCCTCGAACCGCTCCAGCTCAGCCCTGCGCCGGGCGACGAGGTTTCTTCTGTCGAGGTTTGGGAGCTGCTTCGCCGTCTCGCGCATCTCCTCAAGGTTCAGGTGGAAGACGTCGTCTGTCCCTTCGATGACGCCGGCTTCGGCGAAGCGGGCCCCGAACTCCATGATGACCCTGCGCACCCTGGCGGTGGAGTTGAAGTCGATCCAGAAACCGTGATCCTCGCTCAAGACCACGCCCTTTCGGGCTACCTTAAGGAGGAACTCGAACTCTTCGCGCACCGCCTGCGGGTAGCCTGCCAGACGCTCGCGCGTCTCGGCCAAGAGACGCTCCCGCTCGGCGGCTAAAGACGCCTGCTCCTCGTCGGGGCCGCCGCCAGTCTGGCTTACGTAGTCCTTTAGCATCTTGATAACGGGCGTCGGGTTCTCGGCCCAGGTCGGGTAGCTTATCCCCCACAAATCGCCTCGCTGGCCATACTCATCGAGGTATGCCTCGAACTCTGCGAGGAACCTTTGGCCTTCCGCTGATCCTCTAAGCGTCGGCATGGCGTCGGCTGCGGCGTTCTCCTCAAGGACCTTGCGCACCTCCGGCACCTCCAGAGCATGGCGGCTAAGCCGCCAGAGCTCCCGGCCGGTCTCGACCGTTTTGTTGTCGAACCCTTGCAGCAGGCGGTAGGCGTCGAAGGCCTCATCAGAGCCGAAGAGGTCCCGGTAGAACTCCTCGAACATGCTCATCGACATCATCATCGGTAAGGCTATGTTGAAGTGGATCTCCCACAGCCTTCGGAACTTGGCTACGGTCTCGTCCAGGTGGGTCAAGAGCTCCGGCATCGAGGCGTTAGGCAGGTCGAAGCGGTCCCAGTCCTCCAAATACTGCTGGATCTCCGGCAAGAACTCGCCGGACCACCTCTCGCCTAGCCGTGCCATCGCGTCCCCGAGTCTCTCCCTGGAGCGTTCCCCCATGGCCTCCATCTCCTCCGGCGACGCCACAACCGGCGCGACCGCCGTGTAGAGATAGTAGTTGATACGGCGCGGTCGAATGCGGAAAGGCAGGTCATACGCTTCGCACGCCCGGGCGAACCCGTTCTCCTGGGCGAGGCGGGTGAGAAACTCGTTTTCAAGCTCGTTCACTGGTGCCGGGAAGTGCATAGCGTCCCGCGTCCAGAAAAGCCGCTCGTCGTCGGGGTTCTCCCAGACGACCGGGAAGTCCGGCGGCGTCGGTATCAAGCCTTGCTGCTGCATAAAGCATCCTCCTCGTTCTCGTTAAACAGATTTCAGATAATCAAGTAGTGGCGAAGATGATCGTCTCCGGCTCGCCGAGCGTGGTGATCGGCCGGCACTGAAGCAGGTAGAGAAGCTCGCCGGCAAAGGCCGTCTCGATATCCACCGGACGGCCCATCTCCTCTTCTAGATCAACCGCGAGCCGTGCGAGCTCCGCGACCTGGGCCGTGTTCAGGGAGGCCCGCTCCCTCAAGAGCCGCGGCACGGCCGCCTCCCGCGTCCCCCCGGACACCGCGAGCGTCATGCGCTCCTTCGCCCCTATCCGCTCCTCCTTCACCGTGAGATCTGCCTTGCGCACGACCCAGGTATCGGGCGTCACAGTCCCCGAGACCACGCTCTCCCCGAGCCCCCAGCTAGCCGTCACGACCACCTCGTCCCGGTTGCCGGTTATCGGGTTGGCGCTAAAGACCACCGCCGAGGTGTCGGCCAAGACTAGCTGCTGGATCAGGACCGCGAGCCTTACTCCCTCGATCTCCAACCCCTGCTGCTTGCGGTAGGCAAACGCCCGCTCGTTGCCGGCGGAGGCCCAGCAACGGGCGACGGCGCCGAGCACGGCCTCGATCCCGACCAGGTTCAACTCGGTCTCGTGCTGGCCGGCGAAGGAGGCAAGGTCCCCATCCTCGTCGAGCGCCGAGGAGCGCACCGCGACCGGAAGATCCGGGACACCATGATCATGAGATAGCGCCTGGTAGGCGGCGGCGACCTCCGTCGTGATGACCTCCGCCAGTGGTGCGTCAGGGGGCTGCGCCGGGTCGTAGGCGGCGGCGGTCAGGCAGAAGCCCGCTGGAATCCGGTAGTCGGCGGCGAGAAGGCTGAGGTGAGCCGCCTTGCCGCCGACCTGGTCAGGGTCGCAGCAGGCAGGATCACCAAGGTGCAGGATGGCGGTCGGCGTACTCGTGACAGTCTCCATCATCTACTCCTCTCCTCGGGCCTCCGGTCGGGCCGCGAAACACGTCCCTCAGCGACCTCTCTCGTCGCAATGCTATGTTAAACGTGTGTTAAACGAACGTTATCTCGGCGAGAAGAGAGAGGCTATAGTACATTTGTCCTACAGCCTCCCGGGGCTTTGGCGTTTTTCGACGAGCCTGTGACGGTTATTGATCGCCTCCACGAGTCGCCACCTCGTATCACGCTCTCCCATTTGTCGGCGAAGACCAAGGTGACAGTTGGAATAATTGACGACAGAATGAAGCGAGACGAGCCGCTTGTAACACGCTCGGTACACGTCGGCAGGCAAAAATGCCCCGTGGCAGCCACGCATTTGGTTTGACGATCGGCAGCGAAGCGCCGAAGCCAAAAGGCTACATCACCTGGCCGATGTGTAAGCGTCGAGCACGACGCCACCTTTTGTGCCGACGGCGCGCCGACTGCAGGCTCACCCCTTAAGAAATATGAAATCAACTCTCACGGTAGTCTTCGGCCTCGGCCCGAAAGAGACGTTCATAAGACACACTGGCGCTGGTAGAGAACGCGCTAGCGCTCTACGAGGGTCAGCGAGCTTAACCAGCGCCTGACCAACGACAACGAATCTGGAAAACGCCAGGCCCCCGACCGTCTGGAGACTACCTTTGCGTGGGAGAGCGCGTTAAGGCTCGCGAGGCCTGTCCCCCGTTGGACGGCTAGCAGCACAGCCGGTGCGGCGGCAGGCTCCATCTGGCAAGGGGACAGGCAAGGTCTCATGCCTGAAAGAACCGATGCCATTAGGCATTATTCTGATACCATCGCGAACCTAGTGTCGGCAACATGCGACAAATACCAAGTTCTACCGTCGCCTTTATCATGTAGCTGACCGAGCAAATACCGCGCTTCTGCGTCATAATTTATTTAAACGGTAAGAAGGTTTGGGTGAGGGGGGCCGTGAAGCCGAGTCGCAGTACCGGGATAGTTGCGCTGACGATAACGATAGTCGCCGTATTCAGCTTGTGGTCAGTATGGGAGTACGCCTCCCTGGCAAAGGCACAAGATGCAGCTGACTGCGCGGATTACAACTCACAAGCGGAAGCCCAGCAGGATCTAAGGAACAACCCCAGCGATCCCTTCGGCCTGGACGGGCCGCGGGGAGAGGCGTCTGACGGGGAACCAGGGGTCGCCTGCGAGGTGTACGAGTATCCAGCAGGAAGCCCCAGGGACGAGACACCCGTTAGCTTGGAGTCAGGCACAGGTAGCGCCGGTGAGGGACCGGCGGGAGACACGACCGGACCCACGCCGCAACAACCTACGCCAGCACCCTCTCCATCACCCGATCCGCAGACCACGCCGGCACCGTCACCCTCGCCTCCGAGCGAAGGCGAGACGCTGATGCAGGCTGGTGGTCCCGCGGATGGTCCCTTGCCGACCATGCCGGATGGCACTTGCCCGAAGGAGTTTCCCGTCGAGCAGAACGGAGCCTGTTACCGATAACCTTTCGAGGCTTGGGCTCAGACGCGCTACTTAGATAAGGGGCGCTAAGTTGCGAGAACGCGAGCAGGTACGCTTTATACCCCTGCTGGCTTTGCTGATCGTCCTGTCACGTTGCGGTTCTGCCGGATCTTCGCCCGGCGAGATGTCTAGCTCCGGCTTGGGCCCTGTTTCAGAATGAACTGAAGCATCACTAGATAACTAGCTTGTAGTATGTGAGCAAAAAACGTCGCGCGCTTCAGGGCACGATGGCTCTTGGACTTCAGAAGTCTTCTGCATCCACCTCGCGGTCTTTACGTCCTATATGGATGAGTTGTTCGCTACCCATGGCGCCCGGAGCGCCATAGAAGGAGGCGCCGAGGTGAGCACGACCACGAGTAGATCCGTCCCGACGAACCAGACCATCGAGATAGACTTCGTGTATCTCGACCTCACCACCTGCTCCCGATGCCGCGCGAGCGATGCTAGCCTCGACGCGGCGGTGGAGATTGCCCGGCCGGTGCTCGGCTCAATCGGGATCATTATCGAGGTCCGCAAGACGCTCGTCGAGACCGAAGAGCAAGCCCGCGCGCTCGGGTTCGTGAGCTCCCCAACCATTTGGATGAACGGCCGCGATATCGCCGGCGAGCTCATCGAGAGTTCCTGCTCGGAGTGCGGAGAGCTGTGCGGCTGCGACGACGGGATAGACTGTAGGGTATGGGATTATCGTGGCGAGCGGCACCTCGAAGCACCGACCGGCCTGATCGTGGAAGCGATCCTCGCCGAGGTCTGGCCCTTGGGTACCGCGCGGAGCGAGGAGACGCCCTTCGTGGACGTGCCCGAGAACCTCAAGCGTTTCTTCACCGGAACCGGCGCGGCGAGCGGTGCTTCTTCGTGCTGCTCCACGGAGGAACAGGCGAGCTGCTGCGATTCGGCAGAGAAGACGGGCTGCTGCGATGACGCGACCGTCTCCTCCTGCGGGTGCCGCTGATCGCCGGTCTCGGCGTGAAGGCAAACCCGTGACCGGAAACGTCGAGGAGGCCCGTTGGCGCGAGCTCCGGGCAGGGTTGCACGGGTTCGTAAGGCGGCGCGTCGGGAACCCTGAGGACGCCGAGGACATTGTCCAAGACGTCTTCGTGCGGATGCAACGCAACATCGACGCGCTCTCGTCCGCTGACCGCTTGGAAGCCTGGGCGTTCCGGATCGCCCGCAACGCCATAGCCGACCACTACCGATCCCCGAACCGCCGCGTCGTTACCGTAGAGGCAGCCGAGAAGCTCACAGACGAACTCGACGAAGCCAACGGGGTCGGCGGTGAACCACCGAACGACGCACGGGCCGAGATGGCCCGTTGCATCGGCCCCATGGTCCGAGGACTCCCGGATAACTATCGCCGGGCCATAGAGCTCACCGAGTTGGAGGGGATGACCCAGGCCGCCGCCGCCGAACGTCTCGGCCTCTCGGTCCCGGGCGCGAAGTCCAGGATACAGCGCGGCCGTGCCCGCCTGCGGGCGCTGCTCCTGCGCTGTTGCGAGATCGAGACGGATCGCCGCGGTCGCGTGATCTCGTTCGAAGGCCACGACGGCAAGGGCTGCGCGTCGTGCGGCGACGAGCAGCGCGGCCCGATCAAGCTCACCTTCGGCCGCCCCCACGAAAGACCGCGTACAGGTTCTACAACGCAACACCGCCGCGCAGCAACTCAAACCAGCTAGGAAGCGAACTACTAGCTGACGAGGGGCAGTAAACCAACAGGGCCGGGGAGGATGATCCCGGCCCTGTTGGTTTACCGCTCCCCTCCGGTTTTTAGAGAAGACCTCTTAGCGGCTGCTCGGTGAACAGCGCCGATAGCCTCGGTACCCTGGGTAGGAGGCCCGGTAGAAAAGATCACGCCGGTCAGTCTGGCACACAAGAGATGCCCATCGTTAGCCTTGCCTTTTGTAGTCCTGTATCCTTTGCCTCCTCTTCCTAAGCCCCCCTGGTGGGTACGTAGTAAGGGCGCGGGTAATGCCAGGGGTGGTCAACCTCCTCCTCGTACTCTGCAAGGCGGGCTTCCAATGCTTCTTCGACGCTGGCGCGATGATCCGCATCGCACTGTCCGCAGACATTCTTAGAGGCTGTGAGGGTCAGCTTCTTACCACACTTACATTCCACAACGATGCTCTCAGGACACCACCTGTAGACCTTGCCCATCTCTAGGTCTTGAACCTCATAGTGCGCTTTGATGCGCTCGGTAACCATCGCCACTGTCCCTGGCTCGAGCAAGGTCGCCACCGTCATCCTGCCTCCTACATCCCGCTTTTCCCGGCGGGTTGCTTACACACTTTTCGACTATATCCGGGAATTGGAGGGGAGCGCATGAGTAATATTGACTAACTTTAAGGTCACATCCTAAGCGTATGGCACCCGGTCAACGAACATCTGTACGCATCCATCTGTGAGGTCTGCGGCGCGATGGCGTGGGTAACCCGGCCCGGCGGCGAGGAGCGCTGGCGGATCGGCGATTCGGCGCTCGATCAAGACTGCTCGGAGGATGCATGGAGGTCGGCCGCGGGAGATTAGAGGCCTGCGCCTAGGGCCTGTAGGCCGTCTCCGTTGCCCTTCTGAACGTTTGGTTTCGAAGGCACGGGACGAGCGTCTGAGGGACGGCGCCCCCGGCAACTCGTGAACAAGTAGACTCGCCCCGGGCGCCTGTTGCTAAGAAACGTTAAGTACTGTTATACTTCTGCCTCTATCGAGCGTTTGCTCGCGGAAGCGGGCAGGAGGGGGGTCTCCTATGCTGACAGGAGCGCGTGCGTCTGCTGTTTACCGAATGTATGTCCTCACAGCGGCGCTGTTGTTAGCCACCGCTGCTCTGCTTCTTGTTAGCTTTGTAGGTACAGAGAACACCGCCTCGGCTCAGAGCGCGCCCTCCGGCGGCTCCGCTCCGACCTGTGACGGAGGTAGTATCAACCTCAATGCCTACGAGATGAGGACTTACGAGCTACACAACGAGACTCGGGAGAGCAACAACCTCGCTACCTTATGCGTCAGCGAGGTACTCACCCAAGCAGCTCGGTCCCATTCTCAAGAGATGATTGATCAAGATCATTACTCCCACAATTCCCACAATGGCGAATCTTTTAGCGCTCGTCTTGAGCGCTTCGGCTATGACTCCTACAAAGAGATAGGAGAGAACATCGCCTGGGGGAGTGGCAGTCTGGCCTCCCCGGAGAACATCTTCAAAGGCTGGATGGAGAGCTCCAACCACCGGGATAATATCCTTGGCCCTGGCTACCGCGAGATCGGGATAGGAACTGCTACGGGAGCGTGTGAGGGCTATAGCGACTGTACGATGTACACCGTAGACTTTGGTGTACTCCAGTCTCCCGCTCCCAAGGCGGGGAACAATAATGATTCTCCCCTAGTGACGGAGGCCGCCCAGGAAGAGGCTGAGACACCCCGGTCAACGAACAGTCTCCAGGATAGAAACGGCATCGTACACAACGTATACCAGTACATATTACGCCTGCTACAGTCGTTGGGGTTCTAGCACCCGTCCCGGAAGGGGTGCTCCAGCTTCAAGAGCCGCGGTCCTGAATCCTGCGGCTCTTGGAGCCCTCATGACGGTTTGCATGAGTAGCGGGCCCGCGTGAGGATGCTCCCCACCAGCGCTTCCGGCGGAAAGCGCCGAGCGGTAAACCTTGGACCCCGTTGCCCCCGGCAGATGCTCGGCTCCCGGTTATCATCGCGGCAGGGGCGATTAGACAGCGGGTCTGACGGGTTCTCATGGCCCGGCTTCGCGCGATCCTCTTGCGGGGCATCTCCAGGCGGATAGAATTTCGTCCGGCCGAAGGCGTCTCCTACGAGGCCTCCCACACCGTAACCCTCAAATGTAAGTCGGTCTCATCCGCGGTTGTGATCTCGACCGGACCGGTCGAGAGCGCGAAGGCCGCTACCTCGTAGGAGAAGCCGTCGCGACGTGCCAGGACGAGCACCGGCTCCATCGTTCCTTCGGGGGGAGGCGGTTCTACCAACGTCCACCCGTGCGCGGTCAGTTGCTCCTGGTAGTACTCGTAGGTCTGCTCCCTGGAGCCCCGGGCCTGGTAGGTTTTTTGGCACCCTAAAGTGGGCCCTCAAGAGGAGGAGGAGGAGGAGGAGGCTCCGACTTCGCCTCTCCCGAAGCCGGCGTTGCGGGCACGGGTTCTCCTGATCCGAACGGCCGAGCCCCTTCGGGTTGTGGGAACTCCCCGAGTATCTCCCGTGCTTCACGGTCGCAGGAGACCATGAGGTAGTAAGAGCCGTAGAGCAATGCCGCCTCCAAAAGAACGGCGAGAGCGACTAACCCCGCCGCTATCGCCATGCCTCTCGCCGGACCACGTTCGGAGTACCCTCGTCTCCCGCCCCTCGCCTCCTCTCGCGTGTTCGTCAAGGTCAGACCCCCGCCAGCCCGAACAAACCCGCAACGAAGAGCGTC
>CADCVD010000065.1 GCA_902806055.1 uncultured Rubrobacteraceae bacterium
AGGGCGGTGGGAAGGAGCAAGTGAATGACGCGAGTCACTAAACGTATTGAAGGACACTACGAGGTCGTTGAAGCCCCCTTTAGCAGATCCTATAAGTGGCACCCTGCCTCTGTCACCCTGGCGTGTGATTGCGGCGAGGAATTGACCCTGACCGGTGCCAGCAACGCGTCCACCTGTCAGTGTGGCGCAGACCACAGTGCACTTATCAATGACATTCAAGAACGAGAAGCTCAGCTGGCAGGCGCGGTGACTCACCCCTGGCACCATGAGGGGGATAAACCGGCAGAACAACACTTGCGAGACGAGGCTACTTACCCTGAGGGCTCCCCCCGACGCTATAACGATGTTACGTCGGGTTTGATGGGTGATGATGAAGTGAGATGGCAGAATGTCAGGGAACGATAACTCCGGCTCTCTTTGTGCCGCTGGGGTTCCGAGAATCCCATAAACTGGAAGGTCAATTTCCGAGAAGACATCTTATCTGCAATCCGGTGAATAGAGGCACGTAGCACGGCCGGAGCCCCTAGAGAGTAAGGAGCCTATCTTAGTCGGCGAGGTATAGGCACACCCTAGAGTCAACAAGCGCCTGGCGGCCAATACCGGAGTACCGGGCGGGGCGGCCACGGTTATCCCGGTACGCCCCCGCGGCAGCCGTGGGTCTCCCCGAACGGGTCTCTAGGCTCCATTCCTGCTGGCCTCGCGGGCCTCGAGCAGCGTCTGAATCAGCCGGTCCTGGTGTAAGGTCCTGAGGGCATAAGGGAGCTCCTCGCGTCCGAGGAAGAAGACGAGCTCATCGAGTAGCTTCATGTATTCCTGCAACGCCTCCTGCTCGGTCATCCGTAATTTCGGCTCTGGCCTAGGATCGCGTTCGTCGTCAGTCATGGGGTGAGTATAGCCGCCTCTCCCCCGCCTCACCCAAAGCTGCAGAAAGGTATCATCGAGCTGCAAAAGTATTCCTTACAGTAGTAGATAATGCGGTTACTAAATCCTGTTCGATTAAAGATATCATCATAGGCATCCTTACCGCCGACCACGGTTACAGTTACCCTCGATGCCGTGAGGGCGCAACATACGGCACTCACCCCCGAGCGCTGCGATCAGCGCGAGAGGCGCGCAGGGCGCCCCGGCATGGCGCTGGGCTTCGATTTCGGTATCTACCGGAAGCGCAACGTAGCCGAGAGGTGCGTTAATCGGTTCAAGCAGTGGCGGGGCAAGGCGACCCGGTACGAGAAGCGGGCGGCCAACTACCGGGCGATGGTGGTCATAGCAGCGCTTATGATTTGGCTATCCGTGAACCGCTAGAGACGCCCTAGGCTTTCACCCGGAAGTGGAAATGCCCTACGTGTGAGATGTCCTCTGCGTAAGCACGCCGACCCGTTCTTCCAGAGCTGCAAACAAGAGTCAGCTTCGCTCCCTGCCTCGCAAGGCACGGCCGGAGAGGGTGACGGGGGACCTGAGTTAGAGCGGGGCTCGGGCGAAGATCCGGCGGCCGAGGTAGACGTGGACCGTTACTTCCGGGATAAAGACCTTGAAGCCATGACCCGCGAGACCTACGACAGCATGGGCCTGGAGGTGCGAGACGTCCTAGCCCGGAGCGACCTGTACGAGCGAGCCGGTAAGGACCAGCACGCCTTCTGCATAGGGATAGGGCGAGACTATCCCTATGACGTGCGGGTGCTCGCTAACATCCGGCCGGACTCCTATTGGATGGATACGATGCTTCACGAGTTCGGTCATGCCGTCTACGACAAGTACATCAATCCCTCCTTGCCGTATCTGCTGCGCTCCGTGGCGCACACGAGCTCTACCGAGGCCATCGCGCTGATGATGGGCGGCCTCGCCGATGATCCCGGTTGGATCTCCCGCTTCGCGGACGTGCCCGAGGAAGACCTGCAGAGGGAACGCGAACGTCTCCTGTATAGCAGCCGCGCTAACAAGCTCGTCTTTGTTCGCTGGGCGCTCGTAATGTACCGTTTCGAGAAAGCCCTCTACGAGGATCCGGATCGGGCGGATCTCAACTCCTTATGGTGGGATCTCGTAGAGGAGATTCAACTCGTAAAAAATCCGTCCGGGCGCGACGAGCCCGACTGGGCCGCGAAGTTGCACGTCGCCCTCGCGCCCGTCTACTACCACAATTACGTCCTAGGGCACCTAACCGCCGCCCAACTGCGCCGCCACATCGAGAAGAACGTAGTCGAGGGACCATTCTACGAGCATGAGCTCTCCGGTCGCTACCTTCAGGAGGCCTTCTTCGGCCCCGGCGCCTACGACGACTGGCGCGCAACCGTGCTTCGGGCTACCGGGGAGAGACTAAACCCTGCGTACTTCGTAGAGACGCTGCTTTAGGCGCGGTCAGCCTAAAGAATTATTCTAATACCCGTCCGCTTCACCACCCTTATCCTCGAACACTATGAAACCGTGCGTCAGAGCGCGTAGCCGCCTGACTTTCATGGAGGGGCGGCTACCTCATGACCGTCCCAGTGGTTTTTAGCCTGCAGAAGAGTTGAACGGGTTAATCGAGACAGCGCGTGTCGGTAAGAGGCGTTATCCCCACACCTCTTGCGCAGTCTCGACGATCAGGCGCAGCTTGTCGAACTGCTGCTCGCGGGTGAGGTCGTTGCCCTCGAACGTCGAGGAGAACCCGCACTGAGGCGAGAGGCACAACTGGTCTACGTCGATGAACCGGGAGGCCTCCTCGATGCGGCGCTTGAGTTGATCCTTGTCCTCAAGCTCACCCCGCTTGCTCGTGACGAGGCCCAGGACGACCATCTTGTCTTGAGGCACGAAGCGCAAGGGTTTAAAGCCGCCGGAGCGCGCGTCATCGTACTCGAGGAAGAAGCCGTCAACCTCAAGACCTCCAAAGAGAGCTTCTGCTACAAAGTCGTATCCGCCCTCGGCCGCCCAGGAGGAGCGGTAGTTACCGCGGCACATGTGAGTGGTAATCGTCATGTCCTCCGGCTTGTTCGCAAGCGCCCGGTTTATAGTGCGGATGTAGATCTCGTGCTGGTGCTCGGCATCGCCGCCCAAGTCGTTCGCCACACGCTCGCGCTGACGGGGGTCGTTCAGGTAAGCGAGGCTGGTATCGTCGAATTGCAGGTAGGTGCATCCCAGATCACCCATAGCACGGACCTCCCCGGCGTAGGCCCCGGCGAGGTCCTCCCAGAACCCTTCAAGGTCCGGGTAGACCGACTCGTCGATAGCCGCGCGACCGCCGCGATAGTGGACCATGCTCGGTGATGGGATGGTGAGCTTCGGCGTGACACCGGTAGTGACCTGGTCGGCTAAAAATCGGAAATCCTCGGCAAAGATGGGATCTTGCAGGCCGACGCGATCCTGCACGCGCAACGCCGCCGGCGTGAACTCGATCTTCCCCGCCTCGTTGCGGAACTCCACCGTCATATCGTCCTGAGCCTTTTCGATACCGCCGAGCTGGTAGATAAAGTCCATGTGCCAGGAGGCGCGGCGGAACTCCCCGTCGGTCGCGGCCTGGAGGCCAACCTCCTCCTGCATCCGCACGACCTCGCGGATCGCATCGTCTTCGATACCGCGCAGCTCCTCGGAGGAGATGCGGCCGGCCGCGAAGTCTTCGCGGGCCCTGAGCAACTCTGGCGGGCGCAACAGGCTCCCGACATGATCGGCGCGGAACGGGGGCTTGTTGCGAGTCAAGGCGACCTTCCTTCCTCAGTGTTTGGACCTTGGCGCATCATACCCGCAGCCTGCGGCCCGCGCCCCTACAGTTGCCGAACAGGTCTCACGCAAGGAACCACGTTTAGTAGATCCTCTTGCAAACGCCCACGAGATCATCCGGCGCACCTGTAACAGAGAACTTTGGGACGAGCGTCCGGCTAGAGCTCTGTCGAACATCGGCGCAGTGCCTGCTGCAAAGTTCTCTTCACGCCCCTGCGCTCAGCGGATTGCCTCGGCCTTAGCACGTGTGGGGCTCCAATCCGCCCATAGTTTCGTCGGTCCCCGAAATTGGGCATTCGCAGCGAACTCGAATCGCTGGTCTGCCGGAGCGAGGCGCAAGTCGGGTAGCCTCCGGGTAAGCAGCTCTAACGCTATGCGCGTCTCGAGCCGGGCCAGCGGCGCGCCGAGGCAGAAGTGAATACCGTGGCTGAACGCTATGTGTTTGTTAGCGTTCTCGCGGTGTATATCGAACTTCTCCGGGCCCTCAAAGACGCTCTCGTCGTGGTTAGCCGAACCCAAGAGCAAGAAAATCCTGGCCCCTTCCGGCACCTCGACCCCGGCTATCTCCACCGTCTTCTTGGTCATTCTGCGCCACGCGATGACCGACGAGTCAAAGCGAAGCATCTCCTCGACGGTGTTCTCTAAGAGCGACGGGTCCTCTCGCAACAGCTTCCAGAGCCCGGGGCGTGAGAGGATCTGGCGTAGGCCGTTGGCGATCAGGTTGGTGGTCGTCTCATGCCCGGCGAAGCTGAGGCTGTAGATCATGCTGACGATCTCTTCTACCTTCAGGTCGCTGTCTTCTTCGGCCGCGATCCTTAAGAGGCCGCTGGTGTAGTCGTCGCGCGGCTCCTTGGCCCGTTCTTCGACGAAGTTCTCCAGATACCCGAAGAGCTGGGTCATCCTATCCACCGCAAACATCTGCTCTTCGGGCGTCTGACAGCCGAAGGAGACCTTCAGCCGGTCGTAGCACCACTTCTTGATAGCTTCGATATCCTCTTCCGGGATGCCGACCATTCTGAGGATTGTCTGGGCCGGCAACGGGAACGCGAACTGCCCAACGAGGTCGGCCCGCCCATCTTTGATGAACTGGTCGATCAGGTCGTTCGCGGTCTCGCGTATGATCGGCTCAACGAAGGCGACCCTTTCGCCGAGAAGGCCCTTGAGGCGTACGCGCGGGTGCGGCGATGGTTAGGCGGGTCGGCTGTCGAGGTCGTGGGTACTACGCGGACCCCTTCCTTGAGCTTCTGCGTAGCCTCCGGCGTTAGAGGCTGCATCGGCTCCTGCACCCTGGCGTTGGAGTAGGCATCGGAGTCCTTAACGATCTTCAGTATGTCCTCGTAGCGGCTGACGACCCAGAAGCCTATCTTGGGCGCGTAGAAGATCGGCGCCTCTCTGCGGAACCGGGCGAAATGCGGGTAAGGGTTCGCGATAAAAGACTCGTCCAAGGGGTCGAAGTCCGGGTCAACGGGATGTTTCGCGTCTCGTTGCTTCACGCTGTGGCTCATCCGTTTCTCCTCTCTGTCGGCCGCGAGCCGCTCTTACTCTTCAGAGTACCTCGCCTGAAGCTTCTCTACGTGTCGCTAAAGCGCGGCTTCACGTTGACTACCTTTGTTCGGCCGAAGATCTGGAGCTACCGCCGCTTCTCCCGGAGACGAGCTTACGTTCCTTGTCTTCAACCTCTCCCAGATCCTTCTGGTAAGTCTCGGTAACGAGGAGCATCGCGACGAAACTAATTGCACAGAGAACGATGATGTAAACGGATATGGACGCAGATGTGCCTGTCGCCGCGAGCAGGGAGGCAGCGGCGAGCGGGAGAAGCCCCCCGCCGATAATCGACCCCATCTGGTAACCTACGGATGCTCCCGTGTAACGAACGCGAGTACCGAACATCTCCGCAAAGAGGGCTGCCTGTGGTCCGTACATCGCGCTCGCGATGACTATCATCACCACGAGGGCGATCAAGATCAAAGCTATCGACCCTGTATCTATCAACCAGAAAAAGGGCAGAGCCCAGAGTGCTCCCAGTACCGTACCGCTAAGGAAGACCTTGCGCCGTCCGAGCCGATCGGAGAGCGCCGCCAGGCCAACCACCGCGAAGATCTCGACGCAGGCCACGAGCACGACGAGGAGCAACATGGTACGGTTGGCCAACCCAAGGACCTGAGTTCCGTAAGACAGCATGTACACCTCGACGAGGTAGCCCATCGCTATCGTGGCGATGCACGCTCCTCCGGCCAGTATCACCTCTCTGGGGTAGGTGCGGAACACGTCCACGAGGGGCATCCGGGCTTCGCTGTGAGTCTCTTTTACCTGCTGGAATATCGGGCTCTCCTCGATCCTGAGCCTTATGTACAACCCTATCGCGATAAGGACTATGCTTATCAAAAACGGTACGCGCCAACCCCACGTCGCGAACTGTTCTTCCGGGAGCGCCGCCACGATGACAAGAAACACCAGGTTAGCGAGTATGATCCCTGCAGCCTTACCTAGCTGGGGGAAACTTCCGTAGAATCCTCGTCTTCCCCTGGGAGCATGCTCGATAGTCATGAGGACCGCGCCGCCCCACTCTCCGCCGACCGCGAACCCCTGTATCAGGCGAAGGGCGACGAGCAGGATCGGCGCCGCGATTCCTATCGTGGCGTAGGTTGGCAGAAAACCGATGGCGAAGGTCGCGAACCCCATCATCAAGAGCGAGAGGACCAGCATGGTCTTACGGCCGATCTTATCTCCCAGGTGCCCGAAGACAATGCCGCCTAACGGCCTAGCCAGGAAACCTACCGCGAAGGTACCAAAAGAGGCGAGCGTGCCAGCCAACGGCTCGAACGTAGGAAAGAAGAGCGGCCCGAAAACCAGTGCGGCCGCGCTAGCGTAGATGAAGTAGTCATACCATTCGATAGTGGTACCTATAGCGCTTGCTACAGCCACCTTCCTGATCGCAGAGACCTGCCCAAGATCTTCGCCACCAACCTTATCCATACGTGCTCCCCACCGCCGCTTCCCCTACCGGACGTTTGCTGCTCTCCTAATGCCGCAGTTTAGGTATATCTCGCTTCTCGCACAATAAGCAACTTCATCACGGGACACCTCTGTGAAGCTGTTGCACGGTTTCGGCGAGGATCACCTGCTTCCTGACCCAACCCGGCGCACGTTGTCGTGCAGTCTCGTGTACAGGCGTGGTCGGGTAATTAGAGGGCCCGTCACCGTTCTCGCGCAAAATCTTGCGGGTAGCTCTATTACTTCAGGTAGCCAGGTACGGGGTGGTACCGTATATCTGCAGGCCCTCCGCAACGGGTTCTTCGCCCAACTCCATACGGAGGCGATCTACCCGACCGGTGAAGCCGAACTCTTTGAGGAGGGCGTGAGCCTGACCGCTATTGGGAACGGAGACCTCGACGGAAGCGTTACCGTTCGCGTGGAGGGCGCAGGAGAGTAGGGTGCGGGCAACCCCTGGCTCCGAGGCGACGAAGGGGCCGATGCGAGTGCCCGTCTCCGAGACGCTGCGGACGAGATAGCCCTTTATGCTGCCGGATCCATCGCGGGCGATCAATCCCCAACCAGGGTGCCGTTTGAGGGTAGCCAGGATCAGAGCGGACCGGTCCCCCCCAAAGGACCAGCGATCTACGCCGTAGAGCTCGGGCAGGTCCCCGAACAGCAACGGAGCGACCTCGACCTCATCTTCCCGCGGCCCGGCTTCCCGCAGACTGGCGGTCTGAATAGCGCCGTTGAGGGAAGCCTTTTCGAGACGATACGAAGTGCGGTGAGCGACGAGCATGAAGCCTAAAGAGCGGTAGAGTTTCTCGGCTTGATGCGTAGAGTCGAGCCGAACGGTCCTACAATGCCGGGAGAGTAGGTAAGAGACGGCCCAGGAAGAGAGGGCCGCGCCGATGCCAGACTTGCGATAGTCGTGGTGGATGGCCAGGTGACAGAGTATCCCGATCTCCCCGAGTGGCACGGCGCCGACCATGCCGACGAGGCGCCCGCCGGAGGTCTCGGCGATAGCCCAGCGGGCATCTCTCATGCCACGCAGTAATCCGAACGCGTTCGGATCTGCAGACCAGCGTACGATCTCCCTTAACTCCCGTACCCTTTCGAGGTCCATCTCCCACATCGGCCGCACGCGGACCCCGGCCCCCTGCTCCCCAAAGGCGTTTACAGGAGGATCGCTTTCCGGTTCCTCTTTTTTAGTAAAGGCTAGCAAAGTAGTTACCCCGACCCGTTAAGTAGCTGTGTGACTGAGAAGAATGTCCAGGATCACCGCCAAAGAGGTCGGCGGGAGCCAACGCCCCGTTCGACCCTTCTACAGGGCCGGCCGGGGCAAGGGCGGTCGAGGGAGACGCCCCGTTAAAGGAGTCTGGACAGATCCTGTGCGATCTCGATTCACGCATCTACCTTACAATACCAAACCGCCGTATGAAAGCTCCTGATAGACTCCGTTGTATGCTGAGCCGACTTTAAACACTGCTGTAATCTCACTTGCTAGAAGTTTTTTACTTGTTAAGGACATTTTTATGGCAAGAACATCCCTTTTTGTTACAATACCGCACAGCTAACCAACGAATTGATCTACAAAAGGAGCTAAAGGCAAGGTGCGAGCCACGCTACAACCGGGTCTAACGAACAGGTTGACCAAGTATTTGAGGACCACACAGCAACTCATAGAGGAGGGGCGAGACGCAGTCTCGAGCAAAGAGCTCGGGGACTTCACAGGGATCAACCCGGTGCAGGTTCGTCGGGACTTGAACGCGATCGGGTTCTCAGGTACCCGAGGCGTAGGCTATCAGGCCTATGACTTGGTCGAGGCGGTGCGGAGTATCCTGGGCCTGAGGCAGACCTACAACATCGCGCTCGTCGGCGCGGGCAACCTGGGGAGCGCCATCGCGAGCAGCACTATCCTACCCAAGCGTGGGTTCGTCATTCACGACGTCTTCGACAACGACCCGCAGAAGATCGGGCGAACCGTAGGTAACATCGTCGTCAAGCATATAGACGAGCTCAAAAAGAGCGTAGCAGAGGCAGACGAGATCATCGGTATCATTGCTACCCCTTCGTCCTCTGCTCAGGCCGTAGCTGAACTGATGGTCGAATCCGGCATTCGGGTCGTTCTAAACTACACGGACGTCCTTCTTCATGTCCCCTACGATGTCGACGTACATCGGATAGACCCAACCGCCCAACTGATGCATACTCTCTACTACCTCACCCAGGTCGGCGGAGAAGCCGCCTCGTAAGTAGTAGTTAGCCACCAACTCGCGGCCCTTCAGCGGATGCTGGAGGGCCGACCTTCTGTCGCGGCAGAGAGCGCGGGAACGCGTCTAACACGGTTGTCTAGTTGCTTTTAGGTAAGGGAGAAAAGAAGAGCCTGAAACGTACTTAGGGGTGATAGGTGGGGAAAGGGAAAGGAGGAGTAACGCCCCAGGCTCTTTAATTGTGTGTCGATCTGGTTCGCACCAACCGACCACGGAAATATACCGCGCTCGCCACACTTTGTAAAGCCTTTGAAACAAAAAACGGGGTATTTTCCCCGTTTCATCCTAAAACTTAGGCCTAAATCGCACAATATCCGGTGTCAGTACGCCCCGTGCGTAGCAAGTGTTGCGATACTTAAAAGTTCTCTGAATCTTCTTAGCAGACATTCTGCTCCCCGCACCCGAACGGGGGTCGAGTGCGGGGATCTCTAGGATGCTTAAAAAGGAATATCGTCGAAATCCTCTTCGTTGAGGTCTACGTCGTTGCGCGGAGACTGTCGCGTGTTGCCACGTCCGCGTCTTTCGCCTCCGCCGCCGGAGGATGCGCCACCTTCGGCGTCGCCGCTGCGGCCGAGAAACTGCACGTTGTCAGCTACTACGTCGACCTTGCTACGCTTCGATCCATCCTGGGCCTCCCAAGTACGATATTGAAGCTTCCCCTCGATCAATATCGGGTCGCCCTTCTTCTTGTAGTTGGCGATGGTCTCGCCTAGTTCCCGCCACGCTGTAACGTCGAAGAAGTCAACCTCTTCGTTCTTGGAGCGCACCCGGTTTACTGCGATCCCGAAGTCGCAAACGGGGATACCGTTACCCGTGAACCTGAGCTCGGGGTCCCTAGTAAGGTTACCCGCGAGCACTACCCTGTTGAAGCTGACCATTGCGTTCCCTCCTTCTCTAGGTCTATGGGATCAGTCTACCGAAACGCTGCGGCTTCTCAAGTGTGTAAGTCGTAAAAAGTTGTTTAATTTTATGGACAATGGTACCTTCTATCGTATGGAGGAGTTTCTTTCGAGCGGAGAGGTAGCGAAGATACTGGAGGAGCGCGGGGTAATGAGCACGCGGACGTTCCCGAGCTACGTCTCGATCCGGGCCTGGGATCTTGGCCGCATCCCGGAGCCGGACGCGGTTATAGGGAGACGCTTCTATGGGTGGCGCAGGAGCACGATAGAGCGATGGCTGTGGGAGCGCGGAGAGCTCTCCGGAGAGCCGGAGGAGCGGGCCCCGGCGTAGGGAGCGGTTTCAACCGCCCTTCGTGACTGCGACATCCGCGTTGCCGTCCTGGATAGTGACGATCACGTCTCCGCGCTCGTCGTTGCGGAGGACCTTAGCGCCCGCTCTCTGGAGGCGTTCGAGGGTCTGTGGAGTGGGATGGCCATAGGAGTTGTCAGCACCCACCTGTATAACCGCTATCTCCGGCTTGAAGCTATTCAGGAACCGTGGGGTCGAGGAGGTCTTTGACCCGTGGTGTGTAACCTCCAAGACGGTAAGCGTTCTGATGTACAAAATATGCCGCTTACATGATACCCCTCCAAAGTAGCTTTAACCTGAAGATTAAGCCTCTCGTAGATGACCAATCGCTCCTCCGACGGAAGAAGCTTCAGCGCCTCGGGAGCGGCCGTAGAGAGAGACTTTACGAGTGCCTCGCCATCCTTTTCTATCTCTCTGGCACGCTCCTCGGAGGCCCGGAGTAAGGCGAGTTCGTTCTCGGCGTGGCAGCGCGTCTCCTCTAAGCCGACGAGCTTCTCCGACAGCTCCGCGAGCGTCATCAGACCTGCAGCTTGCTGATCCTGATAAGCGGCCCTCATGCGCTTGCACTCAGAGATCTTCTCCGCCCAGAGCTTAACTTCCCTCTCTGAGTCGAGGCGGGCGTGTCTCGCGGCCCTCTCCTGCTCGGCTAGGCGCCGGATGCCGGCGCGCACCCTTTCGGGATCAGAGAGCATGTCCGAGACAAACGTCCAGACTGCCCTCTCGACTGTCTCTGCCCTCGCCATGCGCTGTCCGCAGGAATGGGGCATGTAGCTTGTATTTCGGTTACAGCGATAGTAATGGTAGATCTTCTTGCCGGAGGCGTTCTGTCTTGTGGCGGTGTGCGTACCCATGCTGGCACCACAAGAGCAACGCAGTACACCGCGTAGCTCCCAAGAGCGTGCAAGGTTCTTCCTTTCAGGTGCCCGATGACGCATCATCGCTTCGCGAGCTCTGTCCACGAGGTCCAGTGACAAGCGAGGGCTCGTCGGCACGGGCACGGCAACCCACTCCTCAGAGCCCCGCAGGGCGTAGGAAGTTTTCCTACGATAACGCCTGCCCCCCTCGCCGTCGGGCTCCGAGATCTGGCGACCCTTCTGGTCCGAACGGTTCCACCAACGTACGCCATAAGAAGTCTGCGAGTCGAGAGTGGCCGCAACCTCAGGCGAGATTAGCCGCGCAATCTCCTCGTAAGTGTGGG
>CADCVD010000066.1 GCA_902806055.1 uncultured Rubrobacteraceae bacterium
GGGTGAAAAGAATGCTCCGGTAGACGCCGGGAATGACGTTTTTTGGCCTTCCAAGATGGTCGGTACTCCTTGAAAGCAGGCCGTCGACAGCAGGACGGGTATTTATGAGATGAGTTCTAGAAGACGTCGAACCGGTCGACAGACCTCACCTCGTAGATCGGCAAGATACCGCTGCTCGTGACCTTTTCGGTAAGCATAAGCAGTCTGTGACGTACCAGAGCCTGCAACGCTGCTTCTATCTCTTCCTCGGGGCAGTCCTTGAGGATGTTACGGAGGTCTTTGCGGTTTATCTGCCGGTGCCCGAGAAAAGAGCAGAGGCCGGCGTAGAGAATTTTCGGAGCGGGGGAGAGGGGAAGGGACCAGACCTCTGGCTCGTACCACAGGTCTCCTACTACCACGGCATTCTCCGGTCGTGTTCCGCGGGCGTCAGAGAGGAGCGTGACCTCCGGGAGCACGCTCCTCTTCCGCTCCGCCTTCACCGTAGGATGGTCCGTACCGTCTCGCCGACGGCGGGTGTGTGAATCTTGTAGCTTGGTCCGAGGCGGTAGGCGAAGTCGCTTATGCGCCGTCTGGAGCCGTGGATGAGGATGATCTGTCGCGGCGTCAGCTTCTCGGTTATGTTCATGAGCTCGTCTTGAGTGCAATGCGCCGCAAACTGAACCTTCTCAACCCGCCAGCCCTCTTCCTCGCCCGGAGCCCTAGAGGAGCCATAGGAGGCCGAGGCGTTGGAGGGAAGAATCACAGCGTTGGTCGGATCGTCTTGCAGGCGTTTGCGGTAGAAAGCCGAGGCGCCCCCTTGCATGGTCACCGGCGAAGCGATAATGGCGCAGGGGTTCGTGAGTATACGTTCACGGGCCGCGTCGTCGTTGGCGACCGCCCGAATATTCTCGCCGAAGAAGAGCTCCCTCGGGTCCGTGTGCTGGAGGTACGGTTTCATGTAACCGAGCTGCTCAGCATAGAGGCGCTCCGAGGTCGTGACGACCGAACCGTCCACGTATATGAAGACGTTCTTATCCAGGCCATACTCCTTGCCGTAGTGCTTGAGGCCGAGGATGATCTCCTGCGCCTGGCCAAGAGCGTAAGTGGGGATGAGGACTATGCCCTCCCGCTCGACGGTGGTCTCGTTGATGACCCTTATCATGGTGCGTACGGATTCGCTGAAGGGCTGAGGCTTCTGGTCGGCGAGCGTGGCCTCCATGATAAGCAGGTCTATATCCTTTACGTTGGGCAACCTGGCGGACGGGATGGAGAAGTGGTCCTCCAGACAGATATCCCCTGTGTGAAACACGGTCGCGGAACCCGTCTCGAAGAGGACGCTCGCCGCCCCGAGGATGTGTCCGCTCTCAGTAAGCGTAATCCTGGCGTCCCCCGCTTGCACCGGCTTGCCGAATGGCACGGGACGCAAACGCTTCTTTACCTCTTGCAGCGTCGCCCCGCCCGGCAGACCGCCGCCCATCGCCGCGTGGTCGTTCAGCGCCGAGGCTATGAGCCTGGCGGAGGGTGGCGTGCAGTAGATGGGGACGTTCGGCTGGTCCCGCACCAGAAGCGGTAGGGCGCCGCAGTGGTCAAGGTGGGCGTGCGTGATGACCGCTGCGTCGAGATTCTTTACCGAGCGAAAGTTCGGCGCGAGGGAGCCTCTGCCATCGGGCCTTATGCCAGCGTCCACCAGCACCCGTGTCCCCCCGAAGTCGAGAAGGTGGCTGCTCCCGCCTACCTCGCTCGCCCCGCCTAAAGCGCGGAACGAGAGGGTAGGCCGGGGCCTCGCGTAGACCAGAGGAGCCTCGAACTGCTGATGCTTAGCTTCGCCGTTCGACGCGTACGGTTCCTCAACAACGCTGGCGACGGCCTGAGAAGGTTCTGAGTCTTCTTTCTCCTCGGACGGACGGTTGTTGGAGGAGCCACCTCCAGAGGAACGAGGCTCGCGCAAGTCGGCGTGCGCGCGCAGCACACTACCCATAAACTCCATGAGTTGGGCTGTGCGAGCCGTGGCGTCCAAGGAGTTGGGGAGGTTGCTCACCTCATTCTTCACGGCGCGCACCAAAAGCTCGCCGAAGCCTCTGTCCGTAAAGCGAGCATCTTTGAGCGCGTCCCGAATCTTATCGCGCTCGGCGACTACGCGCCCTAACTCCTCATGCATCTCCTCTAACCGCTCCGCGGCGGAAGAATAGGCCTTTCGCTCGCCTTCGAGCGTGCGTTCGAGGTGCCGCACCCTCCGGTCCAACTCCGCAGCCTTCTCGCTCATCTGGCCCCGCATATCCAGAGCCGCCGTCGCCCTCTCCTCAGCCTTTTTGGCCTCGACGGTAGCCTCCTCGTTCTCGCCGCGTAGGACCTCGACCTCGCGTCCAAGAGACGCAGCTCGCTCGTTGGCGGTCCTGGAGGTGAACGAGAGACGCTCGTTCTCGCGCTTGAGGCGCTCTAACTGCGCCTCAAGATCCGCGACGCGAGCATTTTCGGTCGCCTTCTTCGTAGCCTGCTGGTTCTCCTCTTGCCAAGCAGAGATCAGGGCCTCCACTACCTCCTCTTCGGGGTTTTCCTGATCGCACAAGGCTGCGAGGAGGAGTCCTTCGGTGGTGTGGGTCTCGGCTATCTCCTCGATCGTGTCTGGGGTCAAGCCTTCAAGGACCTCAAAGGTCTCCGGCGGTATCTGCTCTGCGACGGCGGTACGAAAGGCTCCCCAGGCCGTTGCGTCGTTGAGAATCCTGCGTGAGAGACTCTTCTGAATAGCGGCGCTGCCGCCTGACTTGCGAGTCAGAGCGTCAGCCTGGATGCCCCTGGGTAGTAAGGCCTCTTCAAGGCCCGGGATGTTTTTACACAACTCGACGAGCGTCCTGCGGGTGTCCAACCTAGCGAGACGGCGTTGCAAGAGCTCCTCGGGCATATCCTCCGGCGGAGAGAGCGACGAGAGCTTACCGACTTCGACCGGAGCATCTGGCTCAGTTCCTCCGTCTTTGGGTATGGGATCTGACATCATAACTCCCCTCGCGGATGATAATGTTTTCCAGCGGTTTCATATCTACAAATTTTATCATGGGCTTCCCGTGAGCCTTATGGAAGCTTCTTTGAGAAGCGAGATTGCTATAGACTGCTTGTGTATGGTTAAGGAGTCGCACAATGAGGCAAAGATTTTGGCCTATTCACCGGGTCGCTACCCTATACTGGTCGTGGAGCTGTCCTCGGGCGAGTTGCGGACATTCTACTACGAGACCGGTTACGACTCCGAACGGACCAAGTCTGTAACGGAGAGTTGGCTGCGGGAGAACGCTATCGGACGCCACAGCTTCATCGAGATCACGCCTCGCGAGGTCTCTATCCTCGAGCTCAGAGATTATGTACGTCGGGAGCTGCTAGAAGAGGCCTAATGGCTCTGAAGCCTCGGCGAACCCTAACGGCTTAGTCGTCCTCTTTGCTCTTGCCGCTCTTGCTGTCCCCGCTTTTGCTCTTGGACTGTGTAGTAGATTGTTTTGGGGCCGCCTGTTTTGGTGCGGGTTGCTGCGTCTTCGCTTTCGTTTCGGAAGAAGTCTGGGTAGCTGTCGGAGTGGGGGGTGGCGGTCCCTGGCTTGTAATCAGGGTTACTGTTGTTCCGGGGTCTACTTGCAAGCCCGCCTGAGGATCGATGCTGACGACCTCGTTTTTAGGTCGGCTGCTCGGTGTGGTGGTCACCGTCTCGTTTACGGTCAGCCCCGCGTCCCGCAGTCTCTGAGCCGCCGTGATCCAGTCCTGTCCCACGACATCCGGGATGGTTATGCTCTCCGGGCCCGTGCTTACGGCTACGTCTACGGAGCTACCGGGCTTGGCGCTGCTCTGCGCTGGGGGGGTCTGGGAGATGATCGAGCCAGCCGTTACCGCGGTGCTCGCCTGCTGCGTCTGGTTGCCTAGCTTCAGGCCGGCCTCCACGAGTACGCTGTTCGCCCCTTCGGGGGTGAGGTTGTAGAGGTCCGGGACCGTCACGGTCTCTGGTCCTTCACTGAGCGTTATCGTCACGGTCGAACCCGCCTCAGCTCTCTCTCCCGCCCCGCCTCGGGGATCCTGACGGATTACGTCTCCCTCCTCTACCGCTGAGCTCGTCTCGGTCTCCTCGTTTACCTCAAAACCCGCCCCTTCGAGAGATTGTATGGCCTCGTTACGCGGCTGGCCTTCAACGTTCGGTACTTCCTTGCCGTCGCTGACATCTACATATATATCAGCGTTCTCTTGCCATGTTTCCCCGGCCGCGGGGTCCTGAGCAACTATCGTACCTACGGGTTCTTCGCTCTCTACTCGCTGGTTCTGCAATATACCGTACGCGCCTTCGGCCTCCTGTCTTGCCTGCGCGATGGTTTTGCCGCTCAGGTCCGGGGCCGTAACTGCCGCCGTTTCCTCTTGCTCCGCGACCGGCTGAAGGATGCCGGTAGTGGCGGCGTAGGCGGCGGCACTGAGCAGGGCGAGTAGAAGGAGGAAGAGCAGGATCGGGAGCCAGCGCCGCCTCTCGCGCTTGCCCTGCTGCAAGCGAGGCGGAGGAACGACGCGTGTTGGTGAACCGCCCGGGGACGCTACACGCCTCATTACCTGGGTCTCGCTCATCGCGAGGGGTTCGAGGCCGTCCAGTACCCTCTCTAGGTCGCGTATAAGCTCGTTAGCGTCCGCGTAACGGTCCTCAGGGTTCTTGGAGAGGAGTCGGACGGTGATGGCGCTGATGCCCTTAGGTACCTCGGGATTGACCGCTACGGGCGGGACGAGATGAGCGTTTACGTGCTTCATGGCGATGCCTATAGACGTCTCGGCGTCATAGGGGAGCGAACCGGTAAGCATCTCGTAGAGGACGACTCCTAATGAGTACAGATCGCTCTGTGGACTGACCGGCTCGCCCATCGCCTGCTCCGGAGAGATGTAATGGGCGGTCCCCAGGATCGAGCCCGTCTTCGTCATCGTGCTCGACGAGGCGGCTCTGGCAATGCCGAAGTCCCCGACCTTGACGTCGCCGGAGGCGGTGACGAGGACGTTGTGCGGTTTTATGTCTCTATGTACGACCCCGGACCTGTGGGCGGCCTGCAACGCCTCGGCGATCTGGAGCGCTACCGCGGCAGCCGTCTCGGGCGGCAACGCCCCGCGCTGCAAGATGCGGTCCTTCAGGGTGCCGCCGGGCAGGTACTCCATCGCGATATAGTAGGTGCCGTCCTCGGACTCGCCCCTATCATAGATAGAGACGATGTTTGAGTGGCTAAGGGCGGCCGCGCTCTGGGCCTCGCGCTTGAAGCGCTCGACGAACTCCTCGTCGTCAGCGTAGCGTCCGCTCATGACCTTGAGCGCTACGTCCCGGTCTAGTACATCGTCGTGGGCGAGGTATACCTCGGCCATACCGCCCGCACCAAGGCGCCCGACGACCCGATAACGGTTGTCTACGAGCTGTTCCAAAGCTAATAGTCCATTATAGCGTCAGCCACCTGGTCTCTGGATCGGAGGCTGACCGGGAGCTTGGCCCGGATTCTGGGGCTGCTGACCGGGAGCCTGGTTGGGAGGTCGGGTCTGCTGGCCCTGGGAGGGGGCTTGGAAGGGTTGGAAGGGGTTAGCGTTCTGCGGTGGTTGTTGCGGCGCGGGTTGGGAGGACGGAACAGTGGTCCCGCCCTGTGGCGGCGGTGTCGTGCTGCCACCACCGCCGCTCGCGGGCGCGCTGGTAGTGCTCTCTTCGGGTAGCTCGCCCTTGCCCCTGAGATAGGTCTCCATCATGCGGCGAGCGATGGGGAGGGCTTGTTTGTAGCCCTCGTTCCCGTTCTCGACGATGACGGCGACGGCGATCTCAGGGTCGTCCGCTGGCGCGAATGAGATGAACCAGGAGTGGGGGTCGCCGGTCGAGTTCTCCGCGGTTCCAGTCTTCGCTGCGACCTTGATGCCGGGAATCTTGGCCGTAGTCTCTTCGTCCTCCACGACGCTCTCCATCATGTCGCTCAGGGTATTCGCTGTCTCTTCGTCCAGCACGTTCTCGCGAGGGCTGGAGGAGGGCTGGTCGAGGATAACGCCATCCGGGGAGCGAACTTCACGCACAAGGCGCGGGTTCATCATCGTTCCGCCGTTGGCGATCGCGCCGGTTACCTGAGCCATCTCGAAGACGTTGCTCGTCACCGGTCCCTGACCGAAGGAGATCTGGGCTATATCCCCTTGAACCCACTGATCGGGCGCTACGTTGCCTAGAGAGCTTGGGGCTACGGGGAGCGGGAAGTCCTCGTAGGCGTCTCCGAAGCCGAAGTCGTAGGCTGTTTGCGAGAGGGTTTGGTTGCCGACGTACTCGTAAGCGACCCTGGCGAAGATCGTGTTTATTGACTTGGCGATCGCCTCCTCGAAGGTTACCTCCCCGTAGCTCCTTGCCTTGTAGTTGTACACGTCGTAGCCCGGCGTCTCGTAGATGCCGTCGTCCTCGAACTCATCAGAGGGACTCACACCCGATTTCAGGGCGGCCGCGGTCGTTATGACCTTGAACGTCGAGCCTGGCGGGTAGAGTCCCTGCGTCGCCCGGTTGTAGAGAGGGTTGTCAGGGTTCTCTACAAGGTCAGAGAAGTTCTCGTCTATGTTGTTCGGGTCATACGAGGGATAGGAGACAAGGGCGAGTATCTCGCCGTTCTTCGGGTTCAGGGCGACGGTTGCGCCGCGTCCCGTGCTGCTGGCGGCCAGACCGTCGTAGGCGGCACGCTGTAGCTCGGGGTCGAGGGAGAGTTCGACGTCGTTGCCGGCCTGGGGACCGCCGGAGATCTGGTTCAGGAGTTCGTCCAAAGTCTCGGGTTCGCCATTGCCAGAGAGGTTATTGTTCTCCCCGATCTCCATCCCGCTCGCCCCGTATCTGGTGCTCCAGTAACCGGTGATGCCGGCATAGAGAGGCCCCTCGGGATACACACGCTCGTAGGTGCCGCTATCCTGCTCTTCGCTCCTCGCCAGTTCGGTTTCGCCGTCTCCCGCGAGAATGAGGCCGCGCGGGACCGACTGGACCCGCTGCGACTGCAGAGAGTTGGATGGATCGTTCGCCAGGGACTCCTGAACGTAGACCTGCCAGTAAGCCAGAACTCCGACAAGCGATACGAAGCCGGCAACGAAGAAGTAGAAGGTGCGCCTGAGGTGAGCGTTCAAACTGTCACCCGCTCCGGCGCATACCTCGTCTCCTTATCCTCCTCCTTCAGGCGATGCTTACCGGCATTCTCGGAGATGACCAGGAGGAGGCCGGTAATAATGAAGTTACCGACCACCGAGGAGCCGCCGTAAGAGACGAAGGGGAGAGTAATACCGGTTAGCGGTATCGCCTTCGTGACGCCGCCGACGATGATGAGGGTCTGTACGGCGAACATGGCTGTCAGGCCGAAGGCTAGAAGCTTAGAGCCGTCGTCTTCGGTGAGGAGGGCTATCTTTATACCCCGGTACACGAAGATGAGGAAGGCCAGGATAAGGGCGGTTGCTCCGAGGAGGCCTAGCTCGCTCGCGATAGTCGAGAAGATGAAGTCAGTCTGGACTTCGGGGATGGTCTGGGAGAAACCCTCACCGAGACCTGCGCCGGTGATGCCGCCGTCGGCGATGTTGAAGATGCTCTGAGTGATCTGAAATCCCGTATCGTCCGGGTCCGACCAGGGGTCGAGCCAGGCCGACACGCGCGCCTGCACGTGAGGGAAGATGAGGTAGGTCGCGAATGAGCCCGCCGCAAAGAGAAGCGCGCCGAGGATTACATAAGCCGTGCGCCCGGTAGCCGCGTAGAGCATGAGCAGGGGCACAGCGAAGAAGAGCATGCTGCTACCCAGGTCCTTCTCGAAGACGAGGAGCCCCAGGGAGGCCGCCCAGACGAGGGCGACGGGACCGAAGTACTTGAGCGCCGGTAGCTGTATGCCCATAAACGAGCGGCTTGTCGCCGCCAAGAGGTCTCGCGTGTCGGCGAGGTAGCTGGCGAAGAAGATGACGAGCGCGATCCTCGCGAACTCCGAGGGCTGAAAGCTCACAGGACCTACGGCGAGCCAGAGTTGCGCCCCGTTAACCTCATAACCGAAGAATATGGTCGACGCTATAAGGATGACGGCCGCGAGCGCGAAGAGGTATTTATATACAAAGAGCTTCTGATAGTTGCGGAAAAACAGAACCGTAAACACCAGTGCGCCGCTCCCGACGAGGATCCAGACAGCTTGCGTGGTGGCGAGATTCTCGACACCCGGCACCTGGTATGTCAGGCGGTAAATCATGACCAGCCCAACCCCGGTTAGGAGGGTAACTATCGCCAGCAGCAGCGTGTCCGCGTGCGGCAGCCAGATTCGGATGCCTAGGTAGAGTAGGACCATCGTCCCCGCGTAGTAAGCCCCGTAGAGCAGAGGCGGACTCTTGGCCTCCTGAACGAAGATGAGGATCGCGAAACCTAGAGTAGTTGTGATGAGGGCTAGGGCCATAGGTATGCTCGCGCGCTGAGTCATCGTGCTCTACTGCCCTTCCTCTCGCAGGTCGCTCACTACGTTCTCTGCCTCCCCTTCAGACGGGTAGAGGTTGTGCCTCTCCACGTCGTCCTGGTAGCGCGTCTGGATATCCGACTGCACAAGACCTGTCCTCTGTACCTCGCTGTTGAGGGCGTAGCCGAAGGGCTCATAGGGCAGCCCGCGGTAGATCACTACCTCTTCCTCATCGAAGCCGAGGAAGTACCGGCTCGAAGCCCAGAGGTAGAAGGGCATGAGGAGAGCCACCACCACCAGCAGCACCGCCACAGTCCGGATGAGCGCCTTGATAGCCTGCCCCCACCTACCACCGGACTTCGTCCTCTTCTTGTTCTTGCTTCGCGCTACATCGCGGCTGCGAGTCTCTCTGTGCTCGAAGCTATCGCTCGCGGAGGTGTCCCTGGATCTCGCGGAGGATAGAGCTCTCATCTCCTGAGTACCGCCCCGGGCTCCTCTCTCGGGAGCCACCTCGGTCTGCTCTTCGCTCACGTCGATTATTACGACGGTCACGTTGTCGGCGCCTCCTGCGTCGAGAGCGGCGTTAACGAGGGCACGAGCCGCCTTCTCAGGGTTGGAGGAGGCGGCTAAGATCTCTTGTAACTCATCCTCGGATACCATGTCGGTGAGGCCGTCCGAGCAGAGGACGAAGCGGTCATCGGGCTCGACCGGGAGAACAGCGGTATCCACCTCAACCGTGTCTTCAGCGCCGAGAGCACGAGTGATCAAGTTCTTCTGCGGATGCTCGCTGGCCTGGGCGCGCGTGAGGTCCCCGCTGCGCACAAGCTCGGCTACGAGAGAGTGGTCTTCGGTTATTGGCTTCAGCTCGCCGCCACGCATGAGGTAGCCTCGGGAATCGCCCACGTGCGAGACCTCTATGACTGGTTCCCTGTTCTTCTGACCGAAGCGTGCCGCGACCACGGTCGTACCCATGCCGGAGAGCTTCTCGTCGCCTCTAGAAGCGGCGAGGATGCGCCTGTTTGCCTCCCTGATGGCGTCTTCAAGCGACTCCGAAGACGGAAGTTCCTTGAGAACGTCGACCGCTATAGAGCTTGCTACCTCCCCGGCCTCGAACCCGCCGATACCGTCGGCGACCACAAAGAGGGTCTCGTCGCGGCCTTCGCCGGTGAGTAGAGAGTCCTCGTTGTTCTTGCGGACCTTTCCCGGGTCCGTCATCCCGTGGTGCTCTAGTACTAGCACGGCCTACTCCGAGTACCTGAAGGTCGTGGACCCCACCCGCAGACGATCGCCGCTTCTCAAGGGTGTAGCGCCGACGGCTTTTCGGCCGTTAACGAAGGTGCCGTTTGTGGAGCCAGCATCCTCGACGTACAGCATTCCGCCGTGACGAGTTAGCATCGCATGATTCCCGGAGACGTAGTCATCATTCTTCAATACTATATCGCTCGACGACGAGCGACCGATGTTCGTGGTGCCCTCAGAGACCTCAAACGGAGTACTCGGCGCAAGAATATCCGAATCTTCGACCACTAGCTTCGAATGCCCGTTGCGACTGTCGGCGTAGGGTGCCGCCCCGTCACGCTGAACGTCGGGCTTCCGGTCGGGCTTCCGGCCCTCCCCCGGGACAAACGTCTCGTCTTCGGGTAGTGAGCGCAGATCCCCGATACCCCGCCGCACCACGGCGTAAATGAATGCGAAAAGCAGAAGCAACAGTAGGGCCTTCGCCGCGAGCAGCGGCACCTGGAGATCCAGCACGGCTCAACGCCCCCCGCTGCCTTCTTTGTGCTTCGGCTGCCCGGCCCTGTCGGAGACTCTGTCGCCCGTCTCGCGAAGAAAGCGGGTGTTGATCCCTCCGAAGGTGAGCTTGTCGCCGCCCTCGATACGCTCACGGTCTATAGGCGCATCGTCAAGCAAGGTGCCGTTCGTGGATCCCAGGTCCTCGACTACAAAACCGCTCTCAAGGCGCGAGAGCCGGGCGTGCCGCCGCGAGACGTTCGGGTCGGAGATCACGATGTCGTTCTCCTCACTCCTACCGATGCTCCACGGTCCTCGTCCCTCTAGAGGGTAGGTCTTGCCATCGTCGATGGCCAGGCTGATCGTCTCCCGCGCGAGCCCGTGCTTGCGGGCCTCATCGGCGGAGATGGCGGCAGTACCCTGATCCTCACCGTCTGCCTTCTCGATGCGAAAGATTTTGGTCTGCCCCGAGGTATCCTCCGGGGCGCCTTTCTCCCTTGGTCCTTCACCGCCGGTGAGCTTGGCGGTCACCCCAAACTCGCCGAACCGTAGAGAGTCCTCGGTGGTGAACTGGATCCGGGGCGGGGTCATCATATGGTAGCTGTTCGACTGTGCGTGGCTGGAGACGTACTGAATGAGCTCGTCCCGCAACGCGCTCTGATAGGCTTGTATGGACTCAGCGTCGGCTTTCGACAAGTGGACGGTGAAGTCGTTGGGTGCATATGTTCGGGAGACGCTGATCATGCGGTTCTCGTCCATCTGCTTGGTGAGACCTTTGGCGATCTCAACCGGGTGAACCTGCTTTCTGAAGGCGCGACCGAACGCTCCCTCCACGAGGGACTGCATCCGCTTCTCTATAGATCGGAGGAAACCCAAAGACACCTACCCAACGACGCCGGACCCGAGATACTTCACGAGCCCGTATATTATAGCCGCGAACCCGAGGGAAGTCATAGCCTGAGAGAGGGAATCGGGGGTAGCCGAGACCGCGAGCGCGTAGCCTGACGCTCCCCCGACGACCGCGAGTACGAGACCTGCAAAGGGAAACCCGAGCCACTCGGCAACTGATATCACTACCGCCATTGCTCCCCACAACGCGGCCAAGAGTGTGAGCGTCGGGTATGCTCGCAACAGCGCCTCACCCTG
>CADCVD010000067.1 GCA_902806055.1 uncultured Rubrobacteraceae bacterium
TGGAGCTCGCAGAGAGCGCCTTCGAGAAGGACGGCCACCTGGAGAGCATCCGGGGCTACGCCGAGGACTCGGGCGAGGGCCGCTGGACGGTACTGGAGGCCATAAACGAGGACGTGCCGGCGAACGTTATCGTAGGCTCTCTCTTCGCCCGCTTCGCCTCCCGCCAGGACGACTCCTTCGCCATGAAGGTCATCGCCGCGTTGCGCGGCGAGTTCGGCGGGCACGCCGTTCAGGAGGCATCGACGAAGTACCCCGAGCAGAAGTAGGGGAGGCATACCGTGGTCGAGACGCGGCTCCCGGCTGAGCTTCTCCGCGACGACCCGAGGATTCCAAAGACCCCGGACCCGAGCGCCATCGTCATCTTCGGCGCCTCGGGCGACCTGACTGCCCGCAAGCTCGTGCCCGCCCTCTACGAGCTAGCCGAAGGGCGCCGTCTCCCGATGGAGTTCGCTATCGTCGGCGTCGCGAGGACGCCGATGAGCTACGAGGAGTTCCGCGAGAAGCTGCGCCGCTCGCTCGAAGAGCAGCGTCCCGGCGGGGTGAGCGACGACGTCTGGGACTCGTTCTCCGGGGGCATCTTCTACCTCGCCGGTGACTCGAAGAAGGCCGGGACCTACCGTGAGCTAAAGGGTTTCCTGAAGAATCTCGATAATGAGCGGGGGACGCGGGGGAACCGGGCCTTTTATCTGGCCTCGTCGCCAACGCTATTTTCGACCATCGTGGAGGGGCTCGGGGAGGCAGGGATGAACGAGGGGGAGGACGGTGGCTGGGCGCGGCTGGTAGTCGAGAAGCCGTTTGGGCGGGATCTCACGAGCGCCAGAGAGCTCAACGCGGATATCAGACGGTACTTCGAGGAGACCCAGATCTACCGGATAGACCACTATCTCGGCAAGGAGACGGTGCAGAACATACTCGCCCTGCGCTTCTCCAACAGCATCTTCGAGCCGCTCTGGAACCAGCACTACGTGGATCACGTCCAGATCACCGTCGCCGAAGACCTGGGTATCGGCAGTCGCGGCGGTTTCTACGAAGATGCTGGTGCTCTGCGAGACATCATCCAGAACCACGCCATGCAGATTCTCTGCCTCACCGCGATGGAGCCCCCGGCCGCCTTCGACGCCGAGAGCGTGCGCGAGGAGAAGGTGAAGGTTCTGAAGGCCGCACGCCGCATTCCCGCAGACGAGGTCGAGGATTTCGCCGTACGCGGTCAGTATACCCGCGGCTGGGTGTGGGGCGAGGAGACACCGGGGTACCGCGAAGAGGAGGATATCGGCCCCGACTCTACGACCGAGACCTACGTGGCGCTCAAGCTGTACATAGACAACTGGCGGTGGGCAGGGACGCCGTTCTACGTTCGCACCGGCAAGAGGTTGCCGAAGAGGGTCACGGAGATCGCGATACAGTTCAAGCCGACCCCGCATGCCCCGTTCGCCGGGGCCGAGAACCTGGAACCGAACGTGTTAGTGGTGCGCGTCCAGCCCGAGGAGGGCGTATCGTTAAAGATCGGGGCGAAGGTGCCGGGCTCTGGGTTCGAGATCCGCTCCGTCAACATGGATCTGCTCTACGGCACGGCCTTTCTCGAAGAGGTTCCGGACGCCTACCAGCGGCTCCTTTTGGATTTGATGCTCGGCGACCCGACGCTCTTTATCCGCTCAGACGAGACCGAGGGGGCGTGGGACATCCTGGGCCCGGTGATGCGAGCTTGGACAGAGAACGGGGAGATGCCCTTTTATCCGGCGGGGAGCTGGGGACCGGATGAGGCCGAGAAGCTTCTCAAGCGCGAGGGAAGGAGGTGGCGGAGGCCGTGATCTGGAACGCAATATCGGCCGAGGAGATAGAGCACGAGCTCGCCCGGCGTAGGACCAGCGGAGATCGTCCGCCGGGGGCATGGGCGTGCGTAGTCAACGTTATAGTGGTGACCAGCGAGGAATCCGCGCCGAAGATAGCCCGCGTCGTCTCGGACCTCTCCGGCCGTCACCCCTCCAGAATGATACTCATCATCTCGGACCCCGACGAAGGGGAGGCCAACCTCGAGGTCTCGCTCTCTACCTTCTGCGATATACGAAGGGACGAAAGCCGGGTCTGCGCCGAGCAGATAACGATCCACGCCCAGGGCCCGCCCGCCGAACACCTCGAAAGCCTTGCGGGGCCGCTCCTGATCCCCGACCTCCCCACGTTCCTCTGGTACCCGAACGCCACGCTCCCCGATCCGCCTTCCGGCATGCTCTCCCTGGCCGAGCGTCTCATCCTCGACTCCGGGCCGGCAGAGGACCACGAGGCGTTCCTGCGGGCCGCGTCCGACCTCTGCGGGGCTGGCCTACCGGCGGTCGCGGATCTCCAGTGGACCGCGCTCTCCCCTTGGCGCGCGCTCGTCGCGGACCTCTTTACCCCTCTGGAGAGAGCCGGCGAGCTGGCGAATATAACGCATATGGAGGTCCAGCACGGCCCGGCGGGCGAGAGCCAGGCCCTTCTCCTCGCGGGCTGGCTCGCCTCCGCCCTCGGGTGGCGCCTGGAGCAAACGAGCCGCACGGACAGCGGCCGCAAGCTCTCCCTCTCGACGCCCTCCGGCATGGTAAAGGTAGAGCTATCCTTGCATAGCTCGGAAATCGCCCTGAGCCAGATTAGCCTCCGCTCCGAAGAGTTTGCCTTCAAGGTACGGGCCTCACGCCGCGGGGAGTACGCATGCGCTTGTACTACGGTGACGCGGGGCGAGAAGGTTGTGGGCGAACGCACGGTACACTTGTGTTCCTCCAGGGTGGAAGCTCTGCTCAGCGAGGAGCTATGTCTCCCCGGACGGGACCTGGACTACGAGGCCGCGCTCCACAAAACCATAGAGATGTTCGGCCCATGAAACTGCGCATCTACGAGGACGTCCAACAACTCTCCGAAGCCGCCGCTCATGCCTTCATAGAGGAGGCGCGCAAAGCCATACGAGAGTCCGGCCGCTTCACCGTGGCGCTCGCCGGCGGCTCGACCCCGAAGAGGACCTATGAGACGCTAGCCGCCGGGTACGGCGGGACGGAGGACCTCGACTGGGGCAGGGTCCACTTCTTCTTCGGCGACGAGAGGAACGTACCGCCCGACGACGATGACTCGAACTACCGCATGGCCCATGAGGCCCTGCTCTCATACGTGCCCGCAGGTAGCGTACACAGGATGAGGGGTGAGCTAGAGCCCTCCGAAGCCGCCGCCCTCTACGAGCAGGAGTTGGAAGAGTTCTTCGGCGGTGCGCCAAGATTTGACCTGATCCTGCTCGGCATCGGCGAAGATGGTCACACCGCGAGCCTCTTTCCCCGTACTCCTGCCCTGGAGGTTAGCGACCGCTTCGTCATCGAGAACCCAGTGGAGAAGCTGGACAGTATCAGGATCACGCTCACTGTCCCGGCTATTAACGCGGCGCGAAAGGTAGTATTTTTGGTTGCTGGAGAGAGCAAGGCACAAGCGCTCAGAGAGATCCTTAAAAGGGACGCGGAGCCGCAAGAGTATCCAGCCAAGCTCATCCAGCCGGCAGGAGAACTTGTGTGGATGGTCGAGGCAGCAGCCGCAAACTCGCTCAACTCTCCTTAACTTCTATAATCAGAGGTTTACTCGTGTAACTAAATTCTAACTGGTGTGGTCTATACGTAGTGGGCTTACTAAATAGTTGCCCTATTTGTAGCTAGCCCCCATACCGATCTGTCCGCGCCAGTAGTGGCCTCGACGTGGGGTTATCAGCTGCGTCTCGATTCAGCGGAAGACGTTCGCCTCGATCAGTTCATGCGTGCCTTTCGCCTCAATACTCAGGCCTCCGAGCCGGGAGAGCCTTGCACGGGCGGAGTTGGGACCCCAGAGTAAGCCTCACAGTAAACAGGAGAATGGGTAGCTGCGTTAAAAGTGAAATACAGCGAGCACCGCCGAGCTTTTTGGCGCTTCCATGCATGCAGAATAGCGAGTCTGAAGGAGTAGCGGGTCGGACTTAGTGACGTGAAAGCAGCCGAAGTGCGACAAAGCGCAGTAGCTGTGCCAACCCGCTATATTTTGATTTTACGGCAGAAGAGGGCTACCGGATCACATAAAGAGCCACTCTTTGTGCGCAACCGTGTTGGTTAGCGCAGGCGGAGGGCTAAAAGACCTTTTTGAGCAGCCCGATCGCGCCCTGACTCCAGGGCACGCGATGAGAGACTCCGGAGGCGTTCTCGAACTGCGCCCGGTTCTCTATATACCACCGGAAGTTTCTCAATAGCGCATCCTTATTGGAGTACCTCGGCCTGAAGCCTAACTCTCGCTCGGCCTTCTCGATGGAGACGAACGAGTCCTTGGAGGCTGTCTCGTAGACCCACTTATAGAGCGGCGAGAGCCCTAGCCTGTCGAGGACTCGTAGGCCCCAGATCGCCGGGGCCGCCGGGAAGCCCAACACCTTCTTGCCGTGTCCGGCGTGATCCAGGACGGCCTGGTAGTCTTCCTTCATCGTCGTAAACTCCGCCGCCCCGATATTGAACGTGTCGTTCACCCGCTCCTCGGGTAGCGTAAGGGTCAGGTAGATCGCCTCGCACAGGTCCTCGACGTCGAGGAGCTGGTAGCGGTTCTTTCCAGACCCGATCATAGGGAAGTTGTGCCCGGTGATCGCCCAGTCGTACAGGAGCGCGAAGACCCCCAACCTCTCGGGACCCACGAACGACTTAGGACGGATAACCGGCACGACCAACCCCTTTGCCCGGTACTCAAGGCAGATCATCTCAGCCTGTATCTTCGCCTGCCCGTATGGCCCGACACCTTCCAGCTTGTCCGTTTCGTAGAGAGGATGGTGGTCCGGTATCCCGTAGACCGCCGTAGAGGAGACGTGGACTACCCGCTTGACCCCGTGGCGCAGGGCCGCGTCGAGGATGTTGCGGGTCCCCTCGACATCGGTGGTGTAGATGTCCTCCGGCGTATAGAGCGGCAGGGCTGCGGCGGTATGGACCACGAAGTCCACGTCCTCCATCGCCCGGTCAACGAGCGCCTTGTCGCGGATATCGCCCTTTATAAGCTCGACTCTATCTCTCTCCGGGTAGTCGAACTCCTCGACGTCCAGAGAAACCGAAGCGTACCCGCGCTCGTCGAGGTAGCGGATGAGGTTGATCCCCAAAAAACCGGCCCCGCCCGTGATAAGAACTTTCTGCCGCTCCATCTAAGCGACGCCTCCTTCTGTATGCTAGATCTGACCGCCGCGCGATTTTAGCGCGGGCGCGAACGTAGCATATCAAAAGCGCGACGCTTGTAAGACTTTGCTATGCGCTCTGTTGACTTCCCTGCTCGATGATCTCCTCCAACTCTTCCTGGAGCGTAGAGAGAGCCTCGTCCGGCGACACCTCACCGTTCAGGGAGGCGTTGAACTGCTCGGCCATCCTCAGAGACATATCGGAGTAGAACGGGGAGACGGGGCGGGGGCGTGTGTTCTGTATGGCTTCCTGCCCTAGTTCGGCGACCGGCACCTGCTGCAATAGCTCTTCGTCCTCGTAGAGCTCCTGGCGCGCCGGGAGGACGGAGCCCTCTATGGCGCGGTACTTCTGTTGCTCGGGGGCGCTCATAAAACGGATGAACTCGTAAGCTGCATCCGGGTCTTCGGTGTTCGCGTTCATGAAGAAGTTCCAGCCGCCCAAAGAGCTGTAGCTCTGAAGGCCCTCTTCGGCCACAGGGAGGGAGGTAATACGGATCTGGTCCGGGCTTATGCTCGACTCGTTCGGGTCGGAGGCGAGGGCGTACATGCGCGGGACGTTGCGCATAAAGACCGCGTCGCCGCCGAGGAAGATCGTGGCGACCTCCTGCTCCTTATATTGGGTAATGCCCGCGGGCGCTATACCGTCGTCTATCATGCTACGCTCGATCTCTAAACCGCGTTGCGCCTCTGGACTGTCTACGACAACCTCTTGATTCCCCTCAAGTACGTCGCCGCCCGAGGTCCAGATGTACTCTAGCGCGTTTACGACCCCGCCTTCGTAGTCCGCACCCTGAAAGACGAACCCGTACTGGGTGCCGGACCGCTCCTGCATCGCCCTTGCCTGCTCCTTAAGCTCGTCCCAGGTTCTCGGCGGCTGCGTGAAGCCCGCCTCTTCCAGAAGATCGCTGCGATAGTAGAGCATCCCGGCGTCGGTGTACCAGGGTACGCCGTAGATGCCCCCCTGGTAGGTCATGGCTTCGATGGTCGCTGGAAGAAAAGCGCCCCGTTCATCTTCGGGGAAGCGGTCGGAGAGGTCGGCGATGTAGCCGTTGGCGGCGAACTGGGCCGGCCAGATCACGTCGCCCCCGATCACGTCTATATTTATCTCCCCGGACTGGAACTCCGTATTGAGCTGATCGAAGTGCTGCCCCGAATCGGCAGGCATCTCCCGCAGCGTTACCTGGATCTCCCCTTCGTTCTCGGAGTTGAACTGGTCTATGAGCGCCTGCACGCTCCCCGTCCGGTCCGGGAAGAAGGAGAAGGTGAGCTCCGTGGCCCCTCCGACATTGCCGCCCCCGCCCCCGCAGCCCGTTACTCCTAACAACGCTGCCCCCGCCAGCCCGGCACCACTGAGCTTGAGGAACTCTCTGCGGTCGATCCTCTTACCCATGACAGCCCCACGCTCGTCCCACAACGGCTCTCTGTTCACGGACTTGCCTCCTCCAACTTATTTCCCCGTTGACCTCAATTATGCCTCAACTACCGGTCCGGGCGCTGGTAGACAGCCTGACGAGCGACAGCTCGTGTACTCTACTTCTTTAGTTTCAACCGCAGGAGTCGATCGCGTCTTCCTAACTCCTCGGCCTACGCAACTGGCCCGGTTGTGGGAGTTGGGCTGCGATGCGGCGCAAGGAAACTACTTCTTAGAGCTGGTCTCTAGCAGAGCAATAACCGGGTTCTTGGAAACGGCCTTCGCTTGTAACAGATATCAAGGCGCAGGAAAATCTCCTAGCGTCGACAGGTTTGGTCGTGCTCTCACCCCGTACAGCCTGTAGCGCATTAAGGGTCTCTTCTTTGCGGCGTTGGCCGGCAGCCGCGGCTGTTTTCAGCTCGGAGCCTGTGGTTCGGGCTTTCTACGGCCCGGACTGCCGCAGATAATTGCTCATGTATTCGTAGCTCTCCAGGAGGAGCGGCAGCTCAGCATACTCGCTCTTTTGGTGGGCCTGCGAGGTGAAGCCGGGCCCGAAGTTGGCGGCGGGGACGCCGTTTTCGGTGAAACGGGCCACGTCTGTCCAGGCCTGCTTCGGCCGTACCTCTATGCCGCCGGAGATAAAACTCTGCAGCAACTGGTGGCCCAGGTCGACCGACCCGCTCGGGGCGAAGTCGACGATCTCGTAGCGCGCACGCGCTCCCGAATCTTCTAGCAACCCTTCAAAGATGCGTTGTACGTGGTCGAAGCCCCTGCCGGGCGGGAAGCGATGGTTGACGTTGATCCAGAACTCGTCCGGAACGACGTTCTTCGCCCGCCCGCCCCGGGCCATCGTGGGCACGAGCACCTCGTAGAACGAGAGTTCGTCCACCACGATCTCCTCGACCGGACGCTCATGCAAGGCGGCGAGGAACCTCCCCGCAGCCGTGAGAGCGTTCTCGCCCTGCCAGGGACGGGCCGAGTGGGAGGGCGTGCCCTCGAAAGTTACCTCAACCTGAGCCGTGCCGACGCAGCCAGCTTCAAGAGCATTGCCCGTAGGCTCCAGAAGAAAGGCCAGATCCGTATCCACAACCCAGGGGCACTCTTCGAAGACCGTCCCGAGCCCGTTCTCGGCGTGCGGCCCTTCTTCTCTCTCGTAGAACACGAAGACAGGCTCTGCCCAACTCTCCTCCCATTCGAAGCTCTCCAGCAGCGCGAGCATAACCGCGTCGCCGGCCTTCATGTCCGAAGAGCCCCGCCCGTAGATACGGTCACCGTCGACGCGAATCGGCAGACCTCCGGACGGTTCCGGCACTGTATCCAGGTGTCCGGCGAAGACGAGGCGCTCTCGCGAGACGTCAGGGTTCCGGCGGCTCAGGATGAGGTTGTTCGAGACCCGCTCAGCACGCCATTCGTGGAGTCTTCCGACCCTTTGTTCGAGGTCGTCGCAGAGCGGCCCCTCCTCGCCGGTCACGCTCGGGCGTTCGAGGAAGAAGAGAAGAGCCTCTAGCAGATGTTCTCGTAGGGGATCTGTGCTCACACGCTCACCCCGAACTGTCGCAAGGCTTCGTTCAGGGAGGTCTTCTGGTTCGTGGACTCGCGGCGCTGCCCGATTATGAGGGCGGTCTGCAACTGATAAGAGCCGGCGGGGAACTCCTTTGATCGGGTCCCGGCTACGACGACCGAGCGGGCGGGGACGCGGCCGCGGTGGATAACTTCCTCAGGGCCGGTGACGTCGATGATCTGGGTCGAAGCTGTCAGGACCACGTTCGCTCCCAGCACCGCCTCCTCCTCGACCCGCACGCCCTCGACCACGATCGCCCGCGAGCCGACGAACGCCCCGTCTTCGATCACCACCGGCATCGCGCCCGGCGGTTCCAGAACCCCGCCGATGCCTACGCCGCCGGCGAGGTGGACGTTGCGCCCGATCTGGGCTCCTGAGCCGACCGTCGCCCAAGTATCCACCATCGTCCCGCTCCCCACGTAGGCACCGATGTTTACGTAGCCCGGCATAACTACTACGCCCGGCTCGACGAAAGAGCCGTAGCGCACGGTACCGGGCGGTACGACGCGTACCCCGACCGCGGAGAGGTTCTTCTTTGTGGGAATCTTGTCGTAGTACTCAAAAGGGCCCGCGTAGATCGTGTTCATCTCCGCCACGCCGAAGTAGAGCGAGATCGCCTTCATCACCCACGCGTTCGACCGCCACTCGCCGGCTTCTTTTTCGGCGACCCTGATCTCTCCCGCGTCGAGCGCTGCAATGGTGTCGTGTACCGTCTGACGGTACTCCTCTTGCTCCAGCAGAGTCCGATCCTCGAACGCGGCCTCTATTTGCTCTCTCATGCTGCCCCCTCGGTCCATAGAAAATTCAGCAGATCGTGCGCCAGTTTAGCAGGACGTCGCTGTGGACTGACTCTTCCTAGTTCGCGGTGGGGTACTCGACATTACCGGAGCCCTCCCGCCTCTCATGAAGCTGAGTTCAACGGCGCGGCATCGTCTCAGCCGTCGCGCGAGAGCAGCCGAACGAACACCCTGCCCGCGGTCTGCGCCCCCAGGACCGCCGGCGTATGCAGGAGCACGCCTAGCCCCAGCGCTTTGTACAGGTCACGAGCGGTAACCAGATCCTCCACGCGGAGCCGGTGGAAGACATAGAGAGAGTACGGTAAGGATACGAGCAGGGCGGTAACCACTCCGGGCGCATAGCTCCGGAGCGCCAGCGTCTGAAGTAGGTGTAGGAGCGCGTTGAGCAAGCGGATGGATATAATGGTGTTGTAAAAGCTGATACTCGCGCCGGGTACGGGCGACCTCGCGGCCAGGTAGGATGGGTAGCAACTCGCAGCGAACACGAACGCCAAGGCCGCGGCCATCTGCGCGGTTGTCGTAGCCTCGATCCGATCTTTTAGGCCATCGGGGATAGGGATGCGGTCCCGGTTTTCTCTCCAGAATCGTTCCATCGTCAGGATCTCTTCGAGATCGTGCACCAAAAATACGACCCGGGAACAACGGAGAAGAACTTCGAGGCTTGCCTCTCGTTCAGCACGTTCTGACGTAGTCAAGACCTCCCGACTCTCAACTTTTCATAGCTCCCCAACGGGCTATCGCTTCTTTACACTCCTCGACGCTCGGTACGAGTGCGACCCGGAAGTAGCCTTCGCCGCCGGGTCCGAACGAGGAGCCAGGCGCGACTATTATCCCTTCTTCGAGGAGATGCAGGGCGTAGGCTTCATCGTCCCCGCCGTACTCTTCCGGCACCTCGGCCCAGAGGTAGAGGCTGGCGTTGGTGGGGGTGCGCGCGAAGCCCGCCTTCTCGAAGAAGTTCGTAAACAGCTTGCGCTTCTGGGCGAAGACGCGGTTGCGCTCCGTGACGTGGGCGTCGTCGTTCCAGGCGGCGGTCGCGGCCTCCTGGATAAAGCCGGGGCTCGCGACACCGATAGAAGGGCGCATCTTTTTGAGGGCGGCGATGAGCTCGGGGTCGCCGGCCATCATCGCCGAGCGGTAGCCTGTAATGCCGCTGCGCTTGGAGAGGGAGACGAAGGCGAGGGTTCGCTCTCTGGTGACCTCCAGGATAGAGGCCGGGGGATCGCCGGAGTAGACGTCGTTGTAGCATTCGTCGGAGAAGAGAAGGATGTCGTGCTTCCGGCAGAAGGCGGCCAGCTCTTCGAGATACGCGCGGGTCGCGGTCGCGCCGGTGGGATTGTGAGGGTAATTGATCCAGAGTGCTCGCGTCTTCACCGGGTCGATGGTCGCCGTAGAAAGCAGGAAATCGTCCTCTGCGCGGAGTCTCACGGGCAGCGCCTCCCCGCCGGCGAAGAGCGTACCGCGCTCGTAGACGGGGTAGCCCGGGGCACCATAGGCGACCCCGCGTCGTTTGTGGGAAGGGTGCAGAAAGGCTAGAGGCGCGTGGAAGATGGCTTCCTTGGAGCCTGCGGCCGGCAAGACCTCCGTATCTGGGTCTAGCTCTACGGCATGGCGTCGGCGCATGAAGCCCGCGAAGGCTTCGCGCAGGGTCTTCGTGCCGGCGGCGCTTGGGTAGCGGCTGGTTTTGGGGACGCCATCCACGAGTGCTTGACGGATCTTTGCATCCGTGGGTTCGCGTGGGTCGCCGGTGCCGAAGTCGTAGAGGGTGGCTCCATTCTCCTCGAGCTTGCGGCGGCGCTCGTCCAGCCTCGCGAGCGGATAGGCGGGGAGCTTTGCGAGCACGGGGTTAAGGAGGAGACGGGGCGCCGTCTTTGGGACGGGTTGTTCGTTTGGCATCTTCACCGTTCCCTCCAAGACTGGTTCAGGGGAGGAGAATGATCTTCTTTACAAAGCGAAAGTCCTGCGCTCTGGTTTCGGATTCCAGAGGCCGGATAATATAACATGCAGCGGGGACAACGGGATAATATGAGGAGGTTCACCTTGGAGGACTTTTACTACGGGGAAGGCGGCCTCCGGTGTGAGGACGTCACCTTAGCCGAGATCGCCGCGAGCGCCGG
>CADCVD010000068.1 GCA_902806055.1 uncultured Rubrobacteraceae bacterium
TGATCCGCGCTGCTAATATCGTCCCTGGCCTCATTTTGGCGGGGCCTGGGGCTCTGGCGATAGTCCCGTTTGCTACTCTGCACTTCGAGATAACCTCCTCCGCCTTGCTGGCACCGACTTATGTCCGGGGTGAATGATGGCTAGAGTTCTGGAGCACACCGGCTGCTTGATGGAAGTCGAAGCCCTCGCCGGGGATTTGCAGGAAACTCCAGCCTACACACGAACATACATACTCAAGCGCTGCAATATCTCGTACCATGATGGTGAAGGGGTGGGCTTCAGTATGAGGCGAGATGAGCAGAATCTCCTGCTGGTCCGCGCGTTGGCTCCGTACATCGACGCGGAACTACCCGAGGTTTACCTATGAACGGGTTGAGCAAGAAGGAACTAGAAGACCTCGAAAGCCCGCTGGCAGTCTGGGTGGATTTCCACGAGGAGATCAGTTCAACTCAGGAGCGTGCCCGCGCGCTGGCTAGAGAGACTCCGGGCGCCCCGCACGGAACGCTCGTCGTCTCGAAGGTCCAGAAGGGTGGACGGGGCCGGCTCGGGCGGCGGTGGGGCTCGCCGGAGGGGGGGCTGTGGATGTCGCTGGTGCTGCGGCCGGAGTTCGGGGCGGGTTTCGCGCCGCGCGTTACGCAGACCGCGGCGGTCGGGGTTGCGAAGGCGCTCTGGGAGATCGGGGTCGAGGCCCGGATCAAGTGGCCCAACGACCTGCTCGTGGAGGGGCGTAAGATCTGTGGCATCCTCGCGGAGTCGAGCGCCGAGAACGTGCCTGTCGCCGCCAAGCGTGTCGGCCCCAGCGACAGGACCCGCCGCCTCGACTACGTCATCCTCGGTGTCGGCCTGAACGCCAACCTCGATCCGGAAGACCTCGAAGTTCCGGATCGCGAAGTCGCCACCATACGCTCGGAGCTGGGCCGCGACGTAGACGTCACAGAACTTCTCGCTACCCTCCTCTCGAAGCTGGACGCCGAGCTAGAAAGGATAGAAGACTTTGGTGCTGTCCTCGATGACTGGCGCGTCCTGAACTGCACACTGGGGAAGACGGTGCGGGTACGCCGTTTCGGAGAGTCCCTGGAGGGGCGAGCTATTGACCTGTCCCAAGAAGGCGCGCTACTACTCGAAACCTCCAAAGGCACGGTCGAGCTCTTCGAGGGAGAGATCGAACACCTCCGCCAAGAAGAAGCCTGACTTGCGCGTCACCTGCGCTCAATACGCCCTCCACGACGGTGACCCGAACACCAACATAAAACGTTCGGTAGCCGCGATCCTCGACGCCTCCAGAGCGGGCGCCGACCTCGTCATCCTACCCGAGCTCGCCAACTCCGGCTGCAGCCTGCCCTCCCGCGAGTTCGCCCTGGACCTCGCCGAAGAAGCCGGAGGCTCTAAAGATTTCAAAGGACCCACACTCCGGGCCTGGCAAATAGCCGCGGAGGAGACCGGACTCTTCATCGTCGGCGGCTTCCTGGAGAGGGAGGGAGATCTCCTGTACAACTCCGCCGCTATCGTCGGGCCGGATAACTTCCTCGAACGCTACCGCAAGACGCATCTCTGGGACACGGAGAAGCTGCTCTACGAGCCGGGCAGGGATCTCCCGGTCTTCGAGACGCCGTTGTGTAATATCGGAGTCCTCGTCTGCTACGACGCCTGGTTCCCCGAGGCGGCCCGCACCCTGGCCCTGCGCGGCGCGGACCTCCTTTGCATCCTCGCTAACGCTCCCGACGACTGGGTTCCAGAGTACCAGCGCCGGGGTAGCCTCACGATGCTAAATGCCCACTGCATCGCCAACGCCAACGCCAACCGTTTGCTCGTCGCCTGCGCCAACCGGGTAGAGTACGGTTACCTCGGGCGAAGCTGCATAGTAGATACCACCGGCGGTGTCCTCGCCTTTGGGAGCGCGACGAAAGAGGAGTTGGTGACCGCCGAGGTCGACGTACAAAGAGCCCGGCGCGAAAAACAACTTACCAACCTATCTCATGCCTTTGGGGACCGAAACCCCGCCTTGTACTAAAGGAGTGGTCGATGGTAGTCGGTATGGTAACTCTCCCGATGGCGTAGGACACAAAAATAGCCCGTTTGCAGACACTTATCCGAGCGCGCCTGGAAGGATTTGAACCTCCGACACCCGGTTTAGGAAACCGATTCGATCGTATGCTGCCGCGTGCCGCCAGGTGCCAATAAATGCGCGCTTTGCAGGTAAAACACCGGTGTTGGCGGCTTGCGGGTGTTACCGCGTATCGCGTGGTGTTGCCCCTACTGCTGACGCTACTGCTGACACTGCTTACGCGGACGCTTCCCGTTCACGCTCCCGCCACGCCAAAGTCTTACAGCTATCGGAGCAATACTGCTTGTTCTTATGCGTCTTGTGTTTGGTCGGGATGAGCCACTCCTTTTCCCCACGGTAGGTACTCTTGTAGGTCAGCTCGTCGGGGTCTGGCATCTCGATGGTGACGACCCTGTTACACAACCCCCGCTTGCACCTTCGGACCTCGCCGTCGGCGGAGACGAGCCACATCATCTGTAGCCACATGGCCCCGAGCAAGGATTCGAAGCCCCAGCCCTGAACGATCCCGTCCTTTCTCCGGCGTAGTGTAGGGTAGCATCTGCCTTCCAGCATGGTCTCCACGGTGCGCGATACGTCGTCCAACGCCGTGCGGCGGGCGTGTTCCGGAGAATGGTCCCCGGAAAGCTCCTTTTCGATGGTCCATACGGAGCCCGCCGGATCTGGGCTCGTGGCGGCTTCGTAGAGCCGCAACGTTCGGTTGGCTATCAAAGACTCGACCACGAACCGCCACACCTTCTCTTCCGGCCCGCCGTCTGGGTTGCCGCCACTCCTTTTCACCGGCTCACCCCCGCGCCGCGGGAGACTTCCAGACGCAAGCCCTAACACCCCGTTATCCCGCGCCCACCCAAGAGCAGTCTCAGCGTTTTTGTCGGTGTCTAGCTTGCTGTAGTCGTAATCGTCGAAGATGTGTGGGTAGCCAGTCAAAGAAGCCGACCAGGAGAGACCCAAACTAGGAACCTCCGGCTTCAGCCGGGCGAACCGCAAGAAGAGATCCATGTGGTTCACCAGCGGGAGGTAGGCGAACACCGGCTGCGCGGCCTCTATGTCTAACCCCCCTTTGCCCGCGCGCGCTACGTACCTGTCCCCGTCGGCGTTGCACTTGAGCTCGTACTCATCGTAGACCAACCACAGGCTCTCGCGCAGATCAGTGTTTACGGATTTGTCTGCAGATATGCCAATATCTCTTCCTAAGTAGCCCATAAGGATCCTATCAAAGTTCACAGGTTTGTTTACGGATTTGATTTTAACAAAGAACGCTACGGTGCGAAACTATGTGCCACATGACGACACAAGTGGGGGTAGAAGGCAGTGAAACAGGATACGGCCCGCCAGGAAAGGGAATGGCTCACCCCGGCAGAGGTGCAGGCGATGCTCGGGATCGGAAGGACAAAGATCTACTCGATGCTCGGACGCGAGCTGCGGGCTACTCGAATCGGCCGTGCCGTACGAGTGGCCAGGAGCGATGTGGAGCGCTACCTCGAAGAGAACCAGTATTAGTGTGGGGGCTAGCAGGAACGCCCGTACTTTACGTTTTGCTCGTATATACTACAATATGCACGCAAGTCATGCTCAAAGTGAAGCCGCTCGGCGCCCTTTCCGGATGCCGAGCGGCTTCTTCGTGCCCGAAAGGAGCCTCATGCCTAAAAAGTTAAAGGAACACCGCATAGGCCGCATGCTGACCTACCGGGACTTGGCCGAAGCGTCGGGATGCGCGGTGACTACACTCATGGCGGTCGAGAGGGGTGTCAGGAAGCCCCACTTCGCGACGATGGTCGCCGTCGCCGGGGCTATAGCGGTGGACGTGCCCGACATCGCCGAATTCGCGGTGGCTCTCGACTTCAAAACGAAGGACGCCGCGTGACCCCGCATGAGTGGCACGCCACACTGTATATCCTGGAACGTAACGACTTCGGGCACGCCACACTGTATGTCCTGGGACGCAACGGCTTCGTTGTCCTCGGCTGCGACGACCTCGACAAAGTAGGAATGAGGTGCCACTACTGCGAGCAGCTGATCTCTTACAAGGGTGCCCACGCTGCCGTGGAGATCGACTCGACCACGAGCGGTAGGACGGCTTACATACACGGCCAGTGCGCACGAAGGAAGCGCGTCTTAGGTTAAAGAAACGAGGAAACCCCCAGGGCTACGTCTGACCAGGACTCCCGAGGGTTTCGCTACTGAAAGGAGTTTTTCGTGTCCTCCTCATTGAGAATTATACACTGCACTAACCCGAGTGTTTATGTATCCACCGTCGATATAGTTTGGGTGGTGGCGGCATGATGGCGCCCTCTCCTACTATGATGTGGTCCCTCAGCAATATGTCCCTGATGTGGCAGACAATCTACGGGGACCAGGCCGGATATCTGTGCGTGGCCTCTGGGGAGAGGCCGAAGCCCGGCGACCAAAAACTTCTCGGCTTCCGCGAGAGGTTCTTCGAGTGGCCCTCCGAGGCCTCCGAGGCCGTCGCGTGGTGCAGGAAAGCGTCTGACGCTGGCCGTGAGGTTTATCAATGCAGCCATCTACTAACCAAACAGAGGCGGCTCAAGGGAAATGCCGTCCCGTTGGTGTCGTGCTGGGCAGATGGCGACGGCGCCCACGTGCCAGCGGATATTCTGCAGCCTTCCGTAATCGTGGAGTCCTCACCCGGCAGGGAGCAGCTTTACTGGTTGCTTGATAGGGAGGTGTCCCCCGAAGTAGGGGAAGTGCTTAACCGCCGGATTGCTTTAACTATGGGAGCGGATTTAAGTGGCTGGGACCTCTCCCAATTATTGAGACCGCCGGGGACGCGGAACTACAAGTATCCCGACGCCCCAATGGTTGTGCTCCGCGAGCTCACAGCCGTTCGACACGATCCACGGGAGTTAGACGAGGCACTCCCGCCTCTCCCACGAGTGGCACCGAGGGCACCAACTGTACGACCCCCGCAGAACGTCTTCATCGACCTGCCTGACGAGGAGCTTGTCCGCCGGGCTTCGAGGGCGAAGGGCGGCGAGCGTTTCGTTGCGCTGTGGTCCGGCGACACGAGCGCGTACCAGTACACAAACGCGGACGGCACCACGAATGAGGGGCGCAACGAGGCGGACCTTGCCCTGGCTGGCCGACTTGTGTTCTGGACTGGGGGTGACCTTGCGCGCGCGGACAGGCTCTTCAGGGCCTCGGGGCTCATGCGCGAGAAGTGGGACGAGGTCCACTACGCCACGGGGGAGACCTACGGGGAGCACACCCTACACAAGGGGTTATCCGACATGCAAGAGTTCTACCGCCACCCTGGGGGGAGCGCGATCGTGTACGCCCGTAAGACCAAGAAGATAGAGGTAGCAGGCTGATGACGGACACGGCTATGAATTTCGATTACGAGTTGCGCAGCGACGGGGTTACTTACCTCCTTCCACACGGGGAGAACGAGATAAAGGCGAAGCTCTCCGGGAAGAGCGTGCGGGCCGTACGCGTCACGCTGGAGAAGGGGAACACCAAGACGCTGCCCGAGACCGGGAATCTTGCCAGCTCCTCGTTCAGGGACAAGCTCGCCGTAATGGCCTCGGGATCCTTCGGGGAGGTCAACGGCCTTGCGGAGCAGTTGGGGAGGATAGCGGACGGCTACGAGGACGACCTAAAGGAGCGACAGGAGGCCGCAGACGAGCACCACGACGAGCACAACTACCCAGAGTTCGCGGGTACGCCCTACCGCATCGGGGACAACGGGGGCTTCGAGCGCATCAAGCACACGCAGAGCGGTGATACTACGGTCACCCTAACAAACTTCGTAGCGCGGATAGAAGAGCAGGTAATCAAAGACGACGGCCAGGAGACCCGCAGGGACTACAGGGTTAAGGGGCAGCTAGGTAGAAGCGGCAAGCCTCTCCCCACCGTAGATGTAGCCGCCTCGCGGTTCAATGCGATGGACTGGACCGACGAGGCGTGGGGACTCGCCGCACACATAACGGCCGGCCCCAATCACAAGGCGTACGCCAGCGAAGCCATCCAGTATCTATCCCAGAACGCCAACGAGCGGCGCGTGTACCAACACACAGGCTTTCGGGAGCTTCCCGACGGGAATCTCGCTTACCTCCACGGCGCGGGGGCCGTGGGCGCCGAGGGCGTAGAGGTCGAACTCGAGGGCAGGGAGCTTGCGCGCTACGCGCTGCCCACAGAGGGCGTAGACCTCAAACAGGTGCGCCGCGGCGTACGCACGAGCCTACAGTTTCTACGGACAGCCCCGGCTAGAGTGACGGCCCCGTTGTTCGCGCTCGCGGTACTGGCCCCCCTCTCTAGCATGGATCCTGTGGACTTCACTGTATGGCTGTGGGGTAGGACCGGCTCCTTGAAGTCTACGCTGGCGTCGCTCGTGCTCTCGCTCTACGGGGATTTCGCGGAGGATGAGCTGCCGCTGTCCTTCGAGGCCACGGCGAACTTCCTGGAGCGCTGTCTCTTCTTGCTGAAGGACGTCCTGGCCGTGGTCGACGACTTCAGGCCGCCGGTATCTAGAGCGGACCAAAGCGCGATGAACCACAAGGCGCAGCGGTTGCTTAGGGGGGTGGGCAACCGACAAGGGCGCGGCCGTATGAGGGCCGACACCACCCTCAGAGATGCAAACAGCCCGCGCGGTGCGGTGTTGGTGACAGCCGAAACCCTGCCAGAGGGCCCCTCCTTCGAGAGCGCAACCGGGCGTGCATTCTCGGTGAACGTAAAGCGCGAGGACGTGGATCTCACGGCCGTAACGGAGGTACAGCACAACAAAGAGGCCCTACCGTACACAACGGTCGGCTATCTAGTGCATCTCCAGAACAGGTGGTAGGTAATGAGATACAGTGACGCTCATGAAACCTCCTATCTTCGTTCGCGAGTTTTCCAAGAAGAAGCGCGAGGCTCTGGAAGCGGGCCTGCGCTCCTCCGATGCTTTCGTCTTGCGCCGCTGTCAAATCCTTCTAGCCAGCTCAAAGGGCGAGCGCCCGCCCCGGATAGCCGAAAACCTCGGCTGCGCACAGCAGACCGTGCGCAATGCCATCCACGAGTTCAACGGACGCGGCCTCGGAGCCCTGAGCCCCGGTTCCTCGCGTCCTAGAGAGGTACACGCCGCCTTCGACGAGGACGGCACGGAGGCCCTGCGGGAGATGTTGCACCATTCTCCGAGGGAGTTTGGCAAACATACGAGCCTCTGGACGCTGGAGGACGCCGCGGAGGTAAGCTTCGAGAAGGATCTCACCGAGAGGCGGGTGAGCGGGGAGACCGTCCGAGCGACCCTGGCGAGGCTGGGAGTGCGCTGGGAGCGAGCCAAGCGGTGGATTGAGAGCCCCGACCCTGAGTACGCTAGGAAAAAAGGGCTCTCCAGCGGCTGATACGCCTTGCTGGAGAAGACCCCGAGTGGGTCTTGGGCTACGAGGCCGAGACCTGGTGGAGCCGCTTCGAGCAACCGAGCTTGCATTCGTGGGCTGAGGCCCAAGAGCCGATGCGCCTTCTCCAGAAGGAGGCGAAGAAGTACGACCCTGACCCAAAAGCTCTCTCATGTTACGGGCTCTATCTGCCTGAGCTGGGACGTACCACCTGGCTGCGGTTTGTCGATGGCCGTCCGGTGAGCGCCATAACCACGCAGTTCCTTTCGTGGAGCTGCCGGAAGCTCGAAGAGTTGGGCAAGAAGGCTCTGCTTATGGTCTGGGACAACGCCTCTTGGCACAAGTCCAAGTTTGTCAAGGAATGGATCGCCGCTCACAACCGGAGGGTCAAGGAGCGCGGGAGTGGAGTGCGCATAGTGCCGTGCTTTCTCCCCAAGAAGAGCCCGTGGCTCAACGCGATAGAGCCGAAGTGGGTCCACGGCAAGCGCAAGGTGGTCGAGCCGGCCGCGGTGCTCACGGCTCACGAGCTTGCGGATAGAGTCTGCGAGGTCTTCGGCTGTACTCATGAGCCTCACCTATCCATTCCCCAGGAGGTCGCCTGATTATGCACTAGGTAGGGGGCCTAGGAGAGGGAGTCAGACGAGGCCGTGTTCGACGGCGAAGCGCGTCGCCGCGCTGCGCGAGCTTACGCCCAGCTTGCCGTAGATGGAGTTGAGGTGGGCGTTTACGGTGCGGGGGCTCAGGTAGAGTTCCTGAGCGATCTGGGCGTTGGTGATACCTCGGGCTACGAGCCTGAGCACTTCGACCTCCCGGGCGGTGAGCCCGGCCGGGTACTGGGAGGCAGACGCCGCCGAAGTGACACTTTCCGGCGTCTCCGGTTCCTCCGCCGGGGCTTGCTCCGGCGGTGTCCCGGGCCCCGTAACGGGCGTAGCGAAGTAGGCGGCCAGCCGCCGCGCGATGGTGGGACCGAAGATCGCCTCCCCGCCGGCCGCCGCCTGGACGGCGCGGAGCGTCTCATCCCGCTCGGCGTCCTTGAGGACGTAACCGCGCGCCCCAGCCCGCACCGCGGCGACTACTGATTCGTCGTCCTCGGACATGGTCATCATCAGGATGTTGGTGTGCGGGCTCGCCTCGAGTATCTTTCGCGTCGCCTCGATGCCGTCCATCTCGGGCATGTTGAAGTCCATCAGGATCACGTCCGGTCGCAGTTCCAGAGCCCGGGTGACCGCTTCCTCCCCGTTGGTCGCCTCGCCGACCAGCTCGATGTCCGGATCCGAGGAGAGCAGGGCGCGTATCCCGTAGCGGAAGACCGGATGATCATCCGCGACGAGGACGCGGATACGCTTCATCAGTCCTCCTCCGGCAACGGAAGCTCGGCGCACACACATGTGCCTCCCTCGGGGAGCACCTCCACGACGAGTCTTCCACCGAGCTCGGTCGCGCGCTCGCGCATCGACGTCAGCCCCACCCCGGCCCGCCTCGGCTCGCCCGCCTGTGCCTCCGGCAGTCCCCAGCCGTCGTCGCGGACCTCCAGTCGCAGCGCGCCTTCATCGATCGCTAGGGAGAGGGAGCTGATGCACACCTCGGTGCGGCGCACCACGTTGGTGAGGGCCTCCTCGGCGATGCGGTAGCAGGCGACCTCGACGGAGGCTCGCAGGGAGCTGTCCTGCTCGCATTGTGCGGCTCTCTTGCGCAGGGCGCCGACCAGGCCGAGGGAGTCGAGCGCGGGCGAACGGAGGGCGTAGACCAGGCGTCTTATGTCGGCGGCCCCCCGGGTCTGGGCCTTCAGATCCACCAGCAGCTCCTCGGCGGCGGGGTCGCGCTTGAGTAAGGAGCGGATCGCGTCGATGGTGAGTGCCTGCCCGGAGAGCTGCGGGCTCAGGCCGTCGTGGAGGTCGCGTACCTCCGTCGCCCCGCGTAGCCGCACAAACATGGAGCTTGCGGCTAGGAGCAGGAGGGTAAAAAAGAACGGCTCGACTATTCGATCGACGCCTTTTACGCTCTCGATGCCGAGCGGGTTTGGAACCGAGCCAAGTGCGGTCATCCTAGAAGAGAACGCCATAAAGACTGCTGCAATTGAGGCTGCAATCACGTTGAAGCCAGCGAACCACCGCCAGCGGCTACTCGGTAGCCGACCGGTCGGGAACAGAAGGAACAGGAACAAGTCTAGAGCAAAGGACGGAACGAAGAGCCAGTAAGCAAGCCAGGCTGCCACTTCGCCGTCAGGGAGCGATCCGGGTTGCGGACGCGCCCGCCCGACGCCAGCCCGATCCGATCGATCAGCCAGCGCGCCTCGTGGGCGAGCTGTTGCGCCTGCCGACGTAGGCGCTCTTGCTCCGAGGGGCTGTAGCCCAGGAAATACTGGTCCTCTTGCGCCATGACGTACCGCCTCCCGCTCTTCCGGTCCCCGCCCCGGTGCCATTGATCTGGATCGACGGCCTACCATCGAGTGCGGCCTAACTAATCCGATCGCAGCAATCTCTCTCCTGGTAACATCGGCGATGGATCCGATGCTGCTGACAACGTTCTCCCAAACATCTACCCTTGTTCGGACATCGTCTGTCTGAGCCTTTCGAGCCCCTCCTCGGCCGTTACGACGGGGAACACGTCCATCTCGAAGATGTCGTCCCACGCCAGCCTTATCGCCGCCAACGGCTCGGTGCTCTCCGCTTCGACGACCGCGAAAACGGTGAGGTCGGTCGAATGAAGCCAGTATTCGGCCACCGGGGTAACCCCTTCCGGGTACTGCCACTGCAACCTACGGGCATACCTCTCGTTGAGGGTCCCCGGCTGTGCCCTCATCACGAACGCCAACAGCATGTTTTACCCCCTTCTCCTAGCCCTGGCTAAGTTTACTCCCTCGTGGCGAATACCGCTCCGCGACGATGCCGAGGGCCCGCCGGATGCTCTCAGCTTGGACCCCCACCTACAAGCGGGTAGCCCCGTTGTCGCGTACCTCGATCCAAACCTCGACCACTCGAGATCGCCTCTCTTTCTCTTCCGCGGAGGGGGACGGGATTTTTCGTCCCGCCCGTTTACCTTTTCTCCGATCGAGGAGAACTATGTCAGGCCCTTTCGGGCGGCGCAACGTCAGAACTACCTAATTGGGGTACCTATCTTTCGGGATGACGGGGGAGTTAGGGTACCTAGGTAGGGGGCCTAGAAGAAGAGAGGGTCAGGCGAGGCCGTGCTCGACGGCGAAGCGCACCGCCGCGCTGCGCGAGCCGACTCCCAGCTTGGCATAGACGGAGGTGAGGTGGGCGTTTACGGTGCGGGGGCTCAGGTAGAGTTTCTCGGCGACTTGGGCGTTGGTGAGGCCCTCGGCCACCAACCCTAGCACCTCCAACTCACGCGGGGTGAGGTCTCCGGCCGCGGCACCGGGGCGAGGAGCCGCCGCGGCGCGAGCGGCTCGACCAACATCGACCGCGACGTTCCGAGCCTCGGAGACAGCACGATGCAGGGGAATGTTCCAGCCGGCGGCCCAGGCGGCGGCGAAGGCCTCCTCCCCGAGGGCGACCCGGGCGGCGACGAGGGCTTCGTCGTTGTTGGCGCGGTTGTCCGAGGGCAGGATGAGGCCGGTTCGCCTCTGGGTCGCCTCCGCGACGGCAAAGAGGCGAACTGCACCCTCCGGCTGCCCG
>CADCVD010000069.1:0-10715 GCA_902806055.1 uncultured Rubrobacteraceae bacterium
TGAACTGCGCATCCTCCGGCAAGAGGACCGGCAAGTCCTCCTCGGGGACGGGGACGGCGCCGTGCTCGGGGCAGTAGATGATCGGGATCGGGGTTCCCCAGTACCGCTGCCGCGAGATGAGCCAGTCCCTCAGACGGTACGTGACGGCGGCCTTACCGACGCCTCGTTCCTCCAGCCAATCGGTCACCGCCTTCTTGCCCTGCGTGTTCGGGGTGCCGTCGAAGTCGTCGGAGTTGACCATCGTGCCTTCGCCTGCGTAGGCTTCGGTCAACTCTTCGCCGGGGTCCGGCGGGGCGATGACCGTTCTGATCTCTATCCCGTACTTCCTCGCGAACTCGAAGTCGCGCTCGTCGTGGGCGGGGACGGCCATGATCGCGCCGGTGCCGTAGCCGAGCAGGACGTAGTCGGCGGCGTAGACGGGTATCTCCTCCCTGTTCGCCGGGTTGACGGCGTATGCCCCGGTAAAGACGCCCGTCTTCTCCCGGGTCACGTCGGTCCGGTCGATCTCGGACATCCGGCCCGCCCTCTCGACGTAGGCACGAACCTCGTCTGCCCGCTCCGGCGTAGTGATCCGCTCTACCGCCGGGTGTTCGGGCGCCACTACAAAGAACGTCGCCCCGAAGAGCGTATCCGGCCGCGTCGTAAAGACCTCGATGGTACCATAGCCCGGCACCTCGAACACTATCTCGGCGCCCTCGGAGCGCCCGATCCAGTTCGTCTGTAGCGTCTTGACACGTTCGGGCCAGTCTATCTTCGAGAAGTCCAGCAACTCCTCGGCGTAGTCGGTGATCTTGAAGAGCCACTGCGCCAGATTCTTCTTTATGACCGGGGTCCCGCACCGCTCGCATCGCCTGTCCACCCCTACGACCTGCTCGCGCGCGAGCGTCGTATTGTCCTTCGGGCACCAGTCCACCGGAGCCTCGTTGCGGTACGCGAGCCCCTTCTCAAAGAACTTGACGAAGAACCATTGGTTCCACCTATAGTATTCAGGGTCGCAGGTTACGACCTCGGAGTCGAAATTGAACATCGCCCCCATCTGCCGGAGCTGACCGCGCATGTTCTCTATGTTGGACATCGTCCACTTGTACGGATGGATGCCCCGCCTTATGGCCGCGTTCTCCGCGGGGAGCCCGAAGGCGTCGAAACCTATCGGGAAGAAGACCCGATGGCCGTTCATCCGCATGAAGCGCGCCCGGCTGTCCGACGGGGTCATCGCGTACCAGTGACCGACGTGCAGATCCCCGCTCGGGTACGGGAGCATCGTGAGCGCGTAGTGTTTGGGTTTGCTCAGATCCTCGTCCGTCTCGTACAGGCCCGTCTCGGCCCACTGCTCCTGCCAGCGGTGCTCAAAGGCCGTGGGATCGTATGTTCTGCTCGACGTTGTCTTGCTCACGAGAGACTCCTTCTAAGATGCGGTTGCAGGTGGTTCGAGGTGTGGGGAGCGATGCAGGGCTTTATAGTCGAGGATCCGCGTTCCAGCCCTTGTAGTCCCTGGCGCACATATGTCCAATATAGCACCTGCGGAACACGCTGGGAAAGGGTTCCACCTTCCTTTCCCAGCGCCCTGCTCAGAGAGGCCAAGCCGGTCGTAGAGACGGGCCAGCGGCTTGGGAGCCCACCAGTTCCAACCGCCCAGAAGGCGCATGGTCGCGGGGACCAAGAGGGCGCGCACGATCGTCGCGTCTACCGCCACGGCTGTCCCCATCCCGAGGCCGATGGCCTTGATGATAGTGGTCTCGGCGAGCGCAAAGGAGAAGAAGACCGCGGCCATAATCGCCGCGGCGCCCGTCACCAGCCTCCCGGTCTTCTCCAGGCCGACCGCGACCGCCTGAGTATTATCCCCGGTGCGCCCGTACTCCTCCCTGATGCGGCTCAAGAGCAGGACCTCGTAGTCCATCGAGAGGCCGAACAGGATACAGAACATAATAATCGGGGTGGTCGTGTCTATAGGGTTGGGGGTAAAGTCCAGAAGCCCGGAGAGGTTGCCCTCCTGGAAGATCCAGACCAGCGCACCGTAGGAGGCGCTGATCGAGAGGAAGTTCATCAACACGGCCTTGATGGGCAAGAGGACCGACCCCAAGAGCAGGAAGAGCACCACGTAAGTAGCGTCGACCACGAACGCAATCGCGAGCGACGCCTCGTCCTCTATCTCCGCCAGTGAATCTAAGTCGAAGGCCGTGTAGCCAGTAACGACAATCTCGCCGTTGATGTCCAGATGCGCCTCCCTGATGGTGCGCACGAGCTCCCGCGCCTCGTCCGCGCCGGGCCGAACGGGAGTGTAGACGTTTAGTACTGTTATACGTTCGCCGACGGACTGTTCCAGCGCCTCCCCCACCTCGGGCGGGAGCTGCTCCCGCGGCTGCGTAAGAAGCTGAGCGTATCCTTCACGGGTTATGGACGGGTCCAGATCGACGGCTCTCTCCACTCTCTCCACATCCGGCAGACTCGCGAGCCATCGACTGGTGTCATATGTATCATCTATGCGCTCGGGGGTGAGGGGCGAATCATCCCCATGGTCGAGTACTACGGTCACGGGGCTCGTGCCGCCGCCGGGAACTGCTCCTTCAACAGCTCCGCGCCCCGCCGCGACTCCGACCTCTCCGGCAAGACGGTGTGATCGCCCAGGCTCAACTTCAGGTGCAGAACTGGCGAACCGAGCAGGATCAGCAGCGCGGTCACGGGTAGGAGCACACGCCAGGGGCGAGCCATAACTGCACGCGCGAGCCGGGGCCAGAGACCGTGCCCGGTCCTTCCTTCGGGGCGTACAAAGGGTAGACGTAAGGCGTTCACCCTAGGGCCGAGGACTGCGAGCAGCGCTGGGAGAAAGGTCAGACCATAAAAGACTGAGAGTGCGACTACGATCGTGCCCGCAACGCCCATCGAGTCTATACCGTACAGGTCGAAGAACAGCAGCCCCAAAAGGCCTATCGCCACGGTCAGACCGGAGAACGTGATCGCACGCCCCGCGGTAGCCATCGTTCGCGAGAGTGCCTCGGGCACTGGGCGCGAACTCACCTCCTCCCGGAAGCGACTGACCACGAAGAGCGAGTAGTCTATCGCTACTCCGAGCCCGATCATGGTGACTATGTTGGTCGCGTAGATGGAGACATCCATGAGCCGGGCAAGCAATAAGGTGCCGACGAAGCCGCCGAACACGGCCAGCGCTCCTACGCCAAGCGGCATTCCGGCGGCTACCAGCGAGCCGAAGACGAAGATCAGCAGCATAAGCGCCAGCGGCAGCGAGACTACCTCGGCCCGAAAGAGATCACCCTCGGCGGTCTCGTCGAAGTCCTGGTTCAGAGGCAGCGCGCCCGCCGTGAGCACCTCCAAGGAGTCGGATGTAACCTGCTCCCGTAGCCCAGGGTAGGCCTCCCTGAGCTCCGCCTCGCCCGCATCCTCCAGTTCGACCACGGCATAGGTGCTCCTCCCGTCGCGGGAGATCATCTCTTCTGAAGAAGCGGCGTTATCGTCGTAAGCGGTGCGGATACTTGTAACTTGCGGCTCGTCGCGTAAGGGCCCTAGCGCCCGCTCGGCCTCCTCGCGAAAGACCTGGTCGGTGGCTTCCGAATCATCCTGCTAAAGACCAGGATGAAGCTTGGCGCTCTCCTCCCCAGCTCGCTCTCGATCAGCTCGTTGGCCCGGCCCGCCTCGGTCTGTGAGGGGAGATCCTCTGCGCCCAGGGTTCCACTGTAGCTCATCAACGCCGCCCAGCCGGCCAGCGAGAGAATCGATAGTATGAGGACCGGCCAGCGAAAGCGATAGACGAAGCGTCCCCACGTAGCGAACACTATCGCGCTCCTTCCAGGTATCCCCCCGCCAGGAGAATCTTACTACCATGGCTTCAACCACCTTTACACTAACGTACACTTAGATCGCCGCGGCTCTCCCTCTCAAGCAGTCCTTCCGAGAAAGAGATCTTGGCTCTCGAAACGGTCTTTGGTCTATCTCGTCCGCTTCTCCGTCTAACTGATAATCTCTGCGAAGAGCAACCGTTGCCTTGGAAGTTCTGCCGGAGCGACTCCCTGAGCTATGAGTAATGCTTGGACTTCTCCCGCAGCCCCAACTCGGCAGCAAACTTCCTGGCTATCTCAACCATCGGGTGGATTACGCAGCCGAAGTATCTTTTACCCGTCGCTTCGGAAACGTGGGCTGCTCACTATTTACATGCTGCCTCTGGGTCGGTTTGTTGTCAAGGTTCGACAGAGAGTAGGTAGTCAAAGGCGTCTTTCGTGCAAGAGCCTATGCCAGAAAGAAAACCAGCGTGGCAGCGACGAGCGTACAGAACAGGTTGGTCGCCTCGTTGCCGATACGCGGCGCGAGTGCACCGATAAAGCTATCCGCGATAGTGCCCAGGAACGCGGCGCTCGCCACTACGAGCGCGGCGCCCGGTGCCGCAACGAGACCGAGCGCAAGGCCCAGGAAGGCGGTAAGGACGGCGGCAAGGAGGCCAGCGAGCGTACCGGGTGCGGAGACCGCGCCGTCGGTACCGGGCGGGACTTTGCGCAGGGTGGTTATCAGGCGCGGGGGGCGCCGGGCGAGCTGTCCCACCTCGGACTCCGCCGTATCCGCGAAGGCTGCGCCCAGCGAGGCGACGAAGGCGGCGGCGAAAACCTCGGAAGAGGTCAGGGCGGCTAGGAGGGCGCACGCGACGGCGACGCCGCAGTTAGCGAGAGCGTTGCGGGCGCCGCGCCGGCCGCCGCGGGACTGGGCGATACCGCGCCCGCGTTTGCTGCGATAGCCGATCCGGGTGAGGGCGGACCCGCCGACCACGAAAAGCGCGAGGACGGCGAACCCTTTAGGACCGAGACAAGAATAGACCGCCACTCCCACTACAAAGCCGCCTATAGCGCCGTCCCGGCTAACCATTCCCAGTACGTAAGCGAGTCCTGCAAACCCTCCCGTCACTATGGCTGCTTCGACCAGTTCGCTAAGCACTACGCCTCCAACAGGGGAGTGAGGCGTTCCAGGAGCCTCCTCGCGTACGACTCACACTCCTTGGGGAGGGCGTGCAACAGGGCGGGTTCGACGAGACCGGCCTTGATGCCGCCATCCTTCAGCCGCTCGACCCCCTGGTAGAGGAGCGAGCCGGAGAGCGGGCTCGGCCGGTCGGGTACCGCGACGACAACCCCATAGAGGTGGGACACCTCGATACTGCCGACTGGAGCGATAGCGTCTATGGCGTCTGGATGATCCTGTCCGACGACGAATACATACGCTCGCGACCCTTCGAGCCTCTCCAGGCTCCTCGTTGTCCGCAGGCTCTCCCAGAAGGCCGTCGCCCTGGTGTAACCGGAGTCGAGCGCCGCCGCTGAGAGCCCGGACCAGATCCTCTCCGCGACCCCGCGTGCGAGCGGGCTTTCGTAATCGACGAAGATGCCTAACCTCGGTTCCAGCACCTACGACCCGGCCTCTCGCCTCTCCAACCGCCGGACGAAGACGTCTATCTCCTTGACGGTCTGCAAATCTCCGTTGCTAGCCGCCACCTCGCGTCCTCGCTCGAAGACCCGGCGAGCCTCGGCGTCCTCCCCGAGCTCGTAGAGCGCCCTGCCCAGCATCCTGTAAGCAACAGAATAGTCTTGCTTGTTCTCGACGGCCCGGCTCAGATACTTCCTGGCCTCCGAATACCTTCTCTCCTTGAATAGCTCGTTGCCCAACGAGTAGAGGACCATCGGGTTCTCCGAGTCTCTCTCAAGCAGCTTACGGAACATCTCGGATCTCGACCCCTCCACGTTATACCTCCGGGTTGCAGCGCTTGCGTCCGAGCATTTTTAGCACGATCGCGGCCCGCCTGTTACAACGAGTGGCTGATGGACGTTGAAGCCCGGCTCAGAGAGTTGTCCCGCTCACCGGACCTGTCGCCTTTCGGCGAGATCGTGGAGCCCCTTCTGGCATACGATCGGGAACGCCGCAGCGACCTGATACGTACCCTACGAGTTTACTTTGCTTCTGGGGCCAACGTGAGCGAGGCGGCCGACCGCCTCTTCCTGCACCGCAACAGCATGCTCTATCGTCTCGCGCGCGTCGAGAAACTGACTGGGCTAGACTTGAAGGACCCCCGGGCTAGGCTGGCCCTCCAACTGGGGATTTTGTTTGTCGGCAGGCATGAGAGGAGAGCAGAAGATGAAGTTGAGCACCCGTAACCGTCTCCCCGGTACTGTTACCGAGGTGGTCAAGGGAGAGGCGGCTGCCAAGGTGACCCTGCAAGTCGGGGACAACCACTTGGTGGCCCTTATAACCCGCGAGAGTGCCGACGAGCTCGGCCTGGAGCCTGGTAAGCAGGTAACGGCCCTGGTAAAGGCTACGGATGTCATGGTACTCACAGACGAAGGCGGCGTAGCCTAGGCTGGAGTCTAACCCGCGCGCTCCTCCGCTTTCCGGGTGCAGAACCGGGCGGCGAGTATTACGGCGAACGAGAAGCCAAGGACCAGCACGGAGAGCGCTACTGCTGCGTCGAAGTCGCTCTCTAGGGTGCCGTAGATAGCGAGCGGCATGGTCTGCGTAACGCCCCGGAAACTGCCGGCGAAGACGATCGTACCTCCAAACTCGCCCAGGGCGCGCGCCCAGGCGGTAACCGCCCCGGCCACCAGCGCCGGTAATGCCAGGGGTACGGTGATCCTTGCGAAAACCCCGGCGCGGCTCGCCCCGTCAACCATCGCCGCCTCCTCCACACTTTGATCCACCCGAGCAAAGCTCACAGCTGCCTGACGCACGTAGAAGTGCGTGGCTACGAAGAGCTCGGCCAGCACGACCGCCGCTGTCGTAAAGCTGAGCTGTAAGCCGAAGACTTGCAGGTGCTCCCCGAGCAGTCCCGCTCTGCCGAACGCGAGCAGCAACGCTATACCTGCGGCGCTCGGGGGCAAGACTGCCGGTATGTCGATTAGCGTGTTGACTAGCCGCTTCCCCGGGAACTCTGTGCGGGCAAGCACGAAGGCCGCCGGAGTACCGACGACTATGATGATAATCATCGTTATCGCGGTCGTGCGTAAGCTTAAGAGCAGGGCGTCGATAGCGACCGGGGAGGCCATTGCCCGCCAGGACCCTTCGTTCAACATCCATACGACCAGGCTCAGGAGCGGGAGAGCAACGAACCCCGCTAGCAAGGCTAAAGCACCTACAGCGAAACCCGACGCGAGCTTATCGCCCCCACCCGTCCGGCCCCGACCGCTCCGCTTTAGCTTCAACTCGCCCGCTGGAAGTCATAGCTCTCCAGCACGCTCTGCCCCTCCTCGCCGACCACGAAGTCAACCCAGGCTTGCGCCAGCTCGGCGTTCTGCGAACCCTCTATGGCAGCTATCGGGTAGGTGGCCAGCACGTTGAGGTTCTCGGGTATCTCCACGACCCGAACTCTGTCACGGATGTCCTCGGTCACGTCGCTCGCATATACGAACGTGGCGTCCGCCTCCTCAAGGGCAACCCTGTTGGCCGAGGCGCGTACGTTAGCCTCACGCGAGGCTACCTTATCGAGGACTCTCTGCCCGAAGTCATCGCCATACTCGGAGTCGGCGTTCGCAAGCACGGTCTTTGCGTACTCTGCTATCGGCACCTTCTCCTCCGCCAGCACCAGTTGAGCATCGACCTCTCCCAGGTCCCGGAACTCCTGTATCCCCGCCGGGTTGTCCGCGGGTACGATAACTACGGGGCGGTTTCTTGCGAAGACCCTGGGCTTAGCCACCAGACCCTCCTCCAGGGCGGTATCCATCTTTGCCTCGTCTGCCGAAGCGAAGGCATCGGCCGGAGCACCCTGCTGGATCTGGACGAGCAGGTCGGAACTGCTGGCGAAGCTAGCGCTCACGTCCACCCCGGGGTTCTGCTCCTCGAACATAGGCTCCAACTCTCTGAAAGCGTTGGTTAGCGAAGAAGCCGCGAGCACGGCTAAAGTCTTACCCTCTTCCGCTTGCCCTCCCGACGCAGCCCCGCTGCAACCCTCTAGCCCCGCCAATGCGACCAGCGCCACAACCACCATAGCGCAAAACGAACGCGCATGCCTCCTCACCACCATCGTTGCCTCTCTAATCCTAGTTGCAGGTGATCTATGCTAGATGAGGCTCGACGCCCAGTCTTCGGGCAACCTGCACAAAACCTTTACATAAAAAGGGACCCGGCGATTAGCTGAGTCCCTGGTGAACTAGATACTCTGTTGAGAGCTAGACGTAGGGGTCTACCTCGTCGTCTTTGGCGAGCCTGCGGTAGCCTTCAGCGATACCTAGGACTTCACGTACATACCACCCGGCTCGGTTGTATGTATAGAGCGCGGCATAGAAGTCTTCTGGTGCGCCCCCGTACTCCAGGTATGATGCGGCGGCGGGAATAGCGTCCTCAGGATCCAGGATGTTAGCCACGCCATCCTGGTTGCCGTCCACCCCGAACTGCTGCCACGTCGAAGGCAGGAACTGCATCGGCCCCATCGCTCCGGCGGTGGAGGGACCCATGTTCTCCCCGTGGTTCGACTCGACCTTACCCACGGCAGCGAGAACATACCAGTCCTCAGCGAACCCGTACCGCTTCGCGGCAGCCTTGTAGATCTGTAAGTATCTCTTGTACGGGATCTCCTCGACGGGCTGAGCCACGATCTGTTCCCGGGCGATATCGAGTTCCCGGTCGGCCCCCATCCCTACCCCGCCGTTACCGTTGCCGCTCGCCGGGGGTAGTTGGATCTCTCCGGCCTCCTCGGCGACCTCAAGCTGCTCGATCCGCTCTTCTATCCGCTGCTCCTTGTCGGTACCGAGCTTGCTGGTGGAGGCTTTTAGCTTGCCCTCGCGGCGCTTGAGCTCCCCAGCACGGGACCTCTCCTCCTCACGTGGCTCCTCTTGCTCTGCTCTCGTTTCCTCGGCCTGACGAAGGGTCTCCTTCAACGCCCGCTCGGCATCTTTGTGAGTCTCTATACTCCGGCGATCCTGCGTCAACACACGCGCTAAAGGCCCCTCGGCAATGGCGTCGAGAACAGGACGGGGTTCGTCGAAAACTTTCTGTACAACGGCGAAGACACCAGCTACATCTTCACCCTTGTAAGCGACCCTTGCCCTTTCCTTAAGCCGGTCCTGCGCCTTCGCTGCCTCTAAGCGCTGAAAATCTGCCTGTTCTGTTAGGTGACGGGTCTGCTCCTCAAGCTCCCGGGTGCGCTCCGCTGCTGCCCCCACAGAGTCTCGCGCATCTCTTAGCTGAGAAGCTACCTCTGTAATGTTCCCAACCTCCGTCTTGAGCGCGGCGTCCTGCTCCTGTCGTAGCTCATTGTCTAACTCCGAAGCTGCACTCCCGCTCTGCCCCTCTGGGGCCGTCGCGCCCGAAGCTTCGTTGCTCTCGGCTCCAGCGACTCCTCCTAGCAAAACTAGCACTAAAGGAATGCCGACCGTTAGTGCTAGTTTTGTGCCTTTTGTATCCATACCCCTCCCCTCTGCACAGTACAATACCAGGAGTGTTCTGTGTACGGACACCCGGAATAAGTACTGTTTAAGTCCCTGTGCTGTGCGAGCGCGGCGGTGTAGAAGAAAGTTACCCTTGGTGAACAGGGCTAACGACGAGTTTCGCTGGAGGTGAGCAAGGATATTAGCGCTTCCAGTTCTTCCCTCTCGCGGAAGCGTATTTCGATTTTGCCGCCCCTACGCGAAGGTCGCACCCGCGTAGGTAGCATGAGGGCTTCCTGGATCATCCTAGAGGCCTCGTCGAACTCATCAACAAACGCGTGAGGCTCCTCCTGTGGCTTCGCCTCGAACTTCGTGTCCTCCTGCGACCCGGAGATTTCGTCCCGTACCGTCTCTTCGGTTTTGCGCACCGAGAGCTTTTCTGCCTGTACCTTCTCGGCTACATGCAGCATCCGCTCCTCGGTTTCAAGCCCGAGTAGTGCTCGAGCATGTCCCTCCGAGAGCCTCTCAGACAAGACCATGGTGCGTATGGATTCCGGCAATCTGGTAAGACGAAGCGTGTTGGATACCGCAGCTCGACTCTTCCCCAACCTACCCGCGAGTTGGTCCTTTGTAAGGCCAAAACTATCCATTAGAGCTTGATAAGCGGCGGCAGTCTCTAACGGATTCAGGTCTTCCCTTTGCAGGTTCTCGACGAGCGCCATCTCCATAGACTCGCCCTCCCCCGCCTGTCTTATGAGAACCGGGACGCGGTCTAGACCTGCCTCTTTAGCGGCCCTGAGCCTCCTCTCTCCGGCTATTAGCTCAAAGCCGGTCTCGGTCGACCGGATCACGAGCGGCTGTAGTATCCCTACCTCTTTTATCGAAGAGGCAAGCTCTTTTATGCTTGTCTCAGAGAAGTTGCGACGCGGCTGGTGCGTGTTAGGCCGTATTGCGGAGACGGGTACCTCCTCGAACCTTAGCCCTCCCACACTGTCGCCGGTAGAGATCAAAGCCGAGAGCCCTCGTCCTAATCCCCGTCTACCCACGGTTCAGCACCTCTTCGGCGACGGCTGCGTACGCCTCAGCACCCGTGCTCTTTGGAGCATAAAGAGTGACCGGCATCCCAAAGCTTGGCGCCTCACTGAGTCTCACGTTGCGGGGGATGATAGTGTGGAATACCTGATCTCCGAAGAAAGATCTCACCTCTTCCACCACCTGGTGAGCGAGGTTGGTACGCGTATCGAACATGGTGAGCAAGACACCACCTATGCGCAAGTCCGGGTTGAGCTCTTCTCTTACCATTCTTAAGCTTCGCATAAGCTGTGTGAGACCTTCTAGGGCGTAGTACTCACACTGCATAGGTATCAACACCTC
>CADCVD010000069.1:10725-11021 GCA_902806055.1 uncultured Rubrobacteraceae bacterium
GGTAGCTGGCGCAACGTCGAGGCCCTTGACTTCCGTCTTCATCGCAACTCTTTCGAGCGGCTTGCCTTCAAGAAGAACATCGTACATGCAGCCGCTACTACCAGCAGAGATACCCAGGCCGCTCGTAGCGTTGCCTTGCGGATCCATGTCGAGAATGAGGACTTTTTCTCCCATTTCAGCCAGATAGGCTGCGAGATTGATAGCGGTCGTGCTCTTACCCACCCCGCCCTTTTGGTTCACTATGGCAACGACAGTAGACACCTTTGGAATCTTAGCACGGCTCCTTTATAGTTCGC
>CADCVD010000070.1 GCA_902806055.1 uncultured Rubrobacteraceae bacterium
GTTCGTGCCCATCTCGTCCACGAAGACCAAGCGCCCGGCGTCGAGCCCGGCTTCGAGCCCGGCTTCGCCGGCGACCCCGTCCGCCAGGCCGCCCTCAGCCCCCGAACAGGCGGGCGGTTTCGCTCTTTCCCGTTCTACGGCGGAGGGCTTCGACTACCTTCTTGCGCAGGTCTTCCGAGTAAGCGTTAATGCTCATATGATGACCGATGGTTCAGGTGCGCTGCAAAAGCTGTAGAGCGGAAACGTCGGATTTAGGCGACGCTAACGTCTTCGACATTGGGATAGCTAGGGTTCGGGAAAAAGGAGAGAGCTTTCGATCCTGTAACTACCATCTATCGACCTACTAAGTCCTGAGTTGGGTTAATAGCCTTCGGCAGGGGTAATAGTATCCTTGTACAAGAGGGAGCGATTTCTACAGCCTGGAGGAGGTAACGGTGGCGCCTTATGGCCCGCAAGGTGCACAGGGATCTCATGCGTCCTCGACCGGACAATCGCTCACCGAACCCGGCTGGCTCGACGCGCATTTCGAGGCGTGTCGAACAGAGTATGAGGCGATGCTGTCCTGGGTTGGGATCGAGCCGGGCTGGTGCGTCCTGGATGCGGGGTGCGGCAGCGGGAGCTACATACCCTTTCTGGCCGAGCTAGTGGGAAGGAGCGGGCGCGTCGCGGCGCTGGACTTGGCCTCCGAGAACGTCGCCTTTGTAGAGGAACAAGCTCCTAGGTGGGGCCTGGCCTGTCCCGTAGAGGCTCGGGTAGGGTCGGTGAGCGCGCTGCCGTATCCGGATGGCGTTTTCGATGCCGTCTGGTGCGCCAACACGACGCAGTATTTTGGCGACGAGGATTTGCCGGCCGTGATGACGGAGTTGCGCCGCGTGGTGCGGCCGGGCGGGTTGGTCGCGGTGAAGGACGTCGATATGAACCTGCTGCGGCTCTACCCCGCAGATCCGTTTTTGGTCTCCCACCTCTCCGAAGCCAGCCTGCGCGCCGAACGGGTCAACGCGGAGTCGAGGGGTTCGCTGCGAGGGCGGGAGCTTAGGAGATGGCTCGAGCGGTCCGGGCTGACAGAGGTGCGGCAGTGGACGGCGCTTATCGAGCGCTGGGCGCCGCTACGGCCGGTCGAGAGGAAGTTCTTCGGCGAGTGGCTCGCTTATCTCGCGGGCCTAGCCGAGGAGCGCGGGGTTCCAGAAAAGGATCTCGCGACCTGGCGCGCCGTACGCGACCCTGCCGCCCCGGACAACCTGCTCGACCACCCCGACTTCTACGCGTGCGAGGGTCAGGTCGTAGCGGTAGGACAGGTACCGCCGGCCGATAGCCGCAGCCCGGGTGATGGAGTATAAGGGTGGTCGTGGAGGCAACATATATCATGCCGATTCGGTGCAACCGAACCGAACAACTCGACGATCTCACCGAGTATCTGAGTCAACTGTCCGGGTACGTAGAGGAGCTAATTATCGTGGACGGCTCGCCGCCCGAGGTCTTCGCGGTTCACGCCGATCGGTGGGGTTCCTTCGCTGTTCACGTCCCACCTGCCCCCGGGCTTCGGACGCCTAACGGCAAGGTCGGGGGCGTGCTCACGGGGTTGCGCCGGGCGAGTTGCGAGCGGATGGTGATCGCCGACGACGACGTGCGCTATGACCCGGATGCCATGGCCCGGGTGGTCGCTCTTTTAGCGGACGCCGACGTTGTGCGGCCGCAGAATTACTTTGACCCCCTACCCTGGCACGCCCGTTGGGACACGGCCCGCACGCTCCTCAACCGGGTCGCCGGGGAGGATTGGCCGGGCACGCTCGGGGTGCGGCGCTCGGCGCTTGAGGATACAGGCGGCTACGACGGCGGCGTTCTCTTCGAGAATCTCGAGCTGGTCCGCACCATACGCGCGTCGGGGGGCGTGGAGACCGTGCCGCTCGACCTCTTCGTGCGACGCAGGCCTCCGAGCGCGCGCCACTTCTTCTCCCAGCGCGTCCGTCAGGCTTACGATGAGTTCGCCCGGCCCATGCGCCTGAGCATATTCCTCGCCCTGCTCCCCCTTACCGTCCTCCTGTCGCTGCGCCGGCGCTGGTCTCTACTAACGTCCCTGGCCATGTCGATTATGGCCCTCGCGGAATGGGGGAGACGCCGGGGCGGCGGACGGAGGGTCTTTCCGGTCACGTCCTCGCTCTTGGCCCCTTTATGGGTTGCGGAACGCACGCTCTGCTCCTGGCTTGCGCTCGGCTACCGGCTATTCTTAGGAGGCGTACTCTATCGTGAGTCCGTGCTCGTTCGGGCGGCCACGCCCATGAAAGAGCTTCGGCGGCGTCACGAGAAGATGCCGGCTCCGCGCCATAAGAACGCACCAACCGCTGATGCTGATAGGTACCTTTCGGCAAAGTGAACGCTTTGACTTCGTATTCATGAACGGCGGGCTAGAAAGCTGGGCATGGCTCTTACAAGCGATATAGGTAGACAGAAGCGCCCGAACCCGTTCAACAGCGACCTCGCGCGTGCGAACAGTCGTTACGCCGCGTTCCATAAGAACAGGCTGTTTCTAACCCCCTCTGGAGAGCCTGCCGCGCCGCTGATGGAGTTCGTTCACGACTCCTTCCGATCGCTCGTCTTGAACACGAGGTTTTCGTGCGTCGGGGCGAAGGCCGCGATCCGCGGCGGGGGCTACCGGGTAGGATTTTATGGTGATCTGGGTTCTCCTGAGGCAACTGCCGGACTCTCACGCGACCTCTTCTCCTTTGTGGAGGAGCAGGGGAGGCTCGATAACGGCTTTACCACGTTCGTTGCGAGCTTTGAGGGACCGAACGTAGCGGACGAGGCATCGTTCGAGCAGCTGTTGTGGGCCCAGCTCCAGCGCCTGCACGAAGAGGATCGCGTACATCATAGCTGGGACCCGTCCAAGAGCCCGGACCCCGAGGATACGCAGTTTGCCTTTAGCTTCGCCGAGATGGCGTTCTTCGTCGTCGGGATCCATCCGGCGAGCTCCCGTTTCGCGCGGCGGTTCGCCTGGCCCACTCTGGTCTTCAACGCTCACCACCAGTTCGAGCGTCTCCGCAGTGAAGGGGGGTATGAGCGGATGCAAGAGGTCATCCGCGCCCGCGAGCGTAAGCTCCAAGGTAGCCTGAACCCCAACCTCGGTGATTTTGGCGTACGCTCCGAGGCTCGGCAGTACTCGGGCCGTCCCGCGCAGGAGGGCTGGCGATGTCCGTTCCACGCCGGCGGCGCTTCAACAGGCGAGGGTGTTTAAGTAGTGGGAAAGATCGCGCGTTACCGGCTGGAGCCGCAGACGGGCACGGGCTTCAGCCTCGATAAGGGGCAGGTTTTGAGGGTAATCGACCCCGAAGGGGAGCAGGTCTCCGACATCATAGCGTTCGCCCGCGCCGATAAGGGTGAGTGGCTCTCCTCCGGTCGCAGCATCGACTACAACAACACCGTCTACCTGACGACCGGACACGTCCTCTACTCAAACCGGAGCAACCCGATGTTCACGATCCTCGAGGATAGGGTGGGCAGGCACGACTTCCTCCTCACACCCTGCAGCTCGGAGACCTTTGAGATCCTCTATGAGGGGCACGAAGGTTATCATCCGAGTTGTCTGGAGAACCTGACGAAGAACCTCGAGCGGTTCGGCATTCTGTTAGACGACGTTCCTACGACCTTCAACGCCTTTATGAACGTGGACATCCTGCCGTCGGGTGAGCTCAAGATCGGCCCGCCGCTCTCTGAGCCCGGGGACTTCTTAGACCTGCGGGCGGAGATGGACCTCATCGTCGGGGTTACGGCGTGCTCGGCCGAGATGTCCAACAACTACAGCTTCAAGCCGATCGAGGTCGAGGTTTATGGATGACGGCGACGGAGGGGAACCGGTGCGAGCAGCCGGTAATCAAGGAGGCAGGATGGAGATCATAGACATAACGGCACCTTTTAGCCCGGAGATGCTGAGCTGGCCCGGGCAAGAGCCGCCGTCCCATGAGTTCCTCGCCCATCAGAGGCAGGGAGATCCGAACACCGTTAGCTGGTGGCAGACGGGCGGACACGCCGGGACCCACGTGGACGCCCCGTTGCACTTCATCCCGAACGGGGCCGGCATAGAGGCCCTGGATCTCCGGCGGTCGATAGGTCCGTGCCGGGTCTTGGATCTCAGCCATGTCGAAGGCCACGTGGGCCGGGACGATCTGGAGGCCGCGGAGATCGCCGGAGATCAGCGCCTGCTTCTCAAGACCCGTAACTCCGGGGATGACCTCATGAGGCGCGGGGAGTTCGAAGAAGGTTACGTCGCCGTCTCGCGGGAGGCTGCGGAGTACTTGATCGAGGCCGGGGTCGAGACCCTGGGCGTGGACTATCTCTCCGTGGAGCCGTTCGAGGATGCAGAGTTCGGAGAAGGAGAGTTTCGCACCCATCACGCATTGCTGAAGGCGGGCGTGACCCTCCTGGAGGGTTTGGTGCTCACGGAGGTGGAACCTGGAGAGTACTTTCTCGCATGCCTGCCGCTGAAGCTGGTCGGCTCAGACGGCTCCCCGGCCCGGGCAGTGCTCATCCGGGGCCTGAACATTTAAGAGGCTATAACCGACGAACAAAGGAAACAGAAAGAGCCCTGCGGAGACCCGGTAAGGAGGGAGACCGGAGGGACGAGGTAGAGACGATTCCCTCATGCACATAGGCTGTATCGCAAAGACGAGATGTTCGTCTTGCTTTGGTCGTCTCCGGCTTGGACTCCCAGGTCGCCTCTCGCCGCCTACGGCGATGCGGCCAACAGAGCTCTGATGACGAGCCGAGAGATGTTTGCCTGGCTAGCGCATGCTCTGACGAGCGTTCTGTTTAGGCGATGCTAACGTTGCCAAGATCTGTGTATCTCGCAGGGATATCGAAGCCCTGGAGAGGTTATGTTTGTTCCCTTAAGAAAGGTCTGAGGGAGTTCAGGAAGTTGTCGGGGCGCTCGACGTGGGGTAGGTGGCCGCAGTCAGGGATGAGTTCGAGGGAACCTCTCTGGAGGCGTGTAAGAGCCTCTTGCCCTTGCGAGTAGGGGAATACTCTATCGCGTGTTCCCCAAAGGATGAGCACCGGCATCTGCAGGCGAGGGAGTTGATCCGTCAGAATCTCAAGCTGTCCTCTGAGACCTACCTGGGCGCGAACGGAGGCTAGCTGGGCCTGCAGAAAGCCCGGTAACCTCGCCAGCCGGTACTGCTCTTTGAGCCACTCTCGGGGAACGCGTCGCGGACGCGCGAAGAGGAGGGCCGAGCGTCCCAAGATCCTCTGAGCCGCTCCGGGTGGCCGCTTTGCCCAGGTGGCCGCCAACCCACCATAGCCGGGTACAGCCAATGAGCGCAGGGTGTAGGTCACCTCTCGGCCGAGGCCGGCGCTGGAGATCAGGCCCAGAGACGCGACGCGCTGAGGCTGGGACAACGACAAGCGTAGGCCCGCGAGGCCGCCCAAAGAGTTGCCGATTATGGTGGCGCTTTCGATCTCCAAGGCATCCAAAAAGTCGCTTAGAAACTTGGTAAAGAAGGCCGGTGAATAGTCGGAGTCGGGCTTGCCACTGTCACCGGAGCCGGGGAGGTCCGGCGCATAGACCTGGTGAGTGCGCGCAAGGGCGGGCAACACCCACCGCCATATAAGAGCGTTGTCGCCGACGCCGTGCAGCAAGACCAGCGGCGGCCCGGAGCCTGCTTGCAGATAGCGGGTAGGTAGCCCGTTAACGTCTATACTACGCTCCTCAAGATTCATCTTATCCTCCATGCGGTCAATTTGAGCGGGGATTCAGCCAGTCCCTTACCTGGGGCCACAACTCCTCTTTGGCCACCGGACCGGCCATCAAGCCCACATGGCCCGCATCCAGAACGATGAACTTCTTATCTCGGCTGGCGACCAGATCCACCACGGGTTCGGCCTGGGTTGTCGGACAGATGAAGTCCTTACTTCCCGCGATGGATAGCAGGGGGCACTCGATCTTCGAGAGGTCTATCCGCTGCCCGCGAAGCTCTATCTCTCCCTTGGGGAGCTTGTTCTGCTGGTAGAACCCCCGAATCCACTGCCGAAAAGCCTCGCCGGGGAAGGGCGTGCCGTCGTCAACCCACTTGCTCACGGCCAGCCAGGAGGCTATGGACTCGCCGGGCATGAAACGGTTCCACGTCTTCAGGTAGGAGCTAGCGAGGCTGGGAAGGGGCCCGAGCGCGGAGGTCCCGGTCTCATTGAGGCGTTTAAAGAAGTCCTCCGGGAAGTTCCTGATAGTATCGGTTATGAGATCGGGGTCGAAGTATGCGTCGCTGTTCCTGGTCCAAAGCGTCCAGAGCCCGAAGATACCCGGATCATCGGGCGCGAAGTCTACAGGAGTGGTCAGCAGGATCAGGTTCTTTAGGTGCTCCTCGGGAGAGAGGGAGGCGTACATCGCGCTCATCGTCCCGCCTTGGCAGTAGCCGAAGATGGTCAACTCTTCGGCTTGTGAACCACTCAGGACGCTTTGTACAGCCTCGGACATGTAGTCCAGGATCCAGTCCTCAAACGAAAGATGCTCATCCTCGGGGCCGAGGATGCCCCAGTCTAGCAGGTACACGTCGAAGCCCTCGGAGAGCAGATACTCCACGAAGCTGTTGCCAGGCACTAGGTCCAGGATGTAGGGGCGGAGTATAGGCGCGTAGACGATCAGGACCGGAACGGAATACTTCTTTTCGCGGTCGGATTTGTAATGGTAGAGTCTGGCCTTGCCTTTTTGCCAGGCTATCTCTTTAGGGGTCAGTCCTGTCTCGACCTCGGCTCCGTGCACGATGAGATGGGTGCCTGTAGCGTACTTCCTGAAGCGAATAGTCTCCGGATTGTCGTAACTGGAGATGTCGAACGGTGTAGCAACCGGGTTAGTCATTGGTCCTCTCTTTTCTACTTTAGGTCGATATATGCCCAAATCGAGGGAATAAGAGGCTTGCTAGTCAGGCGTTAGTCAAAGGTTGCAGCAAGGTACAGGAGTTGGCCTTCAGCCAGGCTTCTGGTTTCTCTATTCAAGCTCGCGGCATCCTGAGGTCGCTTGCGCTTGCTCGCTATCGACTGATCTTGAGCTTGGTAACGGTAGGGATGTTGCCTCTATAGCTTACCCCAAGCCAGCGCGACCGCGATAGGATGGGGAACCTTTCGTCAGCATCGGCCTGCTTCTAACACGATCGACAGCAGAGTCCTCGTCTCAAGTATGTTCCGGAGAACTGGTTTGTTGAGGTCTGTAGAGGGTATACGCCAGGGAGCAGACCCGACTCGGTTACAGGAGGGATGGAACATGGACTTCAACCCTGAGGATGCTCGTCAGTATTTCGAAGGCATAGATTATCCGGCGAGCAAAGAGGATCTTATCTCCGCCGCTGAGAGCAACGGCGCCCCTGATGAGCTGGTCGAAAGGATCGGAAGCCTGGGACGAGCGGAGTTCTCCGAGCCTGAGGACGTCGTGGCGGAGCTGCGTGCTTCCCCTCAGTCAACGTGATCTTATCCGTCTTCTGCACGAGGCTTGATCTTCTCGAAGAGAGAACCTCGTTGCGGGCCTGTAGGGCCTGCTGGCCTTCTGTGAGACAGACGAAATAGGCCGGGCTGACGTATGCTGCCGTCTTGTCCGGCGCCGAGAACGGGCAGCCTTACCGCTGGATGCTCAAGGCTAAACTAGCTTTCGGGACGTGTCTGGCGCGTCCTCGTACTCCCGGTCGTCCTTGTTCTAGTTTATCGGCCAATGGTCCGTGTCAGCGAGTCTCTCGGTCTGACCGTTCGGATCGCTAGCGGCTTCTCAACGGGAGAGGGCGAGGTCGCCGGTAACACCCACGGTCTGTAGACTGCAGACTATGGGTGAGTTCGAGGCGGCGGTTCGCGAAGGTGCTTTGATCCTGACGGACGGCGGTATCGAGACGCGCGTAATATTCGAGACCGATATCCCGCTCCCCCCGCACGTTCAGGCGGCGGCTCTCGTCAACGACCCGACCGGTGGTCCGGTCCTGCGCCAGATCTATGGAAGTTACGTCGAGGCCGCCCGCTCGGCCGGCCTGCCGGTGATCATCGGCACCCCGACCTTCCGGGCTAGCCTCAACTTCGTCCGGCAGGCGGGGCTCGGTGAAGCCGAGACGGTCAGGCTCCTGAACGCCGACGCCGTGGCGATGCACCGCGAGATTCGGGACAACTCGAACTACGGACCGGTGTACATCGCCGGGGTTATAGGGCCGAGCGGGGACGCATACCTCCCTGAGGAGGCCTTGCCTGCCCGGCAGGCTCACGAGTACCACGGCCTCCAGGCCGAGGCGCTGGCCCGGTCCGGCGTGGACTTCCTGTACGCGCCGACCTTCCCCAAGGTCGAGGAGGCTCTCGGCGCGGCTATGGCTATGGGCGACACCGGCCTGCCGTACGTGCTCAGCTTCGTGCTCGAAAGGGACGGGCGGGTGCTCGACGGCACGCCGCTCCACGAGGCCATCGAGTGTATAGACGTCGAGGCTTCTCCGGCGCCGCTCTTCTACTCGATCAGCTGCGTCCACCCCTCCATCGCCGCCACGGCCTTGCGCGACGAGGCGGCGGTCTCGGACCTGGTCGCCCGCAGGTTATACGAGTTCAAGGCCAACGCCTCCCCTTTAAGCCCTGCGGAGCTGATCCAGCTCGACCATCCAGAGGGCGACGATCCTGAGCGATTCGCCGCCGAGATGTGGGAGATTCACGAGAACTTCGGCCTGCGCGTTCTAGGCGGGTGTTGCGGTACTGATGCCCGTCATATGCGGGCGCTCGCCAACCGGATGGCGGCCGTGGGCTGATCTCTTAAGGGTGCGAGGGCGCTGCGGAGGTACTTGCAAATCCCGGACGATCTCGGCTCGATGAGCAGACCTGATCGCTCGAGCCGACCGTGCGGCTCTTGATCTATCTCGAATGCTTTAAGAAGCCTGGAAGGAACCACCGCTGTGAGGAACCACCGCTGTGAGGAGACATCGTTGTGAGAGATACGAGTGAGGCAGAGAAGTTAGAGCAACTGGTCGTCCGTGTCACGGTCTCGGCGGACGCCGGTTTCCTGCAACCCCTGGTCGATTTCGTGAGAGAGACCGTCCACCGGCTGGGACTGCGCGACGAGGCCGCCGAGCACCTGGACCGCGTCGTCGAGTTGGTCTGCCGAAACGTCGTAGAGCACGCCTTCGAGCCGGGCAATGACGGGCGTTACGATGTCCTCGTCCTCCGCCGTCCCGGACAGGTCGTGGTCGCCGTCGAGGATCAAGGGCTGCCCTTCGACTACGAATGTTTTACAGACGGCGGCGACCCGGTCCTGAGCGAGATGGTCCACCGCTCTTTCGCCGACGAGGTTCGCTTCGTAAACTTGGGGCGCCGCGGCAACCGGGTAGAGCTGGTCAAGAATCTGCCCCATGTCGACGTCCGGGACCACCTCCCCGAGGATGAACATCGCGAGACCGCCGAAGCCCCGGCCGCTTCCGGGGACGTGCCGCTGGAGATACGGATGATGCGCCCCGAAGAGTCTCCGGCTCTCTCGCGCGCCGTCTACCGATCCTACGGCTACAGTTACGACTGGGACGACATCTACTACCCGGAGCGCATCCGGGAGTTGCAGGAGAGCGGGTTGATGAGGTCTTGCGTGGCGGTCTCCCCCGAGGGTGAGCTCGTGGGCCACCTAGCCCTGACGGTAGAACGCCCCGGGGCGCCGGTCGCGGAGGCCGGGCAGGCGGTCGTGGACCCGCGTTTTAGGGGGCATCAGCTCTTCGCGAAGATGAAGACCTTCCTCGCGTCACGCGCCGCCGAAGGAGGTATGTACGGCCTCTACAGTGAGGCTACCGCGATCCATCCCTACAGTCAGAAGGGCAACCTGCACCTCGGCGCCAGGGAGACCGGGTTCCTGCTCGGCTACATACCGCCGTCCGTCTCCTACAAGGAGATCGGCGAGGATAGGGCTGGACGGCGCGGATCCGTCGCCCTTTTCTACATGCGCACCAACCAGGAGCCGCAACGAGAGATCTACCCGCCCGCCCGGTACCGAGACGTCGTCCGGTGGGTGGTCGAGCACAACGGGCTACGGCGCACCATCGTCGACCGCTCGGACCCGCGGCCGGAGCTGCCAGCTTCGTCGCGCGTAGACGTGCGAGTACGCCAGGATCATAACCTTGCCTTCTTGCGGGTCGTCGAACCGGGGAACGATCTGCGAGAGCTTGTCAGTTCCCGGCTGCGGGAGCTCTGCCTGCACCGCATAGACGTGATCTACGTCGACCTGCCGCTCTCCAACCTTGCTACTCGGATCGGCGGGGACCGGCTGGAGGAGTTGGGGTTCTTCTTCGGCGGGATCATCCCCGAGGCCGGAGTCGGCGACGTCCTCCGGCTACAGTATTTAAACAACGTCGAGGTCGAGCGGGGCGACGTGAGCACCGCCTCGGACTTCGGCGAGGAGATGCTGGAATTCGTCTTCAGGCAGAGAGATGCTCTGAGCTAGTGGCAGGATGAGCCAGGATGATCCGGACTGGGCCGCTGGCGCAATACTCTCAGGCAATCTATCCTAGATGTAAAGACCTCCGGGTATGGGAAAACGTGGGAAAGGAGCAGCCGGAAGATGAGCTTGAGGGAACCTGTCGTCTCGAATACTTTTATCCAGGGGATGCCGAAGGCGGAGTTGCACATCCACATCGAGGGCTCTCTGGAACCCGAGTTGATGTTCGAGATCGCCGAGCGCAACGAGGTCTCCCTCCGGTATGCCTCCGTGGAGGAGGTACGCCAGGCGTACGACTTCAGCGACCTTCAATCCTTTCTGGACCTGTACTACGAGGGTATGCAGGTGCTTCTGAACGAGCGAGACTTCTACGATTTGACCTGGGCCTACCTGCAAAAAGTCGCGGCTCAGAACGTGCGTCACGCCGAGATCTTCTTCGATCCTCAGGCGCATGTCGACAGAGGGGTGCCGTTCGAGTCGGTGGTCACAGGCATACGCCGCGCCCTCGAAGACGGCGAGGAGCAGCTGGGCATCTCTTCGGAGTTGAT
>CADCVD010000071.1:0-979 GCA_902806055.1 uncultured Rubrobacteraceae bacterium
AGCTGCGCGAGAAGGAGTGCGTCGTGGTCGACACGACGTGCGGCTCGGTCCTCTCCGTCTGGAAGCGCGTCACGCGCTACGCCAAAAAGGGCTTCACCAGCATCATCCACGGCAAGTACTACCACGAGGAAACGAAGGCCACGGCAAGCCAGACCCTCAAGGACGGCGGCAACGGCCGCTACCTCATAGTGCGCAACCTGAAAGAGACGGGTTACGTCACGGACTTTATCCTCGGCAGGATGACGGGCGGGGAGCTCACCGAGAAGCTCTCCCACGGCATGAGCCCCGGCTTCGACCCGGCCCGGGACCTCCAGCGCGTGGGCGTGGCCAACCAGACGACGATGCTCATGAGCGAGACGCTCGCGGTCGGCGAGGAGCTGAGGAAGGCGATGGCCGAGCGCTACGGCGAGGAGAACATTGCCGAGCACTTCGAGCTCTTCGACACCATCTGCTCGGCCACCCAGGACCGCCAGGATGCGCTCTTCGACCTGCTCGAGCAGCCCCTGGACGTCATGGTAGTCATCGGCGGCTACAACTCCTCCAACACGAACAACCTCGCGATCATCGCCGACGAGCGGGTGCCCGCGAGCTACCACATAGCCAGCGGCGACTGCATCGAGGGCGACGCCATCCGCCACAAGCCCGCCGGCACCCCCCTCGACGCCCGCGAGGAGGTCGAGGAGACGGACTGGCTGCCCGAGGGCCCCGTCCGCATCGGCCTCACGGCCGGCGCCTCGACCCCGAACTCGCAGATAGGCCTCGCCATCGGGCGCATCCTCGAAGCCCGTGGCCTCCCACCCGAAGCGGCGCTCGCTTAGAGCTAGTCAGCGCGCTCCGGCTTCGGCTCCGCTCTCAGCCCGGCGCTCCGCACCCCTCAGCAATCAGCAAAGCTATCAGCGAAATCAACAAGCTGAAGGCTGATAGCGAAAGCCGAAGGCTGGAGCGGGCTGACGGCTGACGGCTTTAGACCCCCATCTCG
>CADCVD010000071.1:989-10761 GCA_902806055.1 uncultured Rubrobacteraceae bacterium
CATCGGCCTCACGGCCGGCGCCTCTACCCCGAACTCGCAGATAGGACTTGCCATCGGGCGCATCCTTGAAACCCGTGGCCTCCCACCCGAAGCGGCGCTCGCTTAGAGCTAGTCAGCGCGCTCCGCACCCCTCAGCAATCAGCAAAGCTATCAGCGAAATCAACAAGCTGAAGGCTGATAGCGAAAGCCGAAGGCTGGAGCGGGCTGACGGCTGACAGAGCTTTAGATCCCCATCTCGACGAGCTTGCGGGCGATGTCGGCGAACTCCTCGCCCTCGGGCGTGTTCGAGGCGAAGGAGCTCTGGGAGCCGTCGTCGAAGGTGATCTGCGCGACGTCCTTGGCCGAGGTCCCGCCCCGCAGGTAGGCGCCGGCGGCCACGGCGGCGCCGGCTACGGCGCCCAGGATCACGAGCCGCCCCAGCAGCTTCTTCACGATTGCCCCCCCGCGTTCATGGCCTTCTCGACCTCTCCCCTGGCGTTGCGCATGTCGTAGAGCACGAGCCCCACCCGCGCGTCCCCAGCGGTGGTGGCCGCCAGGGTGCCGCCGCCGTCCAGCCGCACGAGAAGCAGGTGCCCGTCCTCAGCGTCCACCCTGACCTGCGAGGCGTGCTCCTTGCCCTCCCGGCGGGCCGCCCGCTCCGCGAGGTTCGCCACCGCCGACAGCATGGCCGCGGCCCGCTCCCGGTCCACGCCCTCTTCGTGAGAGGAGGAGAGCAGCACCCCGTCTGCGGAGAGCACCGCGCAGGAGGCCATGTCCCCCGAGAGCGCCCTGAGGTCCGCCAGGGCGCGGTCCAGCGCCCCCCCGGACCCCACATTTTCCCGTTCCGTCACAAGCCCTCCCGTGCGCGCCTACCCGTCGGAGCGGGCATTATAACGGATGGGGGCGGGGGACCCGACCACCCGCTTCACAGCCCCCATCGAGGATGGTATATTCATCCCCCACGGGCGATTAGCTCAGCGGGAGAGCGCTGCCTTCACACGGCAGAGGTCGCTGGTTCGAAACCAGCATCGCCCACTTCGGGATCACCTGCAAAACGGGGTATTCTAGTATCCGCTGTTCCTGCCAAGATTGCTGGCGTGCAGCAACCCGAGCAAATACTCGAAGAAACCTCTGGCATAGTGGCTTCCGTTCATTGGTTCAACGGCTGTGACAAACACTCCGGGGCAGCGCTTCGTGTAGCTCTTAGCAGGAATCTCCGCGAGGCTGCTAACACCGGGCCGCGATCCTGGCGGGTACACCGTCATGATGCTTTTGGAGGTCGTAGATGCCTTCGTGTAGCCTGATACTATCCCTCTGCTGACCCCATCGCTCGTTCCGGCGCGCAGTCCTAGCAGGTCTAGACAGCCTCCTTCGCCTAGATAAGCTGCTCGACCTCGTCGAGAATACTTAGCAGCTTCTCCAGCGTTGGGATGTTCTGCTCCGAGTAACGCCCGTCGATGCAGACTACCGTCGGCCGAGAGCTCACCAAGGAAAGCTCTACCCAGCCGAGTGTGTCTCCATAGCCGGCGGTGACGGGCAGGCTGCAGATCACCAGGTGCGGATCGAAGCGCCGCACCTCCTCTTTGAGCGCGTCAAGACCAGCGGTAACTACCTTCGCGCGCGGGCGCAATATCTGGATACTGACCGCGATCACCTCCCGGTAGGAGCGGTAATCGTCCTCCAAACCCACCAGTATCCGCACCGCGACCGCTCTCCCGTTGCCACCCCACCTTCGAGAACCATTCTACACTAGCAGCGCGCGCCATTGGACACAATAAACCGCCGGTAACTAGCCTGAAGAGGCGTGCGTCCGCAACCCGCCGACTAGCTGCTCCACCGCGTTTATTATAATCTCACTTGACTCCCTCTTGTGCAGCACCTCGTTCGCCCCCGCCTCTAACGCTAGGGCGCAGCGGTCTAGGCTTCGATCGCTGGTGAGCGCCACCACCGGCAGCCCACGTAGTCGCTCGAGCAGTTCGATCCCGTCCTCGTCCGGCAGATCTAGGTCGACGATCGCGCAGACTGGCTTTTCCTTCGCATCGTTTAAGATGTGCCGCGTCTCAGCAATCGAGGCGGACTGGACACTACCCAATCCCGTTCGCCACTTGAGCAAGACCGCTAGGGCCTCGCGAAACAAAGTGTGGTCCTCGACAATCAATAGCCACCTCATGTCTGTAGCACCTCCAGATCATGTGTGTGAGACCATCTCCTTGTCTTGCTTATTCTTGCCTCGCACCTTCGAGACGGAGCCACAGGCAGCGTCGTCATCGGAGATATAGCCCGCTGGCGAAACGTGGCGCGCAATAGCCTGGCCCTTTGTGGCCAAGATCGCCTCGGAGCAAACCTCTCACCCCTCCAGCGGGTCAAACCCCTAGCTCTCCGTCCCCCAGAGGCGCCGCTTTGGTCCTCTATCATGTACGCCTTTCGACGGCTCGGCTGCCTCGAAGAGGCCCACCGCTTTGTCCCCTTATCACTGACGACTGCTTCTCCCTCTCTGTTTTGTTGACCCGTCGTACAAAGGTTATGCTGCCGGGAGGGTCGATAAATACTCGACCAACCAGCCTCCACGAACAATTCATAGGCTGATGCTCCGCTACTGTCCTTGTGTCATCAGCCAAGAGGCGTCCTATCCAAAATTGCGACTTGCGACGTTAAGCTTAGAATCCCTCGGGGCCAAACAGGGTAGATTAAGCTGGCCAGGAAGACCCCGTACGAAGATAGTGATAGCCATGTAAGGGATGCGTCTAACTCACCCTACTGCTATAGTTGCACATACGATGTATGGAGGACAGCAACCATTGCATGGGGGTAGGAACCGAGACATCCGCCCCGCGAGTATGGGTACCAAAGCGGCGGGTGGAGTCAGTGATGCAACCGGCTACGAGAAGGCGTTGAGACTCTAGTATAGGGCCGATCTTTTATAGGAGAAGAGAATGTCTTCTGCACTACCGAAATGCCGAGCGGTGACGGGGGCGCTTGTCTTGGCGTTGTGCCTGCTAATGCTGTCGGGTGCCGCTAGTAGCGCGCAGGCTGATTGCGGGCCGGGGGCCTTTGTGCCCCGCCAAGTTATCGTTAAGCTGAATCCCATCCTCGGGGCTACGGTCCAGCAGATCAATGCCACCTATGGATCTACCGCCCTCGAAGCATTCCCGGGTAGCACGGATGTCTACCTGCTCGGGTTGCCGGCCGGCTCGGGCGTGAGGGAGACGGTGAGGCAGATGTCAGACGACTCGCGCCTGCTTTACGCTGAGCCCAACACCTTCGCCCAGCCGCCCGAAGGGGATGCCCGGCACAGGGCCTGGGGCGTCAGCGATGTCGCATCAACCTCCCAGGATTCCCAGGAGTACGCGGCCCAGGCGCTCGGCCTCGAGAGCGCGCACGCTATCAGTCGAGGCGGGGGCACTAAGGTAGCCGTCTTGGACACTGGCGCGCAGCTCGACCACCCGACGCTGGAGGCTAATTTCGAGGGCGCCGGGCGCTACGATTTCGTGGAAGGCGACAGAAACCCTTCGGATCGACGGGTGGGCAGGGACGCCGATTGTGACGGAGACAAGGACGAGATGGTGGGCCACGGCACACACGTGGCGGGGATAGTCGACATCGCGGCCCCCGCAGCGAAGATAATGCCGCTCCGCGTGCTAGACACGGAAGGCTACGGTGAAGTATTCACGATAGCCAAGGCCGTTTCCTTCGCCGCGGGCAACGATGCGGATGTGATCAACCTCTCCCTCGGTTCGCCGAGCCGGTCGAAGTTGCTCCAGGAGACGATCAAAGACGCCACGGCAAACGGCGTCCTAGTCGCCGCCGCGGCGGGCAACTCGAACAGCTCCGTAGCACATTACCCGGCCGCCGGTAATGGCGTCGCGGCCTCTGCAGACGGGCTCGTAGCCGTGAGCTCGGTAAACATGTACGCGCAGAAATCAAACTTTGCTAACTACGGGAGTTGGGTGACCGTCGCGGCACCGGGTCAGGACATCCGGAGCGCCTTCCCGGGCAGCCAGTACGCCTACTGGAGCGGCACCTCGATGGCGACGCCCTTCGTCTCCGGTCAGGCGGCGCTCATCCACGCGGTCTACGGCTCGCTCGATCCCGCCGGTGTGGAAGAGAGGATACGCTGCAGTGCGCGGCCGCTTTTTGCGACAGAACCGTTTTACGCTGCCATGCTTGGCGCTGGACACGCCGACGTGAGCGCGAGCCTCGCTCCGGGCGCCTGCTCCTAGTCATATGTACGGCACCGTTAGGCTTGCGGCGAGCAGGCACGACCAAGGGGGCTCGCGCTCCACGCCTCGGAAAACTCGCGCCCCACGGTTACGCTAGACCGAGACCTCATCCTGGAGTGCCGTAAGGGCGATGTCGACTCGTGGCAACGCTTGCTAGACAGATACGAGCGTCTCGTGTTCTCCGTGCCGCGAAGATACGGGCTCTCCCGCGAGGACGCCGCCGACATAACGCAGATCACGTTTACCATCCTATTTCAGAACATGAGTACACTGCCAGAGGACAGCAACCTGGGCGGGTGGCTGGTTACCGTTGCCCGTCGTCACGCTTGGCGCCTGCTCCACCGCAACCGTCGTGACGAAGCCAGCGAGTACGGACGTTCGAGCGAGGGCCTCTCACTTTTGGTAAACGGTGGCACCGAGGACGTGGAACGCTGGGAACTGGCAGAGTGGTTGGCGTATGGTTTCTCTGGCGTCGGCAAGCCGTGCCGGGACCTTCTCTCCGCCCTCTATTTGGCGCCGGAGCAACCGTCTTACGCCGAGGTCGCCGCAAGCTTGGGAATGGCCGTCGGCAGCGTGGGGCCCACCCGAATCCGCTGCCTGAAGCGCTTGAGGCAGGTATTGGGTGAGTGATCCTATCGGGTGGCTGGGCAAGGAGAAGAAGTGCGCCCCTTTCGCGCCGATGCGGCTTTGTGTATTTTTCGCCGCGATGGCGAGCATTTACAGAGTAGACAGATCTAAAATAGCTGTGAAGTCGCCGCGGAGGTAGCCATCTGATGCCTGCACCTAAGAGAGAGATAGACTTCTCCCGGCTTGTCGACTGGATGGAAGGTCGCCTGTCCGCGGCGGAGGCACGGGACGTCGAGGATCAGGTGGCGGTTGCCGACAACGCGACGCTTGCCGACGTCGCCTGGTTGAACAAGTTCGTTGCTGCTACGAAAGGCACCGTCCTCGAAGCACCGCCTCCAAGTGTGAGAAGCACGTTGATTGCCCGCTTCGAGGCGTACGCGGAAGGTCATGAGCGTACGCCCGGTCTCCTAAAACGCATCTTCGCGCAGCTCACCTTCGACAGTAACTTGCGACCGGCCGCTAGCGTGAGGGCAGCCGGCACGCAAGGGGCACGGAGGCAACTCATCTATTCTGCAGAAGTTTTGGATGTGGCCCTGAATTTCTGGCCGCGCGACCGTGACAAGACCCTCAAGCTCGACGGACAGGTCTTTCCCCATGACAACATGGATCTCGGATCTTTCAGCGTCCAACTGTTGCGGGACGAGGCCGATCTCGCCATAACCGCCACCGACGACTTAGGCGGCTTCGCTTTCGAATCCATACTGCCCGACGTGTACACGATGATCCTCAGCACCGACCAGATCGAGGTTTCAATCACGCCCGTCGAATTGAGCGCTTAACAGAGGCCTTGGTCTCCGACCAGAACATCGTCGTTGCCAGATGCGTTGACGAGGTGCTCGCCGGGCTGACGCTGGAGGGGCGGTCGTCGGTGTTGCGATCCGCGAACCTGCTCAACGCCGAAGGCCTGGCCCGGCTGCTCGACTTTGCCAACCGTTTGGTTTACAGTGATCCGGGCAAGGCGGAGCAATTAGCCGCGCTCTGCGCGGACTTGGCGGACCGAGCCGGTGCGCCCACGGCCCCACCCCGGGCGTCTTACATCCGCGCTCAGACGCACGCCGCGAACGGTGATTTCGAAGCCGCGCTGCGCATGATCGAGGCCTCCTATGAAGAATATGTCGCCTGCGGCGAGAACCTGGAGGCACTGCGTACCCACGTCGGTCGGATGTCCGTGTTCGTGGAGTTAGGCCTCTACCGAGAGGCACTCGATGCCGGGCAGATCGTACTCGGCACGCTTGCGGGTAGCGGCGAACTCGAAGTTACGCCTACGCGGCAACAGGTCGACTTGTTTACCGCGCTCGTGTACCAGAATCGCGGCGGCTGCTACGAGTACATGGGCCGCTACATAGAAGCGCTCGAAGCGTATGCGGCCGCAGAAGAGCGGTACCGGACCCTGGGCATGACCGAACGCCTTGGTGAGATACTGGACAACAGGGGAGCCATACTCCTGCACCTCGGTCGGGGTAAGGAGGCGCTTGCGGCCCATGAGGCGGCTGCAAGCGTTTTCTCCGACGCCGGACTTACGCTTTCTCGCGCCAAAGCACTCAGCAATATAGGGGAAGCGAACAGGCAGTTGGCAGACTACATGCGCAGCCTCGATGCTTTTGAACAAGCACGCCGCCTGTACGATTCTCTGGGAACGCTCGCGGACAAGGGGCTGCTCTCGATCGACACGGCCGGTGCGTATCTGGAGCTCAACCTGTACGCTGAGGCGCTGGCGTCCTACCGGCAGGCCCAAGACCTGTTGGGCAAGGTTGGGATGGCCCACGACCGCGCCCGGGCGCTGTGGGGCACGGGCTCGACGTTAATCGCTCTGATGGAGTTTGAAGAGGCCGAGAACGTGCTGGCCGAAGCCGCGGAGCTTTTCACGGCGGCCGACAACGCGCCGTTGCTCTCGGGCGTGCTGCTCGAACAAGCGGCTTTGCAGGAGGCACACGGGGATCACGGATCGGCCGTAGCGACCGCGAATCGTGCGCTGGGCCTCGTCTCGGAGAAAAATTGGTCGGTGCAACGCGTCTACGCGCACCTGCGCCTCGCCGATTTGCTGCTCCCGGACACAACCCGAGCGGAGCCCCACCTCTTGGAGGCAAGTCGTCTGGCCAAGCGCTTTGCCTTGCCACACCTGCGCTACCGACTCAACGAGCGGTTCGGCCGCTTGCGACGCCTACAAAACCGCGATGAGGAGGCGCGAGTGCTGCTCGAAGCCGCGGTTGACGAGATCGAACGTCTGCGGGGCACCGTCGCCCACGAGACGATACGCGCTTCCTTTTTGCGAGACAAGACCGCCGTGTATGAAGAGCTGCTGAGGTTGCACCTCGCAAAGAGGACCCAAGAAGACTCGCATCGCGCCTTCATCGTCGCCGAAAGGGCTAAGTCTCGCGCCCTGGTGGACTTGCTCACCGGCGTTGTTGCGAAGGGGGTGGGAACAACCGTAGATGATGCATTAGAGGGACGCATCCGCGATTCGCAGTCGGAGCTGAACGTGACTTACACCCAAATGCTCGGTGGCGCCGACGAGGCCGAGTCCGGGATTTCCCTACCGAACTTGCGCGGGCGGGCTGCCAAACTCGAGAAGGAGATCAACCAGTTGCGTCTGCGCGCTGCCGCCACCACCCCGGACCCATTTGCGCCCCCGGCGGCTTCAGACTCTTCGGAGCACCTCCAGCCTGACGTGGCGCTGCTAGCCTACCACATCGTAGGCGACGAGGTCATGGCTTTCATCAACGCGCAAGGCGGCATCCGGGTCGTGCGGAACCTCGCCTCGGCAGCGACAATGAGGCGTCTTGTGCAGCAGCTCGACGTACAGTGGGATCGGTTAGGCGCAGACAGGGAGTTCGTAGAGCAGCACATGCCGTTGCTCGAGCGGTTGACGCGACAGGTGCTGGCTTCGTTATACGAGGGGTTATTGAGACCATTGGAGCCCCACCTGAATGAAGCTGCGAGCACAGGCTCAGAGGGAGCTTTAGCGCCGCACAAACTTGCCATCGTGCCCCACGGTCTGCTGCACCGGGTACCGTTCCACGCTCTGTTCGATGGCGAATCGTATCTTCTGGAGCGGTTCGAGGTCACTTACGCTCCCAGCGCGAAGGTCTACTCGCTCTGCCAAAAGCGCATCTCACGAGGATTGGACAAGGCCCTCGCGCTAAGCGTGGCGGACCCCTTGATACCGGCCGTGACAGAGGAAGCCCACGCCGTCGCCCGACACTTCCCGGTTGCCGAGGTATTGAGTGACCGGCGGGCTACCGTGGCAGCGCTGCGGGCCAAGGCACCAGGTTACGGCATCCTGCATCTGGCCTGCCATGGATCGTTCAAGTCAGATAATCCCATGTTTTCGTCATTGAAACTAGGCGATGGTTGGTTGACGGCCGCCGACGTCCTAGATTTAGACCTTGCCGGCGCCCTCGTCACCTTGAGTGCCTGCGAGTCGGGGCGCAACGAGGTGTTCGCCGGCGACGAGCTTATCGGCCTGACCCGTGCGTTCCTCGGAGCCGGTGCCGCCACGCTCGTGGCTAGCTTGTGGCTTGTGCAGGACGAGACGACGGCGGAGCTAATGGAAAAATGGTACGAACACCTGCGCAAAGGCGTCGGACGGGCAGCGGCCTTACGCAACGCCCAGCTCGCGCTCAAAGACAGGTGCCCGCACCCATATTATTGGGCACCATTTGTACTTATAGGCCAACGATAGCGCGAGCACCCACTAGATTAGTGGATGTATGAGAACCTTCAGGTGCCCTTCCCTAGCCGCCCCCCTCAACTGGATTATCACCATGTAGATCAAGGCCCCGATCGAGAAGTGCTGCCCTGAGGTGTTCAACCGGAGAGCCTACGACCGTGCGAAGGGGCAGAGCGTCCTTATCTGAGTTTGTGCAGCAACCCGGGTAAATCTCCTGGAATGCTGACCCGCCATGAAGTCCGACTACTGGTCCGAGGAAGGGACGAAGCGAAGGAGTGGCCCCTATGCGATGTCTGCTACGGGGAGGTGGCAGACGAGGTCCTGGTAGTGGCGGACCCGGCGTACTGCTTCGGCACCTGCCGGGCGTGCGGTGAGTGGTTCTCGGTGCGGGAGCTCTCGGAGACGGCCGGAGGGGGGACACTACTCCTCCCCTATCGTCCTCTGCCTCGTGTGCTCCCGGGGCTAGGAAACAGGGCACCGCCCGTTGGTTACGGGAGCCGAGAACCTGGTCGCGCTCGGGGGTGTCCGGTATGCGCAGGGGGTATGTTTATGCGGACGCACGAGGTGTTGTGTCGACTCGTATGCTTCTCGCCGCGCGGTGAAGGTCCGAACCCGGCCCGCAGGCCTCCGGCATGCAGCATCCTGGATGCGGACTTCGGAGAAGGCCCCTTCCGCGCACTCGGGTGAATAAAGAGTCTGAGATGATGAGGGTACGGAGCCCTCATACGCCGGTATCGGCTAGGTACTGATGGACCAACCGCACGGCCATAGAGCCCTCGCCTACCGCGGAGGCGACCCGCTTGATCGAGCCGCTGCGCACGTCACCCGCCGCGAACACCCCAGGCAAGCCCGTCTCCAGCAGGTACGGCTCTCGCGAAAGTCCTTGCCAAGCCTCTCCCTCAAGCGCAGAACCGTCCAACGCTCCCCCCGCCCAGAGCTTCTCCGTTCAGGCGCCCTCGCGGGCTGGCTTTTGTCGAAGAATAGGACATTTGCCTTTACGCCCTGCGCGTAGAAGAGATTGGTAGGTAGCCTAAGGAAGGTGTGGACGTCGCAGCTTTTGAGGAGGCGGCGGACGGTCTCGCCGGCGCCTCCCTAGAAGAGGACGTTATCGGAGACGACGATTGCGCAGCGGCCGTTTACTTTGAGGATGGTGGAGACGTGCTGGAGGCAGTTTAGCTGCTTGTTCTTGGTCCTTGTCCAAAAATCCTGGCGCTCGTAAGCTATGTCTTCTTTTTCGAGGCCGCCCTCGTCGGTGACGATGGAGACGCTGCTCTTT
>CADCVD010000072.1 GCA_902806055.1 uncultured Rubrobacteraceae bacterium
TCTACACTGCCGGCACCGTTTTCTACCACTCCAGACGAGTCCCATATTCCCATGCCGTCTGGCACCTCTTCGTGGTCGCCGGGAGCGTCTGTCACTACCTCGCGATCGCCCTCTACGTGCTCGTCCCGGCTGTATAGAGAAGGCCCGCTTGCTGTCTCCTCCGGGCGCGTGAACATCTTCGGAGGCATAATCAGGGGCGCAAAGTTTCGCCTTCGGGAGGATGCTCGTGGCCCTGAAGCTCGCCCGCTTCATAAACCTGTTCCTGGTGGCGCTGCTCGCCGGTTTGCTGGTGGGGGTCGTCTTCGTCGAGGTGGCGCTGCTCGACCTGCCCGCCTCCGTATACACCGCGGTACAGAAACCCAAGCACGAAATTTTCGAGCCGGTGATGCCCATCTTCGTCACCCTAACGATAGCGTCGGGTCTGCTAGTACTGTTCCTGATGCGCCGCGAGTTCAAGTCTCTCGCCTTCGCCCTCACGCTCGTCGGCGTGCTGTGTACCGTGGCGATGATGATCAGCACCGTGCTCGTCAACGTGCCGATCAACGCGGAGATCATGGACGTCTGGTCGGTTGAGAGCCCGCTCGCTAACTGGGCCGAGGTCCGAGACCGCTGGAACTTCTTCCACGGCCTCCGTACTATCCTGGCGGTCGTGGCGCTCGCGTGTCTCTTGCTGGCCGGTCTGGGGCTCGCCCCGCCGGCAAGGCTGAGAAACACGTCACCTGAAGCGTCCGGTGTTTCCACTGTAGTAAGTAAGGTAACGCGAGTTGCAAGAGGCGGGTGGCGAGGTGCGGGCAAAGAAACCCGGTCGCGCTCCGATCTGCGGGCCTCACCGCTCCAAAACGGGTGCCGCACCCGGGTTGAGGATATTGCAAGAGAGCACGAGGAGGTCGAGATGACGGATATGAGGGTAGCGAGGACAGGCGCCGTTAACGCACGCCTGATCGAGCGTCTCAAGGCGCGTATCTCTGTGCCGGTTGAAGGGCGCGAGATGCTGCCCTCGTTCGTCCCCTTTACGGGGGAGCTTCTGGGCGAAGTTCCACGGGGGACCAGGGAGGACGTGCGGGAGGCGGTCGACCGGGCGCGGGCGGCGCAGGGGGCCTGGGACCGGCGGAGCGTCGGGGAGAGGGCGCGAGTGTTGCGACGCTTCCACGCCCTCGTGCTCTCGCGGCAGGACGAGATCCTGGACCTCTTGCAGGCCGAGAGCGGCAAGGCCCGCAGGCATGCCTTCGAGGAGGTCGCGGACTGCGCCATCGTCGCCCGCTACTACGCTCACCACGCGGCGGAGCACCTCCGCCCGCGCCGGCGGCGGGGCGCTCTCCCCGGTTTAACCTCGACGAGGGAGTACAGTCATCCGAAGGGCGCCGTCGGGATCATCTCGCCCTGGAACTACCCTTTGACGCTCGCCGTCACCGACTCGCTACCGGCGCTCGTGGCCGGCAACGCCGTCGTCCTGAAGCCGGATCGGCAGACTTCTTTTACGGCGCTCTGGGCGGCCGAGCTTCTGGACGAGGCCGGACTTTCGCGTGACCTCTTTGTGGTCGTAACCGGCGAGGGGCGGGAGGCGGGAGCGGCCTTGATCGGGGAGGTGGACTACGTCGCGTTCACCGGGAGCACCGCTACCGGCCGTACCGTCGCCCGGCAGGCGGGGGAGCGGCTGATCGGCTGCTCCCTGGAACTCGGCGGGAAGAATGCCATGGTCGTGCTCAAAGACGCCGACCTCGAACGGGCGGTGGAAGGTGCCGTTCGGGGTTGCTTCTCGAACGCCGGCCAGCTTTGCATCTCCATCGAACGTCTCTTCATACAAGACTCGATCTTCGACCGCTTCACACAGCGGTTTGTGGAGAAGACCAGAGACCTCCAGCTCGGCTCCGCCCTAGACTACACCGTGGACGTAGAATCGCTCGTCTCCCGCAAGCAGCTCGATGCCGTGGAGGAACACGTCCGCGACGCCGTCGAAAAGGGGGCTACGGTGCTCGCGGGAGGACGGTCCCGACCCGACCTCGGACCCCTGTTCTACGAGCCGACAATCCTTACGGATGTACGCGCGGGGATGACGCTCTTCGCCGACGAGACGTTCGGTCCGGTCGTCTCCCTACAGCGCGTTCGCTCGGTTGACGAGGCGGTCGAGAAGGCCAACGATACTCCATACGGCCTGAACGCGAGCGTGTGGACGCGCGATACGCGGCGTGGGCGTGAGGTTGCGGCCCGCTTGCGGGCCGGTACGGTCAACGTCAACGACGTATACGCCGGGGCTTGGGCCTCGACCGACGCCCCGATGGGCGGGATGAAGGACTCGGGGCTTGGCCGCCGACACGGCAGGGAGGGCATCCTGAGGTACATCGATACCCAGACCGTCGCCGTGCAGCGTCTGTTCTCCCCGAGCGGGCTGTCGGGAGTATCCGGGGAGCGCTACGCCCGCGTCCTGACCGGCGCCTTGAAGGTGCTGGAGAAGATCCCCGGCCTGCGGTAACCGGTTAGAGCAACAGCACGGTCAATAGGCCGAGGTAGACGGCCGTGGCGAGCGCCATGACGAGGGCGAAAAGCCAGTTCCGCTTCGGGCCGATCTCGATCGGGTGTAGGCCGGTTAGCCGCGAGAGCATCGTGACCGCGTTTGAGAACGGGGTCACCAGCATAGCTACCTGTCCGCCGAGCAGTATAGCCACGGCCCACAGGGCCGGGGCAGGTCCGCCATCTAACGGGAACGCCGTGTTGACGAGGAGTATCAGGGGGATCACGTGTATCCCGGCGATCCAGCCGAGTCCGGTGACGAGCGCGAGCGCGGGCGCCACGAGCATCTCCGGCAGGGCGCTGAAGAGGTCTCCGACGGGCGAGAGCGCGTTGAGCTGCTCCAACGAGACCACGAGCACTCCGGCCAGCCCGAAGAGGGCGAACTCGGGGTGGGAGGAGGCGAGCGAGTCGCGAGTCTCCCCCGCAAGCCGCCGAAGCGGGGAGGGGCTGCGTAGCAGCGCGGCCGCCAGGAGGGCGATGAGGACGACTACAGTCGCGACGGTTATCGAGATGGTCGCCGTCAGGGAGAGTTCGGGTACAAAGGCGCTTACGAACGCGACCGCTGCGACGAGCAGCACGGGGTAGAGGACCACGGCGACGGCCCCTATGCCCAGAGGGGTATCGGGGGGTTCCTCGATCCGACCTTTCTCTCTCTGGGCGACGAGTAACATGACCGCGAGACCAAGGATCACGACCGGAAGTGAGACCGCGAGCAGACCCGCATAGGTGACGCCGGTCAGCGTGATTATGGTGACGGTGAAGACGTTCAGGTTCGTCCACAGGGGGGTGAAAGAGAAGCCCCGGCCTGCCCACGCTAGGGCTTCGGCTCGATCGTGGGGCGCGGCGCGGCGCAGGATCACGTCTATCAGCACAAACCCCCCGACGTCGAGGACAGACCCGAGCAGGTGGCCTAATGCTCCGGCCGTAGTCCTCACGCCCGCGCCCCTCTGCGTCATCGCCGCCATTAGCGCCCGGATCTGAGCCGTAAACCGCTCCGCACGGATCGGGTACCCCGCGATGCTCAGTATTAGCAGCACCGCGATTATGTTGAAGTAGATCGGCAACCCCTCAAAGAACGCACTCGCGTCGAACCGCCCCGTCAACACCGTCGCCCCGAAAGCGAGTAGCGCCGCCAGCGCCAGCGCCTTGTGGAACCCGCTCGCCCATGGTACGGAGATCGCCAGCAACACCCCGCCCGTCCCCAGAAAGACCGCCGTCACCGGCAAGTAGTCCGTAAACGATGACGCTGCATACGCGGCCAGAAAGACCGCGCCGAGCGGCGTCCGCAACGCTTCGAGCCATTCTTTTACTCTCTCCCACGGTGGCGGGTAGCCGGTCTTAGCTCTCTTCTCTGCCAACGGCCTCCGGTCTATGAACGGTACAAGCTTAGGGGAGGGATTCTAGAGCATGAAGGGCGGATGGAACGAGTATAGCGTGAGAGATACGGCTGACCAGAGAGAAACGTGGTCTATAATCGGGCGGTATTTGCTCTTTCTCTAGCCTTTCGGAGGTATGGTGGCGCATCGACATCCGGTCAGCGTGGCGGGTGAGTTAGCCGGTCCGGGACTATGGTTCTGGACCGGCATTCTGTTCGTCCTTATTGTTGGATTACTAGCCGGATGCGGCCAGGACCAGGGGTCGTCCGAGGAGCCCGCGAACCCGGGTGGCAGCGGAGATCAGACAGAGCCGCAGGGGAGCGGCGGGCAGACCGAGCTTACCGAGAGCGGCACGCCTGCTCCCGAGGAGACTGGGAGGCCGGATCTTGAGGGGACCTCGTCGGAGGCTACCTCGGCGCAAGCCGGACCGGTCAGGGTACAGACGAGCGTGGTCGCCAGTGGCCTCGAAGCGCCGTGGGGGCTCGCGTTTCTCCCGAGCGGCGAGGCGCTCGTTACCGAGCGCGACAGCGGGCGACTCCTCTCGGTCGATTCCTCGGGCAACGTCGAGGAGTTGCAGACCTTGCCCGCGGCCGGCCGCGGCGAGGGCGGCTTGCTCGGGATCGCGCTCTCTCCCGACTACGGGACGGACGGCCTGATCTACGCCTACTACTCTACTAATGAAGACAATCGCGTGGTTCGCTTCCGACTGGGCGAGAGCCCTGAGCCCGTCTTTACGGGCATCCCCGTAAACTCCTATCACAACGGCGGCAGGATAGCCTTTGGGCCCGACGGCATGCTCTACGTCGGCACGGGCGACGCGGGCGACACCTCGACCTCCCAGAACACCAACTCCGTGGCGGGCAAGATATTACGGCTTACTCCGGAGGGAAGGGTACCTCAGGACAACCCGTTCCCGAACAATCCGGTCTACTCCTACGGGCATCGCAACGTGCAGGGTCTCGCGTGGGACGCGGGCGGCCAGCTCTACGCCTCCGAGTTCGGCCAGGACGTCTATGACGAGGTCAACCGGATCGAGCCGGGCGGCAACTACGGCTGGCCCGAAGTCGAAGGAGAGGGCGGCGAGCCCCGGTATGCTGACCCGATCGCAACGTGGTCGCCAACCAGCGAAGCCTCCCCGAGCGGTGCGGAGATCCTGGTCGAAGGCGCGATCCCACAGTGGGAGGGGGACTTTTTTATGGCGGGCCTGCGCGGACAGCGCCTCTTCCGCCTGGACCTCGACGAGCGTGGGAACGTCGTCGAGCGTGAGGAGTTCCTGCAGGGCGAGGCCGGGCGTCTGAGGCATGTAGAGCAAGCCCCCGACGGCTCTCTCTGGGTTCTCACGAACAACCGAGACGGTCGCGGCAACCCTGTCCCCGACGACGACCGCATTCTGCGTCTCGGCCCCGCGAGCGGCTAGAGAGGCGAACGCCGCGCGAAACACGGCCGTGGTACTGTCGTGAAGCGGCATGGAATCGAATCGAAAGGATTGTGATGTCAGAGAGAATCAATACCGATACCTTCGAGTTGGGAGGTGATCTCCCCGTAAACCGTCTGGGATTCGGGGCGATGCGGGTCACCGGCGAGGGCGTATGGGGCGAGCCGGAGGACCCCGAGGAGTGCAGGGCTGTGCTCAGGCGCGCCGTGGAGCTCGGGGTGAACCTCATAGACACCGCCGACTCCTACGGCCCGAATGTCTCGGAGCGTCTTATCGGCGAGACGCTCTATCCTTACCCAGAGGACCTGGTAATCGCGACCAAGGGTGGCCTGGTGCGCGGAGGGCCGGGACAGTGGGAGTCAAACGGGCGGCCCGAGCATCTGCGCGAGGCGTGCGAGGGCAGCCTCAAGCGTCTAAAGCTGGAGCGCATAGACCTCTACCAGTTGCACCGGATAGATCCCAAAGTCCCGGAGGAGGAGCAGTTCGGCGTCCTCTCAGAGCTACGCGATGAGGGGAAGATCCTTTACGTCGGTCTCTCGGAGGTCGACGTCGAGCAGATCCAACGGGCGCAGGAGGTCATACCCATAGTCTCCGTGCAGAACCGCTACAACCTCACCGATCGCGGCTCCGAGGACGTGCTCGAGCACTGCGAACACGAGGGGATCGCCTTTATTCCCTGGTTCCCGCTGGCGGTCGGCGAGCTGGCGCGTCCCGGTGGCGCGCTCGACGAGATAGCCGGTCGTTATGATGCAACTCCGGGCCAGGTCGCCCTCGCATGGTTGCTCGCGAAGTCACCAGTGATGCTGCCGATACCGGGTACGTCCTCCGTCGAACACCTCGAGGAGAATGTCGCCGCAGCCGATCTGCGCCTCTCTGACGAGGAGATAGCCGAACTCACCGGCTAACCGGGGTAGCTCTCAAAACGCCTCCGTACCCACCGCTCCACGAGCGGCGGGGCGGCTCATCCGCGACTCTCTACCGAACCCAGCGCTGATTGAGACTGCGTCTCTGATAACGGTTCGGCTGCGCAAGGAGTAGAGGCCTGTCGTCGCTGCTGCCCGTCCAGCGTAGCACTTCAGACCGGGGGCTCTTACGGCAGCGTAATGAGGTTCCGCTTTAGTGCCCGGTGTTACACTGGCTCTGGTTTGATGCCGCATACGGTGGGGAAGTTCGGAGTCGCAGGCGAGATCAGGAGATATTGACATGGACTTCGCAAGAAAACTTTTCGGTGGTTCTCAGAAGGATCACGAGGACTTCGCCAATCGCTACCAGCAAGGACCGCGGGCGGTCTCGGATAGGGAGGCTGCGGAGCGCTACCAGCAGGTCGCCCCGAACCTACCACCCGACGTCTACCAGCAGTCCGCGCAGGACGTCTTCTCTCAGATGACGCCGCAGCAGCGCATGCAGTTCGGCCAGCAGTTGATCCAATCGGCCCAGCAGCAGGGCCACAGCTTCCCGGACGTGAACCAGGATGGCATAGACGACCGCCTCCAGGATCCCGATTACCTGGCCCGGACGACGGCCAGTCTCGACCAGAAACAGCCCGGCTTGCTCGGCCAGTTGCTCGGCGGGCTCGGCGGAGGAGGGCATACGGCGGGAGGTCATTCGGGAGGAGGACACGGCAGCGGAGGAGGCGGGATGTTGAGCAGCCCGCTCGCAAAGGGCGTGCTCGGCGGCATAGCGGCGTACGGCGCCTCGCGCATGCTCGGCGGCGGCCACCATCACCGCAGCCACCACCGTGGTCACCACGGTGGCTTCTTCGACTTCGAGGGACCTGACATGAACCTTGGCGCCGACGACGTGTTCGAAGGAGACTTCGGCGAGACGGACTTCGGGGGCGACGACTAAGACGAGGTAGCAGGTCTCGCTACCCTTAGCCGGAGGCCGGCTCTATAACGGCCGACATAGAACCCTTGCAGCGTGGGATAAGCGGGTCCGGCCCAAAGGCATGGATCTGGTCGCGCTTCAATTCCGCTTGCTCCAGGTGTGTAGTTGCGACGACGACCCTGCCTGTGGTATCCACCTCTATCGCCATCTTGTAGCCCTTCTCCAGTGAGTGCCCGAAGAGCTTTTTGAGCATATAGATCACGTACTCGAAGCTGTGTTCGTCGTCGTCGAGCAGGACCACGTTATAGGGCGGCATCCCTTCCGTCTTCTGTTTCTTCTTTTCCGCCGGCCGCGTTGTCGTGCTCGTCATCGTCTATTACCTCTGCTCCCGGTTCTGACCCGGATCAGGATAACGCTGCGTACAAATCGGTGTCGCGTTCGGATGAGAGACCCTGAACAGACTTTTTACCGTAGAGGCCTTCGTCTCAGCGACTTTTCCACTCCGGGCTGCGCTTCTCCAGGAAGGCGCACATGCCCTCCTGCGCGTCAGCGAAGGTAGCATTAAAGGACATGACCTCTTTGGTGTAGGCGTAGGCCTGATCGGTGGGCATCTCCAGTTGGCGGTAGAAGGCTTGCTTGCCGACGCCGACGACGAGCGGGCTGGCCTCGGCTATCTTCGCCGCGAGAGCCTGGGTCTCGGATTCTACTTCATCAACGGGAACGACCTTGTTTACCAACCCTTCGGCGAGGGCCTCTTCGGCGGAGATGAACTCGCCGGTGAGGAGCATCTCCATCGCTTTTTTCTGTCCTACCGCGCGGCTCAAAGCCACCATCGGGGTGGAGCAGAAGAGCCCTATCTTGACGCCGGGGCAGGCGAAGCGTGCCTCTTCGGAGGCGACGACGAGGTCGCAGGTGGCGGCGAGCTGGCAGCCCGCGGCGGTGGCGATCCCGTGGACCTGGGCTACGACGGGCTGCGGGAGTGACTGAATGGTTTGCATCAGCTCGCAGCAGACGTCGAAGAGGCGGCGGTAGAAGGCGGGCTCCCGGTTGATCATCTCGGAGAGGTCGTGGCCGGCGCAGAAAGCGGGGCCGTTGCCGCGCAGGATCACTACCGAAGATTCGCCAGCCTCTCCTATCTCTTTGAGGCAGGCTATTAGCTCTTGCATGTGGTCCAGGGAGAGGGCGTTTCGCTTTTTAGGCCGGTTCATGGTGACGAGGGCGACGTCTCCGCCGCCCTCGTACAGGATGTGCTCGTAGGTTCGTTCGCGAAGCATGGCTTTATCCTCAGTTCTCCTGGCCGTTCTGGCTCTCCTCTTCCTTCTCGCGCAAGACGTATTTCTGGACCTTGCCGGTGGAGGTTTTGGGTAGCTCATCGAGGAACTCGACGGCGGCAGGGGCCTTGAAGCGGGCGATGCGCTCCTTGACGAAGTCTATGATCTCCTGCTCCGTGGTCTCCTTGCCTTGCTTGAGGGTTACGAAGGCCTTGGGTCGCTCGCCATAGTGCTCGTCGGGCATGGCGGTAACGGCAGCCTCTAATATGTCCGGGTGCTCGGCGAGGACCTGTTCGACCTCGACACCCGAGATGTTCTCGCCGCCGGAGATGATCACGTCCTTGTCGCGGTCCTTGATCTCGATGTACCCGTCAGGATGCCAGACGGCGAGGTCGCCGGAGTGGTACCAGCCGCCCTTGAAGGACTTCTCGGTCTCCTCCTCGTTGTCAAGATAGCCCTTCATTACCATGTTGCCGCGCATGACGATCTCGCCCATCGTCTCTCCGTCGAGCGGCACGTCGTTCATGTTTTCATCTACGACCCGTACCAGGTCGGCGGTGACGTAGCCTTGGCCCTGGCGCGCCAGGAGCCGCGCGTGCTCCTCGGGATCTTTCTCCTCCCACTCCTTGCGCGGGGCGCTCGTGGTCATGGGGCCGTAAGTCTCCGTTAGGCCGTAGAGATGCACGGGGCGGATGTTCAGATCGAGGAGCTGGTTGAGAAGGGTGGGCGTCGGCACGTAGCCGGCGATCGCGGCGGTGACTTGCTTATCGAGCTCACGGCGCCCGTCGTCGTTGGCGAGCGGTATCTGGACCGTCGGCGCTGCGCAGTAGTGGGAGATCTCCTCGGACTCGAAGAGGTCCCAGATCCTGCCCGGATCGACCTTTCTCAGGCATACGTGCGTCCCCGCGACGGCCGTGACCGCCCAGGGGAAGGTCCAACCGTTGCAGTGGAACATCGGCAGCGTCCACAGGTACCTGGTCTCGTAGTTCATCTGCGTCTCGATGACGTTGCCGAGGGCGCTTATATACGCGCCGCGATAGGTGTACATGACACCCTTCGGACGTCCCGTGGTCCCGGAGGTATAGTTGACGGAGATGACCTCCTCCTCATCCTCCAGTACACTCGGCACCGGCTCCGGGGAGCCCTCCGCCAGGTAGTCCTCGTAGGGGTCGCCCTGCTCGCCGGTGTCGTCTATGCGTATGCGCTCGACGCTCTCGTCCACGCCTTCGAGGAGATCCTCTAGCTCGTGGTCCACGAAGACCATCTTGGACTTCGAGTGCTCGACGATGTACTCGACCTCGCCCGCGCTCAGGCGGGTGTTGATAGTGACCATAACAAGGCCCGCTGCCGGTATAGCAAAGGTTCCTTCGAGCATCGGCGGCGTGTTCGGGCAGAGAAAGGCGATCCTATCGCCCTTCTGAAAGCCCGCATCGCTAAGACGCGAGGCGAGGCGGTTGACCCTCTCCTCGAACTGCTTATAGCTGTAGCGCCGGTCGCCATAGACGACGGCCTCTTTGTCCGGGAACATGTACGCGCTACGGCTCAGGAAGCTCAACGGCGTGAGCTCCGTCCGGTAGACCTTCTCCGTCATGTAGAGACCCCTTCCCTCTCTTGCTTTCTCCCTTACCGATCACAGTATAGTCCGCGCTCCTCCGATCTCGCCAGGCTCAACGCTGAGCTTCACGGTATCCGGGAAGGTATGTCAAGAACGCTTGCGAGATGGGAAACCGCTAAAGCGCCGCCGTTAGGGGCGGAGGATTCGCCACTCGTTCTCTAACATGGCGTCTAGAAAACCGGCGGATCTGTTGGGCATGACGGGCGGGCGATATCAGTATGTGCTTCTCCCCGATCATGTAACTCTCCTCTCCTAATTAGAGGAAACGGATCTCTGCGCGAGCGTGAAGCTCTGGCTCTCACGCGACGCTCCTGCGCTCTTCCAGCTCTCTGAATGTCTCGAACTTGACGCAAAAGAAGCTTTTAGGTACTCTGAGCACAAGAGGGATTTAGGGAAGGAGGACCTGTGACGGGCCTGGCTCTGCTACAGCTTCAGGTGTCGGTCGACGAGACCTGGCTGGATTATTTCATCATAGGGGTGTACTTCCTCTTCGTCTTAGGCATAGGGGCGGTCTTGAGGAGCCGGATGCGATCCTCCGAGGATTACTTCCTCTCCGGTCGCTCACTGCCGAGTTGGGTAACGGGACTGGCATTTTTAGGCGCGAACTTGGGAGCCCTGGAGATATTGGGCATGGGAGCGGGGGCGGCGCAGTACGGGATCATGACGGCCCACTTCTACTGGATAGGCGCCATCCCCGCCATGGTCTTTATAGCCC
>CADCVD010000073.1 GCA_902806055.1 uncultured Rubrobacteraceae bacterium
CCCCCCGGAGAGCCCTAGCTCCTTCTCGACCTGTAGCTCGACGGGGAGGCCGTGGCAGTCCCAGCCGCCCTTACGCTCGACGCGGTATCCGCGCATGGTCTTGTAGCGGGGGATGAGATCCTTGAACGCCCGCGCGAGCGCGTGGTGGAAGCCCGGGCGGCCGTTCGCTGTCGGCGGCCCTTCATAGAAGACGAACGGGTTGTCTTTCGGGCGTCGCTCGACGGACTTCTCGAACGCCCCGATCCTCTGCCACAGCTCCAGCACCTCCCCCTCCAACTTGGGGAAGTCGACCTGAGATCTCACCTGCTCGAACGCCATATACAAAGCCTCCTAACGCAAAACCCCCGCCCCAGACGGACGGAGCCAATCGCTCCATCGTAGGGACGGGGACTTCGCTTACGAGGTCCTCGCGGTACCACCCCACTTGCCCGGAAGTTCCATGTTCCGGACCACTTTCGCGCTATAACGGGCGGACCCGGCCGGTCCTACTAACGCCTGGGTATACAAACCCTTCGCTTTCGGCCGGCGGCTCGGGGAGGATCTTCGGGCCGTTCTCCGCGCCGGGCTCTACACCGTCCCCGGCTCGCTCTTGCGGATGAGTTCGCAGCCTTACTCGTTCCCGTCGTAGCCTATAGAAGCTTTGTAGCTTCAAAAAGCGCGGGTGTCAAGACGCATCGGGCGCCTTTACGCTGTGAGCCGTAGCGCGGTGTGATCCGGGCTCGTCTCCGGGATCGTAAACCTTTTGTAACGATCTAACAGTAGCGCAAGGAGAGGTCGACGACCCGGGTAGTACACTAGACTACGCACAAGCCGATCCTCGGCTACAGAAATTGGAGAGCGGTAGTATGAAAACCAGGTTTAGAACTTTTATCGCGGGCGCGGTAGGAATGTTGGCGGCGTTCGGCCTCGCGGAGCTTGTCCACGGCCTTTACCAGCCTGTCCCGTCGGTACTGATGGCGATCGCCCAACGGGTCATAGAGTTTACCCCAGGAGGGTTCGCAACGAGGGCCATCGAGATCCTGGGCGAGGCGGATATACCGATCTTGCTCGCGGTGGTCACGCTAGGCTCGCTCGCTATCGCTGGTTACCTGGCCGACTTCAGCCGCAGGTCTCCTCTCTTCGCCCTCGCCGGCGTGGGCATCCTGGCGGCTGTAGCGCTGGCCGCCGCGTTCGCCGAACCTTCCGCCGCCCTAGTGCCTACGGTGCTAACCGTCATTGGCGCCCTGAGTGTAGGATGCGCCGTTGCCGGGCTCCTGATGGGCGCCTCCGGGCTTCGTATCCCGGGAGCAACGCAGCCGGCTGGTCCCTCAGCACCAGAGGGTGAGACGGTCATGGAGGGTGTCAGATCAAAGGAGGCGCATTCGAAACGCGGGATCTCGGTAGGCCGCCGGGGCTTTCTCCTCTTGAGCGGGGGCGCGGCGGTGGCCGGCCTTGCGGCTGCGGGAGCGGGGCGCCTGATCTCGGGAGAGGGACTGCGGGAGACCGTCTCGACCGCCCCGTCCGCGCTCCCTGACCTGTCCGCCTCCGCAGGGTCCCAGACTCTGCCGCCGCCGCCGGCCGCAGCCTCCATAGACGTCGCGGGTATGCCGCCCCTGATCACTCCAGCCGAGGACTTCTACCTCATCGACACCGCCCTCACCGCGCCCCGGATAGACGTCAACAATTGGGCGTTGAGCGTGAAGGGTACGGACAACCCAATAGAGCTCTCCTATAACGACTTGACCTCTCTGCCCACCCGCGAGTCGGACGTTACCCTCTCGTGCATCTCGAACGAGGTCGGCGGCGGCCTCGTCTCGAACGGTCGCTGGACCGGAGTATTGCTCTCCGACGTACTCGCTGAGGCCGGAATGAGCCCCGAGAAGATCACGAGCGCCACCGAGCAACTCGTGGGCCGTAGCGTGGACGGCTGGACGTCGGGCTTCAAGACGGAGATCGCGTTGGATGGCCGCGAAGCACTTGTCGCTTTCGGGCTGAACGGGAGCGAGCTTCCCCTGGACCACGGCTACCCGGTCCGCCTCGTTGTCCCGGGCCTCTACGGCTACGTCTCGGCGACCAAGTGGCTCACCGAAATAGAGCTCACGAACTGGGACTTCGATGCTTATTGGATACAACGCTCCTGGTCTAAGGAAGGCCCGGTCTTGACCCAGTCCCGCATAGATACCGTCTCCGATAACGACACCCTCTCCGCCAGTACCATACCTATCGGTGGCGTCGCCTGGGCCCCTCACCGCGGGATAGACCGCGTCGAGGTCTCGACCGACGATGGAGAGACCTGGAACGAAGCGACCCTCGCCGCCCAACTCGCAGCCGATACCTGGCGCCAGTATGTCTACGAGTGGGATGCCAGACCCGGCGAACACACCCTAAAAGTGCGTGCTACAGACGGTGAAGGTGAGACCCAGACCGAAGAGGAGGCTAAGCCTCATCCCTCCGGTGCCACCGGTTACCACACCGTAGAGGTTACGGTCGAGTAAAAGACGTTCAAAGGTTCAACTTTATAACCCTGGATCGCAGGGTTAGATTGAGGCGGAGAATCAGACGAGAGTGTAGACTGTTCGAGAAGAAAGAGAACGTTATCAAAGTGTTTCCCTTGCGCAACACAACCGTAACACCAGGGCAAGAACAACGTAACATAGTAGAGGTATAGTTCTGGGTACCGAATCCTGGCCGATGAGACATTTCCCCCCTCCAAATCTCATCGGCCGGGTCGGTATTTTTTCATGATTGTCACCTCTTTTGCCTGGGTAATCGACGCATGAGGGTTGAGCGTCTGCATCCTCTAAACCTCGCGCCGCGTGAGGCCCGACAGTTACAGGGCGAGTTAGCGCCGCAGGTAGTCGAGGGGCCTTCGCTGGACCTCTCGGGAGTGCGTTACGTGGCCGGAGCGGACGTCTCGACTCAGGGCGACCAGGGGTATGCGACCGTGGTAGTACTCTCGCTCCCGGAGCTTGAGGTGGTCGAGGCACGGGGATACGAAGCGCCGCTGGAATTCCCATACGTGCCCGGGCTGCTGGCGTTCCGGGAGATACCGCCGGTCGTCGGGGCGCTTGAGCAGGTCGAGGCGGAGGTGAATGCCCTGATCCTTGACGCCCACGGCCTCGCGCACCCGCGGGGCATGGGCCTGGCCTCTCACCTAGGGCTCTTCCTCGACGTGCCGACGGTCGGATGCGCCAAGAGCCGTCTCGTCGGTGAGCACGAGGAGCCAGGGCAGGAGAAGGGCAGCAGCACGGATCTCTTCTACCGTACAGAGATAGTCGGTCGGGTGGTACGTACCCGCGCCCGCGTCTCCCCGGTCTACGTCTCCGTGGGTAACCGGATAGATCTCGGCAGCGCGGTAGAGCTCGTGCTCGCCTGCTGCACGAGGTACCGTCTGCCGGAGACTACCCGCGAGGCCCACAACGCCGCCAATAGGCTGCGGCGGGGAGAGGAACTGCGCGGGCCGCGTGCATGAAACGCCGCTAAAAGTTGGGATCGGGTATACGGGTACAGATCATGTAGAGACGAGATGGAGCTACACGGGTGCTCTCGCGCTGCGTAAGGGCTCGGAAGTTGCGGAATGAACTTCGACGTTGCGTTCACTTTAGGGTAGCTGCTCTTGGCGGTCTTGATCGCTGCGCTCCTTAGCGCTTCTCTTTATCGAGTAGTTCCCAACGGAAGGCCCGGCGCGAGACAGAAGGGCAGGCCGGGCTCGGTTAGCTCTCAGGCGCTCCTGTTGGCTCCTCCCGCCGACCTCTACAACGCGAGGTTTACAAGAGGATGGGTCTGTAGAGCTCCGAGGAGATGAAGATACGCATCTACTCTATCGCCGAGTACCGGGACGAGCTCGGCGGGATTGAGCGAGACGATGGCTTCGAGGCTGCGCTGAAAGTCTACAGACAGTTCGACGACTAGTGATACGATTACTCTCCGAGCGAGGCTGCAGATGTGCTGGAGTTCGCACCGAAGGACTACGAGGTAGATGAAGAACGCTCGGTTCTGTTGCTCAGGCAACTCTCGCCCGGCCTGCCGGCGTCGGCGACGTTTTGTAGAGCTTCTTATATCGGATGCCGGGAGGCTGCCCTGAGCCAGGGACAGAGTAACCGTCGATCTTATAGGTCTCAAGACCGCCAACAGCTAGAATCGCAGAGCCCTACTAGAGCACTCCCTCTACCCTAACCTAGTATCGCGATGTACGCGTGCAGCCCATGAGACCCTAGGGTTGGGAGTTGATCGCGAGTTAATTCGATGCTTCGCGCATTGGCGAAGTAGAAGCCTTGCGGCTTCTTCGGGCACGCCTGTTACACGAAGTGCTCTAGGCCGACCGTTTGACCGTCTCCTCTTCGGAGGCGTCGAAGAGGCGGAGCTCGCCGGTCTCCGCGGCGGCATCGAAGAAGCGAGGTCGTTCGCGGCCTTCATGTTCTTCGCACTCGTCGTGCAGAGCCTGGCTGATCTTCTTGACATCTCGCCACAGTCCGGCGAGCAGGTCTTCGAAGGCTTTCTCTAGTGCATCGATCCGAAGGTCAGCTTTCTCCTGTGCCGCGTTGGCCTTCTCCCTCAGCATAGCTTCCTCCGCTATCTCGTCGAAGTCGGCTTTCTCGAAGTTAGCGTGAGCTCTCTTCTGAAACTTTTCTAACTTCTTTATGGCGCGCTCCAGGCGCTTGTGCTTGCGTCCTATCTCCGAGAGAGCAGCCTTATCCTCGCCGTAGTAAGCCTCCCAGAAACGCTCTTTGAGCGTGACCCTGCGCAGGTGTGCCTTACTGACCTCGGCCTCCGCTCTCTCGAGAACAGCCCAAGCCTCTTCTTTCAGCTTAGACCGACGTCGATGCTCTTGAAGATCCCCTTCAAGCTCCGTGATCAAAGCCGCAAACTCCGCTCTTACCGCAGCGTCGATCCTCTCCTCTAACAGCTTCTTCCTATTGAACAACTCTTACCCTCCTGCCAGACGCTCCTCGCCGGACCTGCTTACTGGCCTGGATAACGCCTATTCTCTGAGTCTTCGTGCAACTACTTTCCCTCTAGCTAACACTTCTTCCCATGATAGTGGCTAGGACTGTATTCACGCACGCCGGTGCGGTATGAGCAACGTGAAGTAGCTTCAGGTTAATGGTGCTTATGCTTGACGCCACATTCTTAAAGAAGGTAACATCTACATCTACTTGAGGTTTAGTGTTGCGCGAGGCTCAGGCGAGCTTAAGGCATAGGATCTTGAAGTAGAAGAGATCTACCCTGCTTTTCGTCCCATATGTTTGGGCGTGCTTACTGCTTCGGATTTGCCTTGCTTCTCTCGAGCATCTTGCCGACACGCAACGTGTGCCGGGGCGGTAGGTCCTGTCTCTCAGGCAGGAGTCTTCTCGGGTTCCTTGCTTGGGGCTGGCTCCTCCCGGCGTTCCTTGCGGCGTTCGGGCGTTGGCTCCTCCAGAGGCTCCACGACCTCCTCGCGTTCGGGCTTCTCCTCGCCGCCGGCTCGAACCTTCACCATTTTCTCGACTCCTCTTCGGTGTATGCCCGCAATTCCTTTAAGTCTTCTACCATGCTGGCCCCCAGGGCCTCTACGATACGGTACAACTTCTCCTCTGCTTCTTCGGGGAACATCCCGCTTCCTCCGCGAGGGCGTACAAAGGCCACAGGAAGAGCCTTCTCGGCCCTGAAGAAGGAGCGTTCTTCGTGATGTACCAATCGGCCCCACGCGAGCACGCTTCCTACGACGTACGGAAGGAGATGTTCCTCTTCTACCGGTGCGTAGCGAGCGTACAGCCCGCAGGCGCAGCCAAAGCCCGGAGACTCTCTACACGGACCGCTCGTCAAGAGCGGTTTGCTCGGGTCTACTTGCGCGCGTGGCGGGCAGTATGCCATCGTCGGCCCGGTCGTGGACCAACTCCTCTGGCAGGTCTGGGCGTGAAGGCTCTCGGAGGGGGCCACCCACTTCCCTGGGAGCACCCTCCAGACCCTGTAGCCGGCGATGGTGCCGACCCTGTCTGGAACTATCATGCCTCTATGTTACCGCCCTTGGCGCTATAGGTCTTCTAATATCAGCGTGCAGTGGCGAGAGCTGTATGAACCGGGTTTGCGAGGTAGTAGGTTAAGGATCTCTCGATGTTTGCTTCTGGCATCCGTTAGAATTCGTAGAGGAAGGAGGGCGCGTTTTGGAGGTGAGCGGGGAGCAGTGGCGTTTCTTTGAAGAGTTGCTCGCATACCTGCGGGAGGAGTTGGAAGCCCGCAAGGACCCGGAAGGGGTCGAGCAGAGGATCAGAATGTTCGCCTCGCTAGCCGGAGAGGCGGGCAGGGATCAGGTGCTAAGAGATAAGCGCCTCGCTGAGGAGGGCTTTGTCTACCTCTTCGAGAAGGGAGAGCGGCGCCTCAGTCACATCGACGAGTTAACCCCTCTCGACGTCCCGGCTGTTCTGGCCGAAATGGAGAAGACGGCGGCCGTCAGCGGTGAATACATGGAGAGCGACGGTGTCGTCTACACCATCGAGTACGGCGAACGCAAGATTACAACTCCGGACCCTGGGGATCCGAGCGCGCCTCTAAGAGCCCGCTGGCGCGAGTTGAAGGACGGATGGCGTTCGATGGAGTAGGCGCTTGCGCCGGCTCGCGACCTTTGACCCTGAGTAGTTCGCCCCAACGAGAGCAGGGTCTTCGAAGAGTAAACAGGTCACTGTGGCGGCAAGATCATGCTGACTGCGGTTCTCGGCGGCGCACGAAGATCTCAACATAGGTCAAAGAGCGGTTGGACATCCTCAGATTTCTGGCCCATCTGAGCGTAGACGCACAAGAGGCAGGCGTTGGCGAAATGGTGTCATCAATACAGGCGTCCGGGTTAGAAGAACTAACCTTTGAGTTCATCTTCGGGAGCGGGACAAAGTGACTATAAGATGGGCTTGAACCCTGGTTGCCCTCCAGTCATGGTGTGAGCGCAGCCTATTGACGGTACTTCTCCCAAGCCGGTCTGCAAGGGTCCTCGTATCGTCGGAGAGATCTTTAGCAGAGACTCGCTGTATATCTTTCGATACAGCGGCGCCGTCTTGCGGGTCGCGGAAGGCGCCCGCAGACGAGCCGCTACGTCTGTGTTCTCTGAGGTGAAATTCCCCTACGGCAGAGGTTGGCCGCCGGTAACACCGAGGATCTCACCGTTTACGAAGCTCGACTCTTGGGAGGCCAGAAACACGAAAGCGGGCGCCAACTCCGCCGGCTGGGCCGGTCTTCCCATTGGCGAGGTGCCCCCGAACTGGGCCGCCTGATCCGCGGGCATCGAGGCGGGGATTATCGGAGTCCACACGGGGCCAGGCGCCACCGCGTTCACCCTAATCCCTTTTTGTACGACCTCCTGGGCCAGACCTTTAGTGAACGTCACGATCGCCCCCTTGGTCGCCGAGTAAGGGAGCAGCGGCGGCGAGGGCTGATAGGCCTGGATAGAGCTTACGTTAATGATCGAGCCGCCCTCTCTCATGTGCGGGATCGCCGCTTTGCACAGCCAGAACATGGCGATAATGTTGGTCTTGAAGGTGTGCAAGAGCAGGTCTGAGGGGATCTCGGTTATGCCGTCGAAGGTCATCTGGTAGGCGGCGTTGTTGACCAGTATGTCTACCTGCCCAAACTCCTCGACCGTCCTTTCCACGACGCTCTGGCAGTAGGTCTCGTCGCTGATGTCGCCCGGCATCTTGACGACCCTCTTACCGGATTCTTCGACCGCCCGAGCCGTCTCCCGAGCGTCCGATTCCTCCTCCTCGAGGTAGGAGATCAGAATATCCGCTCCCTCGCGAGCGAAGGCCAGGGCAACCGCTCGTCCAATGCCGGAGTCGCCGCCGGTTATGATCGCCGCCTTGCCCTCCAGACGACCGTGACCGCGATAGGTCTCGTACCCATAGTCGGGCTCGGGGCGCATCTCGGAGTCCAGGCCGGGGTGTTCCTGCTCCTGTTGGGGGAACTCCGGTTGGGGATATTGCTCTCTCGGGTCCTGCTGGCTGGTCTGGTCGTCGGTCACCTTGTAACCTCTTTCCTCTCGCGCGTCGCGAGTCGTCCGGCGAAATCCTCCTGCTTTCCGCACCGAGCTGTAGACTTGGCACGGTTGCAGCTTATCCTCTCCCGCTGGTCTCTACAGTAAACAAGCAGGACTTTCGGCGCCGGCTTCAACTTATTTTGAGACCTAGGTCTACCGATCTCTGGGGAAGGCCGTGTTGAGACTGAAGGCTTTGGTCATCCTTTAAGAACCGCTTTCAGCGTCACGCGCCAGCATCTGCAGCAGCCGGTCACGATGGCCTCGTCTGGTAGTTCGTCGGTGGTCCTGCTCAGAGATATCTTGCCTGTAGATCGCCTTTCGACGCAACCTTAGTCGTGGTTGTGAAGGCCTTGGTAGACGTGTTGGGGCAGATGGTCGAGCCCATACTGAAGGCGAAGTTAGCAGCTAGCGGAAGATAGTTCTGTCTCTTTCCCCGGCTACCCGACGGCCTTCGCGGGCTCCCGGCTTCTCCTTTCCGAGGACTTCGGCCGTCTGCTTTGTTGTCAGCTTCTTATATGTTAGGCTCAGTCTCGATGCCACGGGTAACATAAGGTCGTGAACCTCCGAATCCTCGTTCTTACCCTGGGCACCTTCGCGATCGGTACCGGTACGTTCATCGTAACCGGCATCTTGGGCGGCGTCTCGGAAGACCTCTCGGTGTCGGTGAGCGCCGCCGGGTATCTGGTCACGGTCTTCGCTGTCGCCTATGCTGTAGGTTCTCCGATCCTGGTGTCGGCGACGGGTCGGATGGCGAGGCGGCGGCTCTTAGTCGCGGCCCTGATCCTATTCGCACTTGCCAACGGGGCTGCCGCGTTTGCGCCGACGTTCTCAACCCTCTTGGTGACGAGAGTCCTGGCAGCTTTAGGCGCCGCTGTCCTCACCCCGGTAGCTGGCGCGGTAGCCGCCGAGCTCGCTCCGAGCGAGCAGAGGGGACGGGCGCTCTCTCTGGTCTTGGGCGGTCTGAGCGTGTCGTGGGTGATAGGTATACCTTTGGGTACGATGATCGGCGACGCTTATGGATGGCGAGCGAGCTTCGTGCTGGTGGCGGCCTTATCGACCGTTGCGGCGGTGGCTGTCGGCGTATTCTTGCCGGCCTTGCAGGGTGCATCGGCCTCCACAAGCCTTGCGAGCGGTCTAGCTGTGGTTAAACGCCCCGCCGTGCTCGTCGCCGCAAGCATTACCGCTTTGGGGGTCGCCGCCGGATTCGTTGTGCTTACCTACGTGAGGCCCCTGCTTGAGGACCTTACAGGTTTCGGCGGCGCGGGGATCGGCTGGCTACTGCTGCTCTTCGGCCTGGCGAGCGTCGCGGGTACAGCCCTGGGCGGCATCGCCTCGGACCGCTTTGGCTACGGGAGGATCGCAGCACCCATCCTGATCATGCTTACTCTCAGCCTGCTCTCCTTCTCCCTGATCTCCACGATAGAGACCGGCTCGACCTACGCGGTCTTTGGGGCGGGGGCGGCTCTCGTGGCGTGGAGCCTCGTAGGGTTTGCCCTCATCCCGCTGCAACAATACCGTCTCATCGACGTTGCGCCGGAGGACGAGAACGAAACGCTCTCTCTAAACGCTTCCGCTATCTATTTAGGCCAGGGGCTCGGGAGCTGGCTCGGCTCCCTTGTCCTGGGATACGCTTCGCTCTCTTCCCTGGGATGGACGGGGGCGTCGTGCGCGGCGACGGCCTTGCTCTTGCTGGCACTCGGCGGAAGGCCGCGCAAGAAGTGAGCCACGACGGCACATCGAAATGCCTCTTCCTGAACCTTATTCCTATTCGTGCCGACGAAGCCCTTCAGCGGTCCCAGAACCTCCCTGAAGTTACCCTGAAGCGGTCGCCGCGCGAGCTTGAGCAGGCTTGCGCGCGGAGAAGAGGAGCGGCAAGGTTCCTCTTTTGTGATCAGTAGATTACGGCCAGAGACGTCTGCTTCGCTCACTAAAGCTCGCTGTAAGAAGAATGATGAGAGGGCGCAGCTCTATGCGGCTCGAAACGCCCCCTGACTGTCTGCTTCTCCGCGATCCGCCGTTCGAGGCAAGCAGCCGCTTTCTGACATCTCAACCGCGTGCACGCTGTCTGCTTTGCTAAACCGTCTGGGCAGACGGAGTACGACCAAGTACGGTATAGTACGGTCGAAGTCAACTCGTGTAAGGGACGTCAAGGGAGTTCATGCATCAGGGAGCGTCAGAGGGCAAGGACCTTTTGGATACCGAAGATGTCGCAGCGTATCTGGGGGTGGGGACGGTGACGGTCTGGCGCTGGTGCCGCGAGGGGAGCTTACCGTGCCTCAAGATCGGCAGAGAATGGCGCATCCGCCGGGGGGCGTTGGAAAGCTTTTTAAAGCGAAACGAGCGCTCGGAGTCGCTTGTGGGACGCTTGAGAACCTTTCTGGAAGTGCCGGACAACGTGCTCGCCATAGCCCAGAACCGCAAGATGATGCACCGCCTGGACGCGGCGTTTTTCCGGGTAGGCGAGGCCGCGGGCGGGAGCCTGATCAAGTACGTCGGCGGCGAGGCTTGGGACTCGTTGGACGACGCACGCACTGATTTGGAGGGTGTCGGTCTGGAGGTGGGGCGCCTGGAGGAGGAGGGGCGTTTCCGTTTCACCTCTGAGCCTGATCCAGACGGCGGGCGGACCGAAGAGCTAAGGCGGCTCCTCTCCGAGGAGGCTGACAGCGGGCGCTCCGTCTGGACCAGCTTCAACTGGGCCGAGCAGATCAGCCTGGAAGCGGCGTTGAAGCAGCAGCACGCCC
>CADCVD010000074.1 GCA_902806055.1 uncultured Rubrobacteraceae bacterium
CGAAGATGAACTCGATGACGAACCCGATCGCGCTGAGCTGGACGAACGAACGCACGACGGCGATCATGATGTCCCCCTGCAGACCCAGCCGCTCGTAGAGGCTCAGGGCGACCGCCACAGCGACGAGCCCCAGGGCGAGCAGGGCCGTCGCTAAGGTTCCCAGGCCCTCCGTTCCCAAGCCTCCTGTCACTCAGAGCTCCCCGTGAACGAAACGCTCGGCCTTCTCGTTGCCCACTCTACAGGAGAGAAACTCCTCCTTGCCCCAATTTCCCTCGCTTCTACCGTTCACAAGGAGCACCACGCGGTGCGCTATGCGCTCGACCTGGAGCAGGTCGTGACTTACCAGCAGGATGGTCAACCCGGCCCTCTCGTTGAGTTCCCGGATAAGCTGCTCCACTTGACGGCGCGCAGCTTCATCGAGCGAACTCGTCGGCTCGTCCATGAGCAGCACCTCCGGGTCAAGCGCCAAGGCGCGGGCGATCGAGACCCGCTGCTGCTGGCCTACGGAGAGGCTCTCGGGGATGCGGTTCTTGAGATCTGGGTCGAGGCTTACCTTCTCCAGCAACTGGCGCGCGTCCGCCTCATGAGCGCGCCCGGCCAGACGCGGACCATAGAGGATAGCGTCTTCGACCGTCTCCCCGAAGAGCGTGGGGAGCTGGAAGACCATCCCCACCCGCCGCCGCAGCTCCAGCGGGTTTATCGTGCTGGTGGGCGTACCGTCCAGGTAAACCTCGCCCGAGCTCGGCTCTATGAGCCGGTTCACGGCGCGCAGCAGCGTGCTTTTGCCTGCCCCGGAGGGGCCTACGATAGAGGTGATCTCACCCTCGGAGCCTCTTACGTCTACCCCTTTTAGTATCTCTGCGTCGCCTGCCGAGTACCGGAGGCCAGAGATCTCAATCTTATACGGCCCTATAGTGGATCACCTCCAGGCTCTGCTGTAACCTGGGTTTACAAGGCGGCCTGGGTTTCAAGCGGTGGGATATCCAAGTTCACTAACATAAGACATTGAGATATTGTTCCATCGGACGCCTGCGTACGCTACGCCGATACCTCCGAGTCTCCCGGGAAACTCTCCAGGTTACAGTGCACAACACCGACTCTGTGGCGCATCGGGTTAATAAATCAGGCACAAGCCAGGCTTCTCTTTAGAGCTTTCAGGAGAGCATGTTCGCGCGCCTACTATCGTGCTTTCGTCTTCGATCCGGGTAGAAGAATATTGAAGTAGTCTGTCACAACCCTGCGGCGTTGGCTTAGTTGGTCGACGTATCCCTTCTAGTCTATAGAACTCTTCTGCCGGAAGGCTCTAAAAAGGTGTATCCTCGACGGCTTGTTAGTATATGTAACTCGCAGTCTGATCAGGTGAAGCTGTTCTTCTACGCGGATAACTCGGCGTGCTGCCAGAGGGTAGTTTGGAGGAGACCCGTCCAGGGATCAGGCACAGCGTAGAGGCTATACTGCTCGCGGAACACTTCAGGAGGGGGATATATGAGCGGCAGGCAGGTGCGGTACTGGCTGATCGAACACAGGCGTCTTGTTCCGGACTCGGACGAGACGACGTCGATGGAGGACTTCGCCTTCAGGAGTTTCGTGTGCTGTGAGGTGCCGGTAGGGGAGGGCTTCGACAGGGCTCTCGAGGTCTTTACCTCGCGGGAGGGCGCGGCTGCGGAGGCGCGGGGCATCAACAGCCTGGGCCGGACGAAAAACCTGACTATGGCGGAAGCACAAGTAGGATGGGCGCGTGAGGAGACAGACTGTGCGACAGCCGGCGAACCGGTAGAGTTGTCCGGCCCCGAGGTCTTCGATGTGCTTGAAAGCTCCGGCGTACCTTACGTTCTGCTCGACCCTCCGCCCGTAGACAGGCCCGTCATCGGGGGCCTGTGCATAGAGTCGGCTTCAGTCTTTGCGAACCGGCTGAGGCAGCGGCTATTTGCCGCGCTTAGAGAAGACTGAGCGTTACAGGGTCGACTCATGTGAACTACACCTAAAAGCGATCATCGGGCCCGTCCTCGTGTGGCAGAGGTTTGTAGAGAGGCACGGGCTACTATCGAATGCGTATTAGAATCACTATGCAAACTCCATGAAGGAGACGTATAGAGTACATGTTCACTAGCCTCGCTCAGTGGGCAGTCGAGGTCATCTACTACTTCGGATACTCCGGGGTGGCTGTACTAATGTTGCTCTCCAACCTCTTTCTACCCATACCCTCTGAGCTAGTATTGCCGTTCGCGGGTTTTCTGGTCGGGCGAGGGTTCTTCTCGTTCCCCGTGTTGCTGTTGGCGGCAACGGCTGGGTCTCTGGTCGGCGCGCTGGTCGTCTATGCGCCCGCCGCACCGGCTCTGCCCCGAGCCGGTGCGGCGGTTCGTCAAGCGGTACGGACGGTTCGTGTTGTTGAGCGAGTCGGATCTCGACAAGGCGGGCGGATGGTTCGAGCAGCACGGGGGGAAAGCCGTGCTGCTCGGACGCCTCGTTCCCGGCGTGGGCGCCATGATCTCGGTGCCCGCCGGTATCGAGCGGATGCCGATCAAGGCATTCTTGATCTACACGCTTATCGGTAATGGTATCTGGAACGGGATGTTTATAGCTCTTGGTTGGGCACTGGGTTCGCAGTGGGAGATCGTGCGCGAGTACACCTCGGTCATCGAGTACGCGGTGCTGGCCGTCCTGACAGGGGTGATACTCCGGTTCGTTCTGCGCCGGTCGAAGAGGCGCGACAAGTAGCCTCGGGCTGATATTACGAGAAAGCAATCGCCGCCGAGCAGATAAAGGCATTAGAGACGCTACGAAGCGAGGCGAGATGGTGCCGGTGGAGAAGCCAAAGGGCAAGGTTTCACGTATACGGGACCATAAGCGCTCTCGTCTACGTAGCTCGCATCCGGGTCTGGACAACCTGTCCTGACGCGGTTATCCGGGTCAGGCAGCCGGTTCGCCTCTCGAACGGGGGTATCAGAGTTAAGGACCGTGACGGGTACGAAGAGCATTAGCAGGTAAAGAAGATGCTCCTGGACGACCAAGACCGGTGTTGCCATGCGCACGCTCGCCCCGATCTACAAACACTACGGCGCTAGAATACGGTAGATGGTGGTCTCTCTTCTGCTGCGCTTGCAGCGTGCGGGATCATAGGCGTGGGGTAGATAGTGATGTTGGATAAGGGCTATTCAGAGAGCGGGGTAAGCGGCATGGCGGATACTAAGTTCGTTTGCGCGGTGTGTGGGAGCGCGTTCTCGGAGCACGAGGCAAGCGCGAGCACCTTTGAGTCGGAAGAAGATGAGATCCGTTGCCCCAACTGCGGCTCGGCGCAGGTGGAGACAGACCACTTCGACCCGAACGAGCCTCTGGTCGACCCGCGGGAAGGATCCGAGGACGAAGGTTATATCTCCTAAAGCTTCCTTCGCGACTCGGTCAGGTTGGCTCGAAGCCCGGTAGAGCTTTGGTCTGGCTCTATGACTAACTGTCTCCACCGGCTTCGTTTCGCGTCTTTCTGCTGCGGGTACACGGGGCGGGTAACCCGAAAGGAGAGGCGTTTGCAGTACGATGAGTTTATCGATCGTATCCGGCAGCGGGCGGGTCTCGGCACGCCTGAGGAGGCGCAGAGGGTTTCGCAAGCGGCGCTAACGGTGCTAGGGGAGTACCTGGCCGGGCGCGAGGCGCTGGATCTCGCCGCGCAGCTCCCGCAGGGTATAGCGGAGATACTCCGTCAGCAGCCGCCGGATCGCAGCATGGTCTTCTCGTTCGCGGACTTCGTTCAACGCGTGTGTGAGGAGGAGGGGATAGAAAAGTTCGAGTATGCCCTGGCTCACGCCCGCGTCGTCATGGGAGTGCTGGAAGAGGCGGTCAGCGGAGGCGAGATGGAGGACGTCCGCCGGCAGTTCCCGTCCGAGTTTGATCCCCTCTTCGAGTCTGGAAGCGGAGCTTCCTGAGGTGCGGGTTCCGTGGGGGAGACGCGGATGATCCGGGAACCTTCTTTCGATGATGAACAGGCCGAGTTCTACGGAGAGGCTATCGATGCCCTGGACCGGGCGGGCATCCGCTACATGCTCGGTGGAGCCCTGGCTCTGCACGCTTACACGGGCATCTGGCGAGACACGAAAGACCTCGATGTCTTCGTTCCCGAGGGCACTGTGGGACAGGTGCTAGAGAAGTTGACGGAGGCGGGTTTCGAGACGGAGATCACCGACCCTTGCTGGCTCGCCAAGGCGCACAGCGGCGACCTGTTCGTAGACATCATCCATGCCAGTCACAACGGTACCGGACCCGTGGACGAGTCCTGGCTCGCCAACTCGAAAGAGATCTCGCTGCTAGAGCGGCGGGCCTTCGTGATCCCTGCCGAAGAGATGATACTCTCGAAGATCTTTGTCGTCGCCAAGGACCGTTGTGACGTGGATGACGTACTGCATCTGATCTTCGCCGCCCGCGGAGACCTCGACTGGGGCCGTATGCTAGCCAAGATAGACGAGCACTGGGAACTGCTCCTCGCATACCTCCATTTCTACCGTTACGTCTACCCGAGCCACGTCCACTACTTGCCCGACCCGGTCCTGGACTCTCTACATGAACGTTGCGAGCAAGGAGCCGAAACGGCGACGAACGACCCCCCGCGTTTCCGCGGGACGATGCTCGACAAGGATTCGTTCGCGGTGGACGTCGAGGAATGGGGTCTACCCGACGAGCGAACGGAGACGAGGCAGGCACGGGGATGCGAGGATGGGGAGCAACGGTGAGCCGGCCGTGAGGATCGCCGCTACCGCCGACGTACACGCCCGTGAGGGAGACGCCGAACGCCTGCGATCCATCGTCGAAGAGGCTGTGAGAGAAGCGGACGTGCTCATTATCGGCGGTGACCTGACCGATCTCGGACGACCCGAGCAGGCGGAAGTTCTCCTGGAAGCTTTGGAGGGTAGCCCTGTTCCAATCGTCGCTACCCTTGGCAACCACGACCACGAGAGCGGCCTGGCGGATGAGGTCTCACGCGTCTTTACGAGGGCCGGAGTTCACCTTTTGGATCGCTCCAGCGTCGTAATAGACGGGGTGGGCTTCTCGGGCGTGAAAGGTTTTTGTGGCGGCTTCGACAGGAACTTGGCAAACCCTTTCGGCGAGAACCTCTTCAAGGACTGGGTCAACGAGGGTATAGAGGATGCAAAGGCGCTCGAAAGCGAGTTGTGTGGTCTCGAAGCTCAGCGGCGCGTAGCGGTGCTTCACTACGCGCCTATCAGGGCTACTGTGGAGGGCGAGCCACCGGAGATACACGCTTTTTTGGGTACGAGCCATCTCGCTCACGCCCTCGACGAAGGACGCGCCACGATAGCCTTCCACGGGCACGCGCACGCCGGTAGCTTCGAAGGGAGAACCCCCGGGGGCGTCCCGGTCTTCAACGTCAGCGTCCCGGTCCTCGAGCAATCAGGGTTCGGGCGCCCCTATCATGTCTTTGAAGTCTGAGGATCAGGGCTTCTCTGTCAATCGATTGGATCTAGCCACCTTATGACGAAGCATTGGGGGCGGCGAGCCGCCCATATTCCTCAACAGCCTTGTCCGCGACCGTCTTTACCTCACGGTTCAGGTGAGATTGGTGCTCAGGGCGACCATCTCGCTATCCCCGTTTCTTATCCTCAGCTTGCCGAGGGTACGAACCTCAAGCTCCACTACGGAACCATCAGCTCCGGCCCATCGATCCGCGACATACCGTAAGCAGTACTACTTCCAGCCGCAGCCGGGGCTCTTGGAGAAGGCGGCACTGGGCACGTAGTGCAAGCGTGCGGCCCGCGAGGAGCCCCGCAACGGTCTTTTACAGAGCTTACCAACGACCATTCTTGCTTCTATGAGCCCGTAGAATAGTTACGTTCGAGTTTTTGTAGGGTATAGCGGATAGCAGTTCTATATGGCTCTCACCTAAAGAGAATTCAGCAATGAGAAAGTGAGATGCTATCAACCGTTTTAACTGGCTTGCTATAGCTGAGGCGTGTATGTAAGGAGGTGAAAAGGTCTACCTCGACAGATGCTTCCGCTTGTAAGGAGCAGTTGGGAATTGAATAGCGAGGAGAAGCTACGATGAGCGAAGCAAGGCAGATAAAGGAACAAACCGGAAGGCTTGGGGTGCTGACGCCGGGGATGGGGGCGGTAGCGACCACTCTGTTCGCGGGTGTCGAGATGATAAAGAAAGGCCTCGCGCAGCCGGTGGGCTCGCTGGCCGAGTCCGGCACCATACGGCTCGGCAAGCGCACCGAGAACCGCGTCCCGAAGATAAAAGAGTTCGTCCCTCTAGCAAAGACAGAGGATCTCGTCTTCGGCGGCTGGGATGCCTTCCCCGACGACGCCTATGAGGCCGCCGCCGTCGCCGGGGTTCTAGAGAAGGAGCATCTCAACGCAGTTCGGGACGAACTCAAGGAGATCCGGCCGTTCCCGGCGGTCTTCGATCCCGCCTACGTCGCCAGGATCGAGGCGACCCACAAAAAGGAGTACGGGTCCCTGCGCGAGGCCGCCGAGCAGGTGCGCGAGGACATCCGCGCCTTCAAGAGCGAGAATGGTCTCGACTCCGCGGTGATGGTCAACTGCGCCTCGACAGAGGCGTACGCCCAGCCCCAGAAAGCTCACTTCGATCCCGACGCTTTCGAGTCTGCGCTCGATCGCTCGGACCCCGCGATCTCCCCGGCGATGGTCTACGCTTACGCCGCCATTATGGAGGGCGTCCCTTATGCCAACGGCGCACCGAGCCTCGCTGCCGACATCCCCGCCCTCGTGGAGCTCGCCGATGATAGGGGCGTGCCTGTGGCCGGCAAGGACTTCAAGACCGGCCAGACCTTGATGAAGACCATGATCGCCCCGGGTCTCAAGGCGAGGATGCTCGGCCTCGAAGGCTGGTACTCGACCAACATCCTCGGCAACCGTGATGGGGAGGTGCTCGACGACGCGCAGAGCCTCAAGAGCAAGGAGGTCAGTAAGCTCTCGGTGCTCGATACGATACTCCAGCCCGAGAAGAACCCCGAGCTTTACGGGGACATCACGCACGTAGTCAAGATCAACTACTACCCTCCTCGCGGCGACGCGAAGGAGGGCTGGGACAACATAGACATCTTCGGCTGGCTCGGCTACCCGATGCAGATTAAGATAAATTTCCTCTGCCGTGACTCGATCCTCGCCGCTCCCATAGTCCTCGACCTCGCCCTCTTTTTGAACCTCGCACAGAGGGCCGGTATGAGCGGCATCCAGGAGTGGCTCTCGTTCTACTTCAAGAGCCCTATGACCGCCCCCGGGCTCTACCCCGAGCACGACCTCTTTATCCAGCAGATGAAGCTAAAGAATACTTTAAGGGCGATAAAGGGCGAGGACCTCATAACCCACCTCGGCCTCGACTACTACGAGTAGGAAAGGAATCTGCTGTGAGGCTGAGGGAACCTACCCTACGCCCTCGGCAAGACCTAACTAGTTGAGGAGAATGCGGTGAGGCGCGGCGCATCATCGGCAACGGGCGAGTCTAGTCCCGTCAGGCTGCTGCTCGTCACGGACTCCCTCGAAGTAGGGGGAGCAGAGCGTCACGTCGTTGACCTAGCGGTCGAGCTTGCTCAGGGAGGTTACGAGGTTGCGGTTGCCTGCTCCGTCTCGGGCTCGCTCGGGAAGCCGCTCGTAGAGGCGGACGTACCTGTCATACCGCTGCTCGACCGGAAGGTCAAGCGCCGCGTGAGCTTGGCCTACGCATTCAGGCTTCGGCGGCTCGTGAAGGGGAGACAGTTCGATCTCGTGCACGCGCACGTCTACGCCAGCGCCGCGGCCGCCGCGCTGGCTTGCCTGGGGACCGGTGTTCCCCTCGTGCTCACCGAGCACACCGATGCCCTTTGGCAGGGCCGGAGGGCACAGTTGCTCAGCCGGTTCGTCTACGGACGCGCGAGGCGCATCATCGTGGTCTCCAGCGCGATACGCCAGCGTCTCATAAGGCGCGATGGCGTACCACCGGACCGCGTTACCCTCGTGCCGAACGCTGTGGCTGGCGCCTGCGGGACGGTCGCGTCCCCGCCGGAGCTACCGGCGGGGCTGGGGGATGGGCCGCTGGTTGGGGTCGTCGCCCGGCTGCAGCCGGAGAAGGGGCTGGACCATTTCCTAAAGGCCGTCGCCCGCGTCGCGCCGTTGGTCCCGGAGACACGTTTCATCATCGTGGGCGACGGTCCTTTACGCGGAGAGTTGGAGGCTCTGGCGAAGCGTCTCACGGTGGGGGAGAGCGTATGCTTTCTCGGATTCCGGTCCGACGCGCGCGAGATCACCAGGCTGCTGGACGTGCTGGTGGTCCCCTCGCTGACTGAGGGCTCGCCGTTGGTCGTTCTGGAGGCGATGGCGGCTGGCGTCCCTGTGGTCGCCAGCGACGTGGGCGGGATACCTGACCAGGTCCGGCACGAGAAAGAAGGGCTTCTGGTCCCGCCCGGTGAACCGGAGGCCCTGGCAGACGCTCTCTTTCGTTTGCTACGCGACCCGGCGTACGCGCGTTCTTTGGGCGAGGAGGGCCGGCGACGGGCGCATTCCGAGTTCGCCTACCGGACGATGGTAAGACGGATCGAAGACGTCTACCGTAAGGTCCTCGGCCGACCTGCCGGACGAAACGCTTCCCCCGAGTAACCGGAGCTTAACAAGAACCTCTGAACGAAGGCAGACATCGCAGCGGGATACTACCTTTCTAACCAGAACCTCGTTCAAATCTACGCGAAACTGGTATGCTCCCGGATCTCTGAACCTGATATTTACCGTAGGAGACGGTTACATCGGAAGCGTAGCGACGGCGGTACTAGTGGAGATGGAACACGTGGCAACGCCCGGAGCTTATCAGTCGCCCTGCAGCATCAAGCAAAAAAACGGCCACTGTACTCTAGTGGATGTCGCAGAAGCATTGCTTTTCGGCCACGATCTCCGACGCCTGGACTGAATGCAAACCTACTCGTACACTCACGCCTCCAACTTCGCCACGACTCAAGAGCCGTACGTAGACCTACCTCGCCCCCGGGCTCCGGCGAGTACCCAGAGCTTCCTCGACAACCTTCTCACCAACTCGCCAAGTTCTTCTTCTAGCCCTTCTTGACCCAATCTCGGTTCTTCTCGTAGTCCAGTAGGATCAGCTCGCGCCCGGCGTGCCGGTCGAAGACTTCCCGGGCCTCCGGGCTGAACTGCTCCTTCCAGTCCCCGACCATACCCTTGCGCAGAAAGCTCTTCTTATTCTCCTCACCGGAGCGCCGCCCCGACTGCCGCTCGAAGGAGAACTCGTCCGCTACCGCGACGGCTTCTTCCGCATCGAGCTTGCTTCCGGTAAGCTCCCGGACGATCCTTTGCAATTCAGTCGGGGTATCCCGGCGCAAGTCTTCATAGCGGACGTGGACTACGTTTTCCAGGTGGTGCCAGCGGCGTACGAAATCCGCCCATGAGAAACCCGGGGAGTGGGGCTTCGTGAAGGCGTACTCGATGAACGCGGGCAGGTTCTCGTAGACGTTTTCGTAATTGTTGAAGGAGATTTCCCGGCGTGTCCTCTTGATCTGGGCATCGTTGCGATGTTCGTGCGGGAACAGCTGCTGGTGGTACCAGGAGACCATCACGTCGCGGCCGTCCCGCCAGACGGCGACGGTGTTCTTCAGGCCGAAGGGGCTAAGGTAGTGACCGTGCATGATCGAGGGCCGCAACACCGGAAAGCGGTTTCTCGGGAAAGGTACGCTCAACACTCGGCTCAACATCTGCCCGACCCACGTCCCGCCGGATTTCGGAAACTCGTTGACCACGTACAGCGGCACCGCTCCGGAGAGCAGATGCACCATGCCCAGCCTGACAAGTTCGTTCGCCCTCGCCGAGAGAGTATCCGGGACGCCGCTCTTCAAGATCGCCTCCCGCAACCTAAACCCCTTCAAGAATGAGTTCAAGATCTTCCTCCGTTCTTGTCCCGCGCTTTCGGGCGCAGGGATGTCTGGCGGCCACTTTTCATATTACTCGGGCTCGCTCGTCGCATACACTCGTCCTTGATAGGGTATATATCTCATCGAGTGAGAACCGACCATGACTTACGATTTCAAGGCCTGGAAGATTCACTCTAATGCTTGAGAGCTAGATCTCAGCATCGGTTTGGTACGGGTTCGAGAAAGGAAAGACTAATGGCACAAGAGCATCTACGCAGGAAGCTCATCGAGTACGTGCAGAACGTGCACGCGTTGGAGCAGAACGTCTTGCTCATGCTCGACGCGATGATTCTGACTACGGACGACGAAGAGATCAGGGAAATCCTCCGCCAGCACAAAGAGGAGACCCGTCTCCAGGAGCAACGCTTGGCCGAGCGCCGCACCGCTCTGGGCGGGGTGGGGCTGGCCTCCATGGGCAAGGACCTCTCAGCGATCCTGGTAGCCCAGGCGAAGGGCGCCGCCGATCTGTGGCGATCCGATAAGCCCGTGCAGAACGCCCGCGACGCGTTCGTAACCGAGCATCTGGAGATAGCCGCTTATGAGATCCTCGAACGCCTCGCTGAGCGGGCCGGCGACCATGAGACCGCCGAGGTGGCGCGCATGAACCGCGCCGAGGAAGAGGCCATGGCGCAACGTATCGCCGCCAACTGGGACAGATTCTTGGACCTGACCCTCGCCAAGGCGGGCGTGAGGGGCTGAATAACAGTCCCCGTTCCGTGCCGCTCCCGCTCGGGTAGTAGGGGAGGCGAACGAGCGGGAGGATGCGAGGGAGGACGGGAGCTTGCGGTAAAAAGATCTTGTCGAGCGGGTAAGAAGACAGGCCGGGCTCGGCTCGTTCTCCGAGGCCGAAACCGCTACTAAAGCTACGTTAGCGGTCCTCGGGGAGTACTTGACGGGAGATGGAGAGCCAAGCCTCGTCTCCCGCCTCCCGCCTCCCGGCGCAACTAGCCGGTCACCTGCGCAGGGAGCCGTCGGGTACTATCGTCTCGTCCTCGCTGGACGCCTTTATGGAAGAGGTTGGAGAGCGCGAAGGGGCGAATACGGACGCGGCCTCGGCTCACGCCCGCGCCGTCGTGTTGGTCTTAAAGGATGCTGGCGGACCAGACGAGGTGCAGAGCCTCCGTCGGCGTCTCCTGCGACGAGCTAGACCCCCTCTTCGACTGAGATACGACATCGGGTAACCAGGCGGGTACGCTAACTCTTCCGAGGTAGGCGTATGTCAAACCCCGCGAACTGTCCGGCGGCGAAATCAGCCGCTGAGCCAGCCGTCGAACGCCTCGGAGATCTCCTCTCTCGAAGCCCCGGCCCTGAGCAGTAGCGCAAGGTAGAGGCGCGCCTTTAGCCCGTCGAGCATGCCCGCGCTGACGAGGCCGCGGGAGAGGAGGTCCGTCTCAGAGCCGGTGAAGCCATATGTGCTACGCAGGGCTTCACCGCCACCGGTGCGCGACGCCAGGACGACCGGCATCTCTGCCGCGAGCGATTCTAGAGGCTCGGCCATCACCGAGGGCACGTGGCTTCCGCCCATCCCTTCGACTACAAGCCCCTCGTAGCCTGCGTTGCTGATGTACTGCAGTAGCGTGCCGTTGTCCCCGAGGCCGACCTTATAAAGGGCGACGGGGCGGTTACGCGTACCCGCAGGAAGGTCCACGTGACGACGTCCTACGGGGCGGGTGGCGACTCCAACGTTGCCCTCCGAGACCCAGCCTATGGGGCCGGCGAGCGGAGAACGGAAGGCCGCGGGGTTTGAGGTGTGCTTTTTCTGGACGAAGCGGGCCGCGTGTATCTCTTCGTTGAAGACCACGACCGCGCCAACGCCGCGCGCGACACTGCTCACGGCTGTCTGCACCGCGGAGAGCAGGTTCGCGGGCCCCTCGGCGCCCGGGAGAGAGGGATGGCGCATCGCGCCCGTCACGACCACGGGCGCGTCCCCGGCGACGAGCAGGTCGAGCACGAAAGACGTCTCCTCTATGCTGTCGGTACCCTGAGTCACCACCACGCCCGCGGCACCCTCCTCGATGCGGTTTTTTATCTCGCCGGACAGCTCGATCAGGTCTTCGAGCGTGACCTCCGATCCGGGTACTTGCTGTAGAGAGGAGGCCTTGACCTCAGCGACCTCTGCGATCTCCGGCACGTCCTCGACGAGCGCCTCGCCGGTGAGCGTGGGCGTGACCCCTGAGCCGCCCTCTATCTGCATCGAAGAGATAGTCCCGCCTAGGGAGAGCACCGCTACTTTTGGAAGGGTCACCTTGCCTCCTTGTTTGGGGTTACGATGACTGCTATTCAATATTACAGGACCAGTCGACGCCAGACTTATGCGTCGGAGAGATATAGCCCCGGTATACAAGTTCGGAACCCGGGTAGAATCACGGAGGTGAGCAAGAGGGAGAAAGGGCGAGGAAGATGGCGCGAAAAGAGATACTCTGTGCCTTCGGCGTGGACGTGGATGCGGTAGCGGGATGGCTCGGCTCCTACGGGGGCGAAGACTCGCCGGACGACATCTCGCGGGGGCTGTTCGCCGGCGAGATCGGTTCGCCCCGTCTCCTGGATCTCTTCGCAAAGTATGACATGAAGACGACATGGTTTATCCCCGGACACTCCATCGAGACCTTCCCGGAGCAGATGAAGATGGTCGTGGACGCCGGGCACGAGGTCGGCACCCACGGCTACTCGCACGAAAACCCGGTCGCTATGACGCCCCAGCAGGAGCGGGACGTCCTCGAGAAATGCATCGGGCTGGTCGAGGACCTTACCGGCAAGAAACCCGTCGGCAACGTCGCGCCCTGGTGGGAGCCGTCGAGCACGACGAACGAGTTGCTGTTGGAGTACGGTTACAAGTACGATCACTCATTGCAGCACAACGACTTCACGCCCTACTACGCTCGCACGGGCGACCAGTGGACCAAGGTCGACTACTCTAAGTCGGCCGAGGAGTGGATGAAGCCGCTCGTGCGCGGCGAGGAGATAGACCTCGTCAAGATCGCCGCGAACTGGTACCTGGACGACCTGCCCCCGATGATGTTCATCAAGGGCTCGCCGAACAGCCACGGTTTCGTAAACCCGCGTGACATCGAGGACCTCTGGCGCGACCAGTTCGACTGGGTCTACCGCGAGATGGACTACGCAGTCTACGGCCTGACCATCCATCCGGACGTGTCGGGCAGGCCGCAGAACTTGCTGATGCTGGAGCGTCTTATCGAACACATCAATGCCCACGAAGGCGTCCGCTGGGTAACGTACGAGGAGATCGCCGACGACTTCAGGCAGCGCCAGCCTCGCGGCGAACAGGCCGCCGTCGAGGGCCTCGAACGGCCGTAAGCCTCCTGTTATGTGCGTGCTCTGCGGCAGGGACTTCGTCGGCGGGGCTCACTGGACCGACCGGCACGTCGAAGATAAGGCGCGCGCCTCCGGCAGAGACCCGGCAGAGTACCAGGGCGACCGCCGCCGCGACCGGCTCCACCGCGCCGCTTTAGCCAACGAGGTGCTGCGTCACTACGGCCTTCGGGTACAGGAGTGGAGCGGGAGCAAGTACCTTTTGCGCGACGGCAAGGGCCGCTCCGAGATAGTGCAGGACCTGGGGGCACTGTGGCCCGCCGCCCAAAGACTCGCGGGACGTCCGCTCGACCCGCTCGACCCTGCCTTGCACACTGAGCTCGCGAGGGGAGTATGAGACGATGAAGAGGCCCGTAACCATCGTAACGGGCTTTCTCGGTAGCGGCAAGACGACGCTGCTCGCCAACGTGCTTTCAGCGCCGGTCATGAGGAACACAGCCGTGCTCGTCAACGAGTTCGGCGAGGTCGGCCTCGACCATCACCTGCTTCGGCGCGCCGACGAGAGGACGGTCCTACTCGGGCAGGGCTGTGTTTGCTGCAGCACGCGTGAGGATCTCGTCGGCGCGCTACTAGAGTTCTTGGACGAGGAGGACCGGGGCTGCATCCCGTCGCTGGACCGGGTGGTCGTAGAGACCACCGGGCTCGCGGACCCCTCACCGATACTCTTCACCATCTTCTCCCATCCCGTCCTCCAGCACCACTACTACGTGGATCTCGTGATTTCTACGGTAGACGCGGTGAACGGCGAGCTGCACCTAGACCGCAATCCCGAGTCATCCAAACAGATCGCCGCCTCTGACAGTGTGGTCCTGACCAAGACCGATATCGCTCAGGATAAAACAGTCGATAGGGTGTACGGTCGGCTCCTCGCTCTCAACCCTTGCGCCCGCGTTATAGAAGCCTCCTTCGGCGAAGTAGATCCCGTAGAGGTGTTCAGTCCCCCGCCGTCGCCCGTGCCGTTCCGCATAAACCCGGCGGTGGGAGATGGCCGGCACGTCTCCCGGATCCATTCGACCTCGGTAACCTTCGAGGGGTCGGTAGATTGGGCGGCCTTCGGCGTGTGGTTCAGTATGTTGCTCCACGCTCGGGGAGAGAACGTCCTGCGCGTGAAGGGGTTGCTGGATGTTGGAGAAGAGGGACCCGTGTTGCTGAACGGGGTACAGCACGTCATGCACCCGCCCGAGCACCTCGAAGAATGGCCTGACGAGGATCATGCTACACGCCTGGTCTTTATCACTAGGGATATTTGCTCTGAAGAACTGCTAGCCTCGCTGGAGGCGTTCCGGGGGATCGTCGGAGCGAAGCCGCGCCTCGTTGAGGCTAATGCGTCCGTATAACGCAGGAGAGCGAGGGAGAGCTCTCGAGAGTATGATGCGTGGAGGTCACTGATGCGGTACGGACTCTGTCTATGGAGAGGGATGTACCCGAAGAAGGGGGTACCTCGAGCTTATGGACATTGCAACGGCAGCGCAGCTCTTGTCTTCTCTTGGCACCTTGGTCGTCGCGCTCGGGATTCTTTATCAAGGCAGGCAGGCGCGCAAGGCGCGCCAAGACGAGGATCGTCCGCAGATCATAGTAGACGCGGACTACACCGGGCGTTTCACGACAAACATTGTGGTGCGCAATATCGGGCACGGTATGGCCAAGAACATTACGTTCGAGTTCTCTGCTCCCATGGAAACGACGGAAGGCAGAGACATCACCGATCTGCCCTACTTCAAGTACGGTATAAACTTCATGGCCCCGCAAACCGACCTTCCTACCGTCTGGGACTCCTATCAGAACGTGGTTCAGAACCTCAGAGCCAAGGGCTTGATGGAAGGCATTACGATTACCTCGAGGTATGAGGACCGTCAGGGGGAGTACTACGAGACCGCGTGGACGATCAACCCGCTGCTCTTGGAAGGGAGCGGATACTCCGAGTACAAGGGTTATGAGGACCAGGTGCAGGCGTTGGAGGATCAGGCGAGGGCCTTGGAGAGGATCGCCGAAGAAATCCACAGAGCGGCCGGGCAGAATCAAGAAGACGGCAAAGAAGCGGTAGAGCCGTCCCGCCAGCAAAACATGACTTAGCAGGATAGTACGGCAGAGAAAGTTAGCCCGCCGAACGTGTCTGTGCCGCGTCCGCCTTCGCGTATACTTCTTCTTTATGGAACGGACCTTATGGACGACTGGAAGCGTACTGGGAGAGGTCCGGCTGGCGTTCGGACGCGTGGGAGAGGGCGCCGAGCCGGTCTTGGCCCTGCACGGTATAACGGCCCAGCACCGTGCGTTTAACAGCTCGGCCAGGCTCCTTGGACCTGCAGCGAACGGAATGGTCGCCCTGGACCTCCGGGGTAGAGGTAACTCCGACAAGCCTTCCTCTGGAAGCTATGGCCTTGCGAGGCACTCAGAGGACGCTGTTCGGACTCTCGACTCTCTAGAGATAGAGCGCGGCGTCCTCGTCGGGCATTCGATGGGGGCGTTCGTGGCCCTTAATACCGCGCTATCGTACCCTGAAAGGGTAGCGGCGCTCGTTCTCCTCGACGGCGGCTGGCCCAGACCGGAGGAGGAGGAGGTGAACGAGGAGGAGTCGGCAGCTATAGAGGAGGGCCTCGCCCGCGCGTTCAGGCGGCTGGATATGGTCTTCGAGACGCCGGAAGACTACCTCGATTTCTGGTTCCCGGGGCAGGGGTTGACCTTCGAGGACCTGCCGCCCGATCTCGCGGACTACTACCGCTACGATCTCGGGGAGGTGGAAGGCGGCTACCAGCCAAAGGCCTCACATGAGGCGGCCGAGGAAGACACAGAATCTTTCTCCTCCGAGAGTCCGACCGTGGCGCAAATGGGAAATATCGAGTGTCCCGTGGCGCTCGTCCGGGCGGCGGAGGGGTTCTTTCCCGACAGTAAGCCCCTGATCTCCGACGAGACCCGGGATGTTATGGCGGAGGCCCTCAACCTGCGCTCCGAGACCTTGCTCCAAGGGGCAAACCATTACAGTATGCTCTTCGAGCCGTTCGCCGGCCGGTGGGCCGGACTGCTCTCCAGTGACTGGTGGAGAGGTTGACAGCCACTGCGTTATATATCCCCGGCTAAAGCTACGCAGCGAGGCGGAGAAATTATCTCCTGAGCTTCCGTATTGGTGACGGTGGTTCTAAGTAGTTTCGAGGTTTGGGCGTGATCAGGTTGCGTCGATGCGCCCCCAACAGCCATTCAAGATAAAATCCCGTGCATGAAGGCGAAGAGTTGGTTCAAGCTGAGCCCGGAGACGGTAATAGCCATACTGGTAACGGCCATTATCGCCCCCGTTCCGTTGGCCTGGACGGCCAACTCGAACCACCTGTTCGACACCGCGAACGTCACGCTGGTACACACATCCTCGCCAAGCCCCCCTTACGACAACGGTACCTACTCCGATATTGAGGTATCCGTCGAGAATCAGGGCAACGCTACGGCGGTGGGCTGCCTCCTGAAGGTACTTGGCTTCCCTCCCGACTCTGAAGACCCCGCCGACGCCGTAGAGTTAGCTGAGTCCGAGCGGTTCGACCTCTCCCCACAGGACGGCCGCGTTTTGACCATGAGCGTCTACCTGCCCGACGCGGATGATAAGGAGATCTCCTTTAGCACTACGTGCGAGCAGATGAGGTCATCACAAGACGCCTGAACTAGAGTAGATGAGTGAGAAGCACCACGACGTGGTATACACTCTCTCACGAGGACCTCTCCGGGCGGGGAGAGGTCCTCGATTTGTCTCGGGATGACAAACGGGGCAGAGGCGCTTGACGCGCGCTTCTGCCCCATCTTTGTCCGAGTGGGCTTGTCTCGTCCTTACTGCTCGTCCATCGGCCGCGTTACCTCTTCGCAAGCCACGTAGTGAACCCTATCGGCGGGAATCAAGAATATCCTGTGTGAGTGCGTGTTTATCCGGAGCGGTAGATTCTGCTGGAGGTTGTTGGAGATCTCCTTGAGCGTGCCCTCGGCCTCGTCCTGGCTCTCGTAGACGCCGTAGACCATCCGGGGGATAGCGGGTCCCATGTTCACGCCAGAAGATGCGCCAGGAGCCCGGCCGTGCTCTTCCCGAAGGATCTGCTCCTCCTCTTCCTGCGGGTGCTTGCCCGGATCGACCAACCACACCATTACGCTGTAGGCCATTCTCGTCCTCCTCTTACGTAGCTATCCGCAAAACACGATCACCAGGATTCGCGGAGACACCCGGAATTCTCTCCTACCGCGCCATCTTCTCTCACACGGTATCCGCTGCCTGGCTCGGTCCTGTATTACCCGCTGCGGTTCTGTATAAACTGCGCGATCGCCGCGTTGCTGCAGATACGCAAAGGTAAGCGCTTGGTACCGCTTGGCCTGGGTACGGAGGTGAGAGGTCGTGTTCCCCGTTTGTTACCTCCTCTCGCCTCCTCTGAGCGGGGGGGCGGTCAGACTAGCCTTGTTCTTTACACTTTCCCTCCAGGATCTTCTCCCTGAGCGCTCTCTACTCCTGTGGTCGCGCCAAGCTTGCGCACTCTACCCTGCCCGACGCCCCACAGGTCCTTATATCGTTGCTTGGCGGATCGTCATGCTCCGTGAGCAGCACCAACTCCTCCTCTCATCTAATGCCGTGGTCTTGGCCTGTCAACGTCTGACCGATTGACTGCAGGCGTAGGAACTGCGGGATACGGAGCGCAGGCTTATAAAGCTCTCATCTCTTGAGCGGAGCCCACCAAAACGCGCGCCTGTGATTGTTACACTTGCGGACGGCGTGAATGTAGAGAGGTGGTTCGAGGAAGAGAAGGCTCGCATAGAGACCCGGTACCGAAAGGTGCTGAAGAGTTCGGTAGAGTTCGAGAAGAGAATCCGGAACCGCTGGCGCCAGAAGAACCGCGAGAAGAACGTGCGCATCGCCCGGCTCGAAGCACGCATAATGGAGCTTGAGAAAGAACTGAGAACGTTGAAGATCGACCCCGAGGAGGACGTAGTGGCGAACCGTGGTACGAAGGAGAGGAAGCTCTTGATCCTCATGACCAACGACATGGGGATGGTGGATATCGAAGAGGCGGAGATGGCCGAGATGGAGAAGGAGGTGCGCGGGCTACCCGACGAGGAGCTAGACCGAATGCTCGCCACCCGGCTGGACCTACCTTACCCCGTGGACGCAGAGGTGATGGACCGAAGCCTCGCGCGTATTGAGGGGCCCGAGCGGCTCTCGCAGGGTGAAGGTTATACCGGCGCACCGGACATGAGTCACGAGCCGCGCCCCGACGAGAGACCCTCTGGAGAGGGCTAGGAGGCTCCGACCCCGGGAGCCTCGATCTCGTCGCGCAGGGCTTCGGCCTCGGAGGTTATCCCCGAAAGCGTCGAACGGGCCTCGGTCATGCGGACATGCTCGGTGCGGACGAAACGGGTGTAGGGGGCTATCGCCTCGCGCATCCGCTCTACAGAACGCTCGATCTCCGTGTCGAACTGTCGGCTTACTACCTCGCCTAACCGCCTGCGTAAGCTATCGGTCTTCTCGCGGAACTCCTCGCGGGCCTTTCGGCGTCGGTGTGGGAGGATAAACAGCCCCAAACCGGCGATCAGGAGCGCCGCCGTTATCCCCGTGATGTCCGCCGCCGCTGTCGTCGCGACCGCCACTGCCGCCGCCCCGAGGCCCAGAGCCCCGACCTCGACCGCCGCCGTCTGGGCCACGGCGCCCTGCAGGGAGAGGGCGAGCTGTTGCGACTCGTACTCGCGGTCGTAGCGCTGGACCACGTCGTTTGCGTTCTTGCCGACCGACTGTAGTAGCTGGCTGCGGTTGTACTCGAAGTTGTCGCCGACCTCGCCGATGATGTGTTCATCGTACCGCGCCTGCTTGCGGCGGTTGACGTACTCGACGATCGAGCGCCACTGCTTGAGGTTCCGGTCGATCATCCAATCTATAAGCTCTTGAACGCGCTCGTCTATACGCTTCTCGGTATCCGCAACGACCTCTTCCTGGAAGCGGTCCTGGACCTTGTCGCGCCTCACCAGCTCCCGAACGTTCGAGAGGCGGATGTTCTCCTCGAACCACTCGTCGCCCCGTTCGTTCATCTGGAGGATGATGTTCTCGATCTCGGCCATCCGCGCCTCGAAGTCACGCTGCATATCCTCTTTGTAGAGTTCGAGTTGTGACTCGACGTTCTCGGTCATCTTGAAGTCGTCTTCGAGGAGGCTCACCCGCTCTTCGACGGAGAGCCCGTAGCGGCGGACGATCTCCTCGACGACCCCGAGGGGACTCTCCAGCTTAAGCCGTACCCGTCCCTCCTCGTCCAGGAGGTCCATGATGTAAAGCTCAAGCTCCCCGAAACCGCTCGCGTTTAAAAGGGCGTCCGACTCCAGGCCTGGACCTGTAGCCTTTGCCTTTCCGGCCAGATAAGCCGAGACGAAGAAGATCGGAGGCTTCAGGCCGAGCATCGAGCGTACCCCCTCCTCGATAAAGAGGCGCACTTTCTCGCGGTCCTCCTCCCCGCGAAGCAGATCGAGCTTGTTCACGACGAGGATTATCTTCTTGCCCCAGTCGCGGATGAGCTCCAGATACTCGCGCTCGGACTCGGTGAAAGGGCGATCCGAGGAGGTGACGAAGAGTACCAGGTCACTACGGGGCACGAAGCCGCGGGACAGCTCTTCGTGATGGCGGATGATCGCGTTCGTCCCCGGCGTATCCACGATGGCGACCTCGCGCAGGAAGTCGCTCGGGTACTCCCTCTCGACGACACCCTCCCGCCGCTCGCGCTCGGAGGGGCTCTCACCGTATCTCAAAACCGTGATCCGGTCGGTCGTCGGGGTAACGCCCTCCCGGGCCAGCTCAGACTCGCCGAGCAGCGCGTTGATGAACGCCGACTTGCCCGCGTTAAACTCGCCAACGACGACGAGCAGGAAGAGTTCTTCTAGGTCCGCGAGCTTACGCTCTACGAGGTCCGTATCCTCTTGTGGCGCCCCGAAGGACTTCAGAAACGCGGACAGACTTTCGAGCAGCGTCTGCTCTCTTTCGACCAGGGCCTTGTGTCGTTCGTCGAGGATCCGCACCTAACACCCTCCGAAAGGTCGCCGTCGGCGAGTATTGTAACCTAGTCGCCGACGGCAGAGCTCTAACCTGTCGTGGCCCGCCCTCTGCTTAAAGGCCTCTTTGTTTATAGGAGATCCCATAGAGCAGCAAGCCACCCATTACGAGGACCTCGCCTCCCAACAATGGGAGGGGAGTCCCACCCGTCCTGGGGAGCTCCGTCATCTTCGGAGCGCTGCTCGAAGTATTTCTGGAGGTATCAGACGTCGGGGCCTGACTAGTACCTGAATCCAGTTTGGATGATTCTTCCTCGGTGGCGGCATCCTCCGAGACCTGCTGCGCGAGCGCACTCTCCGAAGGATTCTCGTCCTCCACGGTGGTGGCTTCTACAGTACCTGATTCTGCGGTTCCCGCGGCATCGGCGGCTTCCGAGGGCGTAGCTTCCGTGACTGAGGCTTCTGAAGCACCTTCGTCGGGTCGCTCGGAGGGAGCGGCGGAGGCTGTATGCATGGTGTTCTCGGCATTTGGTTCGCCGCCAGTTTCGCTGGCAGCTTGCTCCCCGGCGGCGGACTGAGCATCCTCAGTGGAATCCGTCTCTTCAGTAGTCTGAGAGGAGGCTGTCCTGACTGCTGCTTCTCCTGTGGGCTTCGCGGCGACCGCTGCCTGTTTCGCTTGTCCGTCGGCCTTACGTTTGGCGGGCTGCTCTGCTTGAGGCTGGGTTTGCCCGGTGCTCGATAGCTCGGCGTCAGGCGTTTCTGCAGGTGACCGGGTCGTGGGTTGAGGTGCGGCAGCAGGATTTGCGGCGGGCGAGGCCGCTGTTTGCTTCGATTGCTCGTCTACCTTACGCTCGGCGGATTGCTCTGCTTGAGGCTGAGGTGCGGCGGCAGGTTTCTGAGGCGTGGATGGCGCTGGGGCGGTGTCGCTTGCGGAGCCGAAGTTGGCGGTCCAGTAGGGGCCGACGTGCCCTATCCCTACCGCTGTATAGTTTGCATCGAGCATGTTGGCGTTATGCTCCTCCGAGGTGCGCCAGGCTTCGAAGACCTCCTCGGCGGTCGTCTGGCCCCAGGCTATGTTCTCCGCGGTATAGGAGTGCGCGGGATAGCCCTCCTGGGCAACGCGCTCAGCTTGGCCGGAACCTACCGGATAGTAAGAGCTGGCCTCGGTCGTGTGGGAGAAGAAGCTGTAGGTCGCCATGTCCTCCGAGTGGCGCCCGGCGGCCAAAGACAAGGTCTCTGAGGCGGCGAGCGGACCCACGCCGTTGGCCTGACGGTACTCGCTTATAAGCTCCAGAAGCCGCTGTTCTTCGGCCTCCAGGGCCCGGGCGTCGAGTAACAGGACCGGACTGAGGACAAGAAAGAGACTCAAGGCCGAGCACAGCACCGCAAAGGTGAACCAACGATAGACGCGCATATTTCCCCCTCCACATCGCGGCCAGCGAATGCTGGCTCAACGCAGTACGGGCGCAAGTCTACTGGAAGTAAGGCCAGCGTTGTCAAGTGGCCGCCGATCAAGAGGGGTTCTGATAGGGGAGATGCAATCTCTAAGAGTGGTCAGATACAGGCGATCAACTGCCAGTGAAACCGAAAGACATTATAGCTACCCCTTCGGCAGCGTGACGAGCTTGCCGTGGGTCTTACGGCTCCCCAGAAGCTCCAGCGCCTCGGGCAGATTCTCGAAGGGGACCGTTTCGTAGATCAGCGGGTCTATACGGCCTTCTTCGTAGAGCCTTACGAGGGCCTGATGAGTCTCCTTTACTATGTCCGGCATGAGCTTGTTATAGAGGCCCCAGTGCAGGCCGACGACCGAGTAGTTCTTTACAAGGGCGTGGTTGGTAGGGGCATCGGCGATCCTGCCGCCCGCGAAGCCCACCACGACTATGCGCCCCTCGAAGGCGATACACTTTCTGGAGAGGTCGAAGACGTCGCCGCCGACAGGGTCAAAGATCACATCCGCCCCGCGCCCGTCCGTCGCCTCCTTGACGGCCTCGACGAAGTTCTCTTCCCTGTAGTCCAAGGCGATCTCCGCGCCCAACTCACGGCACACCTCTACCTTCTCGGCGCCGCCGGCTGTAGAGATAACCCGCGCCCCTGCCGCATTTGCAAGCTGTATCGCCGCCGAGCCTACGCCCCCTGCTCCCGCGTGTACGAGTACGGTCTCCCTCTCTTTTAGATCCGCCCGCCGGTGAAGGCCGACGTAGGCAGTCTGGTAGACGGTATGCATCGCCGCCGCCGCCGAGAAGGGCATCGTCTCCGGGACGGGGAAGACGGAGCCGTCGGCCGGGGCGACGGCCCTCTCGGCGAAGCCTCCTCCGGGGAGCGGGGGGGTGGCGAGCACGCGCGTCCCCGGCGTGAGGTCCACGCCTTCGCCTACCTTGGAGGCCGTACCCGCGACCTCTGCTCCCGGGGTGAAGGGGAGATCCGGGCGCTCCTGGTACTTCCCCTGACAGAGCAGTATGTCGAAGAAGTTGAGCGCCGCCGCCTCGACCTCGACCAATACCTCGCCGGGTCCCGGCTCCGGCTCTTCTACCTCCCCTAACGTGAGTGCGCTCTTCGGATCTCCGAGTTCGTGTACCTGCCAGGCGCGCATAAAAGGGTCTCCTTCCACTATCCCTGAGGGCTTGAGCTTACCAACACCTATCCTCCCGGGCTATAGTCGAAGGCGGGCAGAGGCTCGCTCTGGCGGGAGCACCGGTCCGCTGGTAAGCTCAGTAAAAGTTTTCGAGCGCCGGGTTAGCGACGCTCGTTATTGCGGGGAACGAGAAGAAGGAGTTCGGGGATGCTGAGGGTTAGGGACGCCATGACCCGAGAGGTCATCACGTTGGAGCCGGAGGCGAGCGCGGTCCAGGCCCTGGGTCTGTGCCGGGAGCACGGTATTCGGCACCTGCCGGTCGTGGAGAACGGGCGGCTCGTCGGGCTAGTCTCCGACCGGGACCTGAGGGACGTGAGCCCGCCGCGGGGTACCGGAGACGAGGAGAACACGCTAGGGTGGGTGCGGGTGCGGGACATTATGTCCACCAACCTCGTTACCATACACCCGCTCGACACGATCGAGCACGCGGCGCGAGATATACACGCTCATAAGTTTAACTGTCTGCCCGTGGTCGCCGAGGGCGAGCTCGTGGGGATCATCACCTCGTCGGATATGACGCGCATGCTCATAGAGCTTATCGGGGCGCACGGGGCGGGTAGCTGGATCGAGGTCGAGGTCCCGAACGAGCCGGGTATGCTTCACGAGGTAACCGACGTGGTCAAGGATAGCCACGTCAACATCGCCAGCGTCTTCCTCGGTCCGGCCAGCCGCGCCACCAACCGTGTCATCGTACTCCGCCTGGAGACGACCGACCCTTCCAGCATCGCCGAGAGCCTCACCAACGCCGGGTACGTCGTGACCTCCATGGAGTCAACCGCCCCTACGGAGCGTAGCCTCGAACGCAGGTAGGAGGAGCGGGGTAGCTAAAGCACGCCAGAGAAGCTCTCGCCTCAGCCCGGCTTGAGCCTTCCCTCTTCGTCCAGGTAATCACGCCAGGAGCGTTTGGGGGAGTAGCCGAGCATCTCCCGGGCCTTTGTGATAGAGATGCCGGAGGCGTCCTCGCGAGGAAGAGGGGTCTTTATCTGGACCTGATCTCCGTAGTACTCGCGCACTAGCTCTTTAAAGGGCCGTCCGCCTACGTTATCCGGCGAGGCGATGTAGAAGACCTCGTGACCGGACAGGTCCGACTCAGCCGCGAGTACTATCGCGTCCGCGAGGTCGTAGACGTCTATGTAGCTCCAGAAGTTCGGTGAGAGTACCGAAGCGTTACGCACCTGCGGTCCCAGGTTGCGCTCGTAGTTCCCCTCGTGCTGCACCCAGCTCGGGCGGATGGAGATGCACCGTATGTCGCTGCGCCGTATCGCCCCGTCCATTAGCAATTCGCCGAAGTACTTCGCGGTCGCGTACGGGTCCTGCGGCCTTATCGGGTGCTCCTCGTCCACCGGGACGTAGTCTGGCAGGAACTCCCGCTCCGGAAAGAAGAAGCCCGGCACGGTCTCGCTGGAGATGTTCACGAACCGCGGAACGCCGAACCGTATCGCCGCCTCCAACATGTTGAACGTAGCCATGAGGTTGTTCTGAAAGACCACGTGTGCCGGGTTGCGCGTCGGCTCAGGGATCGCGGCAGCGTGGACGACCGACTCGGCTCCGCGAACCACGGCGAACGCGTCGCCCGCGTCCGTGAGATCGGCCTGAACGTAATCGGCTTCGCCCTCTTCAGGCCGCTCGAAGACGGGAGGGGAGAGGTCGCTCGCCCGCACGTCGTGACCGGCGGCCTGTAGCGCCGTCACCGCCGCCCTGCCGACCTTGCCCCGCGCTCCGGTTACCAGCACCCTCATTAACGCCCTCCTACCGTAGACATAACCTCGTCGATAGTACAGTAGACTTCTCTCGGCGGCGAGGACGGTTTCCTCCCGGGATGCCCGGGGTAAAGGGGCTGCTATGAGAGTAGTAATCTTGGGAGCAACCGGGAACGTCGGTACGAGCGTTCTCCGTTCGCTTCAGATGGAGGAGAAGGTCGATTCGGTTCTAGGTTTAGCCCGGCGGTTGCCGGGGCTCCGGATGCCGAAGGTCGAGTGGGCTACGGCTGACGTGGTCAGGGATGATCTCGTGCCGCACTTTCGGGGGGCGGACGCGGTTGTTCTACTCGCCTGGCTCATACAGCCCTCGCGTGATCTGAACAAGCTGTGGATGACCAACGTCGAGGGGACCATGCGCGCGGCGCGCGCCGCCGCGGAGGCCGGGGTGCCCTCGCTTCTCTATGCCTCGTCGGTCGGCGCGTACTCGCCGGGACCGAAGGACCGGGCGGTCGACGAGAGCTGGCCCACGGGCGGCGTGCCCACCTCCTACTATGCGCGGCATAAGGCAGAGGTCGAGCGGCGACTGGATCATTTCGAGAGCCAGAACCCGGGGATGCGGGTCGTAAGGTTCCGCCAGGCGCTCGTCTTCAAGAAGGAGTCGGCGGAGGGCCAGCGGCGTCTCTTCGGCGGGCCTCTCTTCCCGAGCTTCCTCGCGCGCCCGAACTTGATCAACTTGGTCCCCGAGATACAGGGGCTGCGCTCCCAAGTGATCCACTCCTACGACGTCGGTGAGGCTTACCGGCTCGCCCTCCTAAACGAGGCGCACGGCGCCTTCAACCTCGCCACCGAGCCTGTGCTAGACCCGCAGGAGATAGGCAGGATCCTGAACGCCCGAACCGTCTCCGTGCCCGTCCAGCTCGCCCGCGCGGGCGCCCGTCTGAGCTGGCAGCTAAGGCTCCAGCCCGTGCCGGAGGGCTGGCTGGACCTCGCGCTAAACGTACCCATCATGGACACGACGCGCGCCCGCCAGGAGCTCGGCTGGACGCCGCAGTACGATGCCGGAGAGACCCTGCTGGATATCCTCCAAGGCTTCAGGACAAAGGCGAGTCTTGATACCCCGCCGCTCGCGCGGGGCACCAGCGGACCGTTCCGCATCCGTGAACTGCTGACCGGAGTAGGGAGGAGGGAGCCGTGAAGGCGGTAGTCTGGCACGGTAAGGAAGACGTGCGGGTAGACAACGTGCCCGACCCGATCATCCAACAACCCACCGACGCTATAGTACGCATAACCTCGACCGCTATCTGCGGCTCGGACCTCCACCTCTACAGCAAGCTCTTCCCCATCATGCGTGAGGGCGACATTATCGGCCACGAACCGATGGGCATCGTCGAGGAAGTCGGCAGGGACGTTGAGCACATCTCGCCCGGCGACCGGGTGGTCGTCCCGTTTAACATCTCTTGCGGTTACTGCTACTTCTGCAACGAGCAACTCTACTCCCAGTGTGAGACGACGCGCGACCGGGGCAAGCTCGCTGAAGCTGCTAGCCTTCTAGGTCGAGGCAAGGGCGCAAGCCTCTTCGGCTACACGCACGTGTACGGCGCCGTCCCGGGCGGCCAGGCCGAATACTTGCGCGTCCCCCAGGCGCACTTCGGGCCCATCAAGGTCCCAGAAGGTCCCCCTGACGAGCGCTTCCTATACCTCTCGGATGTGCTGCCGACCTCCTGGCAGGCAGTCGCTTACGCCGACGTGCCCCAGGGCGGTACTCTAGGCGTCTGGGGGCTTGGTCCTATCGGGCAGATGTGCGCGAGGATAGCTCTGAACCAGGGGGCGGGGCGGGTGATCGGGGTGGACAACGTCCCCGAGCGGCTCTCGCTCGCGGCGAAGTACGGTATCGAGACCGTTGACTACTCGGCGGTTGAGGACGTCAAGGAGATCATGCTGGAGCTAACGGGTGGTTACGGCGTGGATTCTGCGATAGACGCGGTGGGAATGGAGGCTGAGGGTTCTGTCATAGACTCGTTTCTTCAGGCTACGAAGATGCAGGTCGACAAGGCGTACGCCCTGCGCCAATGCATCGCCTCGATTCGGCGTGGCGGTACTCTCTCGATCTCCGGCGTCTACGCAGGCCCGGTGCAGATGTTCCCTCTCGGCGACCTCTTCGATATGCAGATACAGGTCCGAATGGGCCAGGCTAACGTGCGCGCATACGTGGACGACATCATGCCGCTCCTGACCGACGAAGACCCTTTGGGGACCCAGGATCTAAAGACCCACGAGATGCCGCTGCAGGATGCGCCTCTGGGGTACGAGATCTTTCAGAAGAAGCAGGACGGCGCCATCAAGTGCGTCCTGAAGCCGTAGATTGAATCTTTCGGTCTCTACAATCGGGGCGTGCAATAATGCTATATGGCATGAATACTGCGCGTGAAGGATGGAAACGGGTGTACGAGCAGAAGAGGGCGAGGCGTCAGGAGGTACTGCGGTGCTTGAATGCGGACGAGGAACTGCTCGGGCGGCCGAAGGCGAGCCCCGAGCCCGGGGAGGAAGAGCGCGAGCGTAGGCTCAAGGAGGGTGTGAAGAGAGAGCACTCGTGGAACCGGGCCATTATGGAGAGAAACGGCGGTGGGTAGGGACGTAAAGCCCGCGTAACTGAGAGAAGGGTGTTGCCGGCTCTTACATGGCCTATGCTGGGCCGTTTACCGATCCTATCACCGCCCGCCAGAACTCGTCCTTCTCGCCTGGGACGAACGGCAAGTATAGGGCGACGCGGTCTATGAGTCCCTCGTAGCGTTTTACGAGGGTGGGTCCAACCTCGTCGGGGTGGGCTTCTATGGCGAAGGTATGGAGCATCTCGTCGGTTATTAGCTCCGGCATCTCGTCCCACTTCTTCTCCCTGGCGAGTTGCCCGAGCTTCTCACCAACCTCGCTCCAGCCGTGGACGTCGAGCACGGTCCGGTAGGTAGGGGTGGAGGCGTAGAAGGCAGCCTGGGCGCGCATCTTCTGGCGCTGCTCGGCGATTTGCTCTTCGCTCTCGCCGGTGACGACGAAGACGCTCGTCGCTAACTCTACGTCCTTGGGGCTCCGGTTCTCTCTCGCGGCGCCTTCTTGAATAGCCGGTTGGACGACCTGGCGTACGTACTCCGGGGAGTGAAAGGGGTGGACGTGGAAGCCGTCGCAAAGCTCACCGGCCAAAGTCGCCAGGCGGGTATTGACGCCGGCGATATAGATAGGGATCGTAGGATGCTCTATAGGACCCGGGTTGAAGAACGGCGTCATGAGAGTGTGACGGTAGAACTCGCCCTCGTAGTTCAACGGCCCCTCGGTCTGGAAGGATTCCCAGATGGCGCGTATGGCCTGGATATAGTCTTTCAGGCGGACGGCGGGTTTCTCCCAGGGCATGCCGAAGCGACGGGTAACGTGAGCCTTGACTTGGGTGCCCAGGCCGAGGATGAAGCGGCCTCCCGAGAGGTCTTGGAGGTCCCAGGCCACCTGCGCCGTCACCATCGGGGAGCGGGAGAAGGCGATGGCGATGGAGGTGCCTAAAGAGAGCCTCTCGGTAGCGTTCGCTGCCACGGCCAGGGGAAGAAAAGAGTCGTGCTTGGTCTCGCTGGTCCAGAGGCCGGCGAAGCCTAACGATTCAGCGGCGTGGCCGGTCTCGTCTATCCCCGGGAGATGTTTGCCTTCGACGGCGAGGCTCGCGTCCAGTTTCATGGCCTCTGACTACTACGGGATGAGGATGAGCTTGCCGGTCGTCTTGCGGCCTTCGAGGTCGCGGTGTGCCTGATCCGCCTCGGAGAGCCTGTAGCTACCGCCGACACGGACGTTGAGGTTGTTCTGCCCGATCCAGGTGAAGAGGCTCTGCGCCCGCCAGAGTAGCTCCTCGCGGGTAGCGACATGGTCGGCGAGCTTGGGACGCGTGACGAAGAGGGAGCCCTTCTGGTTCAAGACCTGGAGGTCTATCGGCGGTACCTGTCCGCTAGACCCGCCGAAGAGGACGAGGTAGCCGCGCGGCCGCAGGGAGTCGAGGCTCTTGTCGAAGGTATCCTTGCCTACCGAATCGTAGACGACGTGAACCCCCTCGCCGTCGGTGATGCGCCTCGCCTCTTCGGCGAAGTCCTGCTCGGTGTAAAGGATCACCTCATCCGCCCCGGCGCTCTTGGCGAGTTTCGCCTTCTCGTCGGTCGAGACGGTCCCGATAACCCTCGCACCGCGCATCTTCGCGAGCTGGCATAGAATAAGCCCGACCCCGCCTGCCGCCGCATGAACGAGCGTGGTCTGCCCTTCCTGCAGGGGAAAGGTGCTGTGGGTAAGGTAGTGGGCCGTCATTCCTTGCAGCATGACCGCCGCAGCCATCCGCGCCTCGACGTAGACGACGTTGAAGGGTACTAGCTTCTCCACCGGGGCGACGACGTATTCGGCGTAGGACCCCATTACCCCCGCGAAGGCGACGTGGTCGCCGGGCGAGATCTCCTCAACCCCCTCACCGACGGCCTCTACCTCGCCCGCTCCCTCCTGACCTAGAGTGAACGGCGGGTCTATCGGGTAGACGCCCGTGCGCTGGTAGACGTCTATGAAGTTGACCCCGGAGGCTGCGAGTCGTACGCGCGCCTGGCCGGGGCCGGGCTCCGGGATCTCCACGTCCTCGTAGCTCAAGACCTCCGGCCCGCCATACTCGTTTACCCTTATCGCCTTCATGGTCGCCCCCTGTATGTCGGTCTCGCTGTGTCTCCTCCTGATGCGTCATTGTACCGGTGAACCGGGCATCGCCGCTCGCTTTAAAAGGGGTGAAGACTTCCTGGCGGTCTCCGGTAGGTATAGAATAATGGCATGCAGCGCACCGTCGTGGATAACCGCTACGAGTTGGTAGAGCCCCTGGGGAGCGGGGGCATGGCCAACGTGTACCTAGCGCATGACCAGGTGTTGGCGCGAGACGTGGCGATCAAGGTGCTAAGAGGCCAGTATGCAGACGACGAGGAGTTCGTCGGACGCTTCCGGCGCGAGGCGCAGAGCGCAGCCCGCCTCTCGCATCCACACATAGTTCAGATCTACGACTGGGGACGCTCTGAGGAGGGGGCGTACTACATAGCGATGGAGTACGTGCCCAAGGGAACGCTCAAGGACCGCATCAAGCGCGACGGAGCGCTCGCGCCGTCCACCGCCATCGGGGTGGCTATTCAGATCTCCGATGCCCTCTCCGCCGCCCACGAGCAGGGCGTGATCCACCGCGACATCAAACCCCAGAACGTACTCGTCACCCGGAATGGTGACGTCAAGGTCACGGACTTCGGCATCGCCCGGGCCGCCTCTTCGCCCGTCACGACGACTAACGCCGTACTCGGCACCGCCGGCTACATGTCTCCCGAACAGGCTACGGGCAAACCCGTGAGCCCGGCGACCGATCTGTACTCATTGGGCGTCGTCCTCTATGAGATGCTGACCGGCGCCCTTCCTTACGAGGCCGACAACCCGGTCGCACTCTCGATGATGCACGTCAACGAACCGCCTCGCTCGCCCCGGGAGGCGAACCCCGAGGTCCCACGCGCCCTCGACTCCCTGGTGATGAAGCTCCTCGCCAAAGACCCCGAGGACCGCTACCCGAGCGCGGGCGCTCTTGCAGACGACCTCGAACGTATCCGCTCCGGCCTTCTCTCGTCTGCGACAGGTTCGGAGGCGACAAAGGTGATGACCGCGCCCCTCATCGGGAACCGGGGAGACCAAACGAGGAGAACGACCGTCAGCCCGCCGGTCTCTGCGTCCGCTAAAGCCCCGGCTCGCTACACGGATCGCAGAGGTAAGCTCTTACCCATCCTCGCCGCTCTGCTCTTCGGCGTGCTCTTGATCGGCGGCCTCGCCTTGGCCTACTCCAACGGCTTCCTCGGCGGCTTCGACCCGACGGGATCAGGCGAGTCAGACTCCGCCGGACAGGAGTCCGAGACCAGCAAAGGCAAAGACTCCGCCCAGAACAACGTAGCCCCGGCGGTGAACCAGCAGGTCTCTTACCCAACCTATGTCGAGGACCTCGCATTTGTTGAGGAGCCGCGGGCCAGAGAAATCCTCTCCAACATGGGCCTCCGAGTTGGGAACCGCTTCGAGGAACCGAACGACGTGATACCAGCGGGCAGCGTCGTGAGGACGAACCCCGCGGCCGGTACCTCTCTGAATTCGGGTAATGCCGTCGATATCTATGTCAGCACCGGTCCTCAGAGGGCCGCGTTTGGGCAACCCGGTGGTGAAGTCGGTGGCGAGGACAAAAAGGATAAAGAAAAGAATAAAGAGAAAGATGACTAGCGGCGCGGGCGCCTAAAACTAATGTCGCTTCCGGTTCGTGACGTCGTTCTGCAATTCTTTTTGTCTGTATTACCCTGTACGCGGACCGAGTGCTTTATCGGGGCGTGTCCCAGCTGCTTCCTGCAGGTATAGTTTGTCATGAGGACAAGCTTCGGGAGGGAGTAGGAATCATGACGACGGTACGCGATGCGACCTTCGAGCTGCTGCGTGATCTTGGGATGACCACGGTGTTCGGCAACCCTGGCTCTACGGAGCTACCTTTCTTGAAGGATTTTCCGGACGACTTCCGCTACATCCTGGGGTTGCAGGAGGCGACCGTGTTGGGGATGGCCGACGGGTACGCGCAGGGGACGGGAAAGGCGGCTCTGGTCAACCTGCATACGGGGCCAGGCCTGGGCAACGCGATGGGGGCGATGGTTACCGCCTGGCACAACCGTACGCCGCTGGTTGTGACCGCCGGTCAGCAGGACCGTAGGCACATCTCGCTGGATCCCATGTTGAGCGGCAAACTCGTCGAGCTTGCACAGCCGTATGTAAAGCGGAGCTACGAGCCGTACAGGGCTGAGGACGTACCGCGAGAGATGCTTCGTGCCTACCATCTCGCCATGCACGCTCCGCGTGGCCCGGTCTTTCTCGGGATTCCGATGGATGACTGGGACAAGGAGGGAGAGAAGCCTCCCGATCACGAGGTCTTTCACGAGCCCGCCCCCGACCCTAAAGGACTCGAAAAGTTCGCGGAGGTGCTCGCGGGAGCGGAGAGACCGGCGGTCGTGGCCGGGGCCTGGGTAGACCGGAAGGGTGCCTTCTACGACACGGTCGCGCTCGCCGAGAGGTTGAACGCGGCCGTCTGGGAGGCCCCGCTCGCCTCCAGGGCGGGCTTCCCGCAGGATCATCCCCTCTTTCAGGGTAGCCTGGCCCCGGCTCAGAAGCAGGTCTCGGAGCAGCTATCGGACTATGATGTCGTCCTCGTCCTCGGTGCTCCGGTGTTTCTCTATTACCCCTATGTCCCCGGCCCCGTCGTCAAAGAGGGTACACAGGTGCTCCAGATCACTGGCGACCCGGATAAGGCTACCCGCGCCGCCCTCGGGACGAGCCTGTTCGGGAACGTGGCGTACTCCGTGCGCCGGCTCATAGAGCTACTGCCGGAGGACCCGGGCCGCCCCGCCCCGCCCGAGCGCGAGGCGCCGCCCGTCCCGGAGGCCGCAACGCCGATACCTCCCGCTTACCTCATGCATGTACTCGCGGAGGCGATGCCGGAGGGGACTGCGTTCTTCGAGGAGTCGGGGTCTTCCAGGGGGACGTTCCACGAGCACGTGAGGCCCGGCTGGCCTGGCGCCTACTTTAACGCCGCCTCGGGAGGTTTGGGCTACGCGATGCCCGCCGCCGTCGGGTACAAGCTCGCGCAGCCAGAGACGCCGGTCGTCTGCCTGATCGGGGACGGCTCCAGCATGTATTCTATTCAGGCTCTCTGGACCGCCGCTCGCTACGGCGCGAACGTTGTCTTCGTAATCGTTGACAACAGCGGCTACTACATCCTCAAGGGCTTCCGTGACGCCATCGGTATAGGTGATACCGTCCCCGGGCTCGACGTTCCCGGCCTCGACCTCGTCAAGGTTGCCGAGGGCATGGGCGTCCGGGGCGAACAGATCGAGAAGCCTGACGACCTCAAGTCTGCCCTCAAGCGCGGCCTGGCCGCGAGATGGCCCTACATCATCAACGTCGCCGTAGAACCAGAGGTGCCCCAAATCCCTAGCGTCCCGGATTAAATCCCAACCTCAGGACGTTCGAAGAGGTCGCGCGGGTCCTGGCGCCGGCTCGGCGTCCCGTGCTCTTGCCGGGGCGGGCGTTGCGCGGGCGGGGGTAGTCTACGCTGGCGAAGAGGCTGCGGACGGGGTATTGGCAGAAGCTTCTAGCCAGCCTTAGCCGCTCTTCCGGGGACGCCTCGCTGCGTCCAGAAGGATCGCTGGGCAACTCCCGCTCTACGATGTGGCCCTGGGTTGGGAGTTCGGGTCCTGCTTTACTACCCTTACGTTGGCGGAGAGAGGGTAGAGGAAGCACCTGCTAGTTCGTCTCCGGCACGCCGACGGACTTTGTGGCCTCGACGTGATCTTGGCCTCGGGCCGAAACTACTGGGCTGAGACTCTGCTTGAGGCTACGAGCTCTGCTCACCTTCACGGGTCTTTTTAATCTGGCCCTGATACTCCTTGACCATCCGCTGGTAGCGGTCGACTTCCTTGAAGGCGTCCCTGTCTTTGAGCTCTCCGAAACGGCGCTTGAGGGCGACCGTAGTGAAGAAGATGCCCCGATAGTAGGGAATTAGATGCTCCAGTGGCATCGCCGGTCTCTCTGGCCTGACCGTCGATGACTCGGCCTCGTCAGCGGTAGCCCTTATCTCCGGCTCCTCGACGCTGCCGCTCTCGCTAGCCTCTGGTATCTCTTCGAGGGCGGCAAAAACCTCCTCGTCGCCGGGTCTATCGGCGAAATCTCTTCCCGCGTAGAGGTAGCGGACGATGCCCTCGCGATCCAAGACCACGATAGCCGGTATAGCGACGCTCTCTTCAGCGTTCCACAGGTCGCAGCGCTTTGCGAGTTCGCCCTTAGGGTCGCTCAACAGCGGGAAGGGGAGGGAGAGCTTCTCGACCATGTCCTTGTTGTGCGTGGGCGGGTCCACGTTTACGCCCGCGATCCTCGTACCACGCTTCTCGAATTCCTCGTACTTCCTGGCGTAGCTGACCAGCTGCCCGTTGCAATACGGTCACCAGTCGCCCCGGTAGAAGACAAGGATTATCGGACCCTCTCGAAGCTGCTCCGCCAGGTTAAAGGGACGGCCTTCCTGGTCGGGCAACTCGAAGTTCGGTATCCGTCGGCCGACCTCTGTACCACTGCTCGTCTCGGTCATGCGCTCCTCCTCCAACAGCTTTCTTAAAGAAACAGTTTACCCTTCCTCATACGACCTCAAGCCGGGTCATCCTCCAACGACAGGTGAGGCGAGGCTGCCGGTCGGTTAACATTGTGCTCTATAGGATAGGTGAAGAGGAGACAAGGAGGGGTGTTCGACCGAAGTAAGAGGATCTATCAGCTTACGGGGGCCAGCCTTCCCGAGAGGGGGCTGAGAACAAAGGGTATCGTCCTACCTCTGAGCAGTTGATCAGGGCAGCCTCCGTGGTTCCAGTCTTTGTAGTTTGGAACTTCGTTACGCGCTTTGATCCTGTTTCGAGCATTCTTGTCTCCTCTCCGGCATTGGTTGGACACTAATCTAGGGTGGAGCCATACGCGTGAGATATTTTAACTTGGGGAGCGTCGTGGACGGATTGGTCATACCGTTGTGGCCGTCGGCGGCGGCGTGGCGCTTCTGAGCCGGTCGGAGCTTCTGGTGGCGGGGATGCCGATCGTGTATTTTTGGGTCTTGCTCTGGTTTATTCTGACTTCGGTATGCCTCGCGGCTAGCTGGCACTTCTTCGACCGTAAGGACTGCGGGGACGAAGAGGCAAACGAAGAGCGGCGTACGGAGAGGGAGGGCTCGTTGTCCTCAGAGCTATCATCGTATTCTCGCTAGTCCTGGCTTTTCTGCCGGTGCGGGCCGGGACGTGATCCAGATCGAGGAGTACCTGGTTGCGGGTCGCTCGTTCAGCGGGTTCCTGCTCTTCTTTTTGGCGGTCGGTGAGATCTGCAGTATCGGGACGATGGTGGGGCTGCCGGATGGAATCTACGCCAACGGCTCGAGCTACGGGATCTGGTTCCTCTTCTTCGTCACGCAGTTGCTCCCGGCACTCTTCGGGCTCCTCTTCGTGCGGCAGTTCAGCGCTGTGGGGCTCACCACCGGTCTGATCGCCGGGAACGCGGCGGTGCTCGTGCTGCACTTCTCGCAGGCGAACGTCTCGGGTATCAACATCGGCCTGATAGCGCTGCTCCTGAACTTCTTGGTGACCTTCTCGGTAAGCGCCGTCGCCAAGAACGATTCATCTCCCGCGCCGCTGGCTACATCCCGTCGGTCGGATGAACGGCGAGCCGAAAGGAGCACCGCATGACGGATGACGAACTTATACTAATTGGGAAGATCTACACCCTCTACGAGGCGCGGCCGGAGGCGGAGGCCGTCGTGATCCGCAACGGCAGGATCTCCTACGTCGGGGACGCGGGCGAGGCGCGACGCGTCGCGGGGCCGCGCTGCGAGATTATAGACCTCGGGGAGAGGGTCGCCTTCCCGGGTTTTATCGAGTCGCACAGTCACCCCATCTTGCTGGGCCGGTACCTTGAGGAGGTCGATTGCCGCAACTGCGCTTCTATCGAGGAGATCGTGGAGGCGCTGCGGCGACGGGCCTCCGCCACCCCTCCGGGCGAATGGGTCATCGGCAACGGCTATGACCACACGCTGCTGAGAGAGTCTCGACACCCGACTCGTCACGAACTGGACCGCGCCAGCGAGAAGCATCCCGTTCTACTCAGAAACATCACCGTTCACAACGTTGTCGCGAACAGTGAGGCTCTACGACTGGCCGGTATCAACGCCCGAACGCCCGACCCGGAGGGCGGCCGGATCGGGCGGGAAAAGCACGGCGAGCCGGACGGCGTGCTCTGGGAGTGGGCCCAGAGCCTGGTGCAGTCTCATCTTCCCGAGGCGTCGGTCGACGATATCCGCCGCCAGCTTGAGCGCGCCGCTGACGAGTACCTCGCCGCGGGCGTAACCTCGGTCGTTGACGCGGCTCTGGGGCTAGCCAACGGGATGCGAGACGCCGAGGCTTACGCGGACACCGCCGGGGACGGGGGACTGCCGCTACGGATGGGCGCGGCGATCACCTACCCGTTGTGGAAGGAGTTGCAGGGGGGCGCGGGACCGGGGCTTGCGTGGCCTGGAGACCCTGAGAAGGTACGCCCCGTGGCGGTCAAGTTCTTTCAGGACGGATCTATTCAGATAGGCACCGCTGCGTTGCGCCAGCCCTACTTCGGCGAGGCTGAGCCGGCGGACCATCACCTCATATGGTCCCAGGAAGAGCTGAACCGCGCGGTGGCCGATGCCCACTCGTCCGGCTGGCAGGTCTGGACGCACGGGAACGGCGACGTTGCGATACGCTCGATCCTCGACGCTTACGAGAAGGCTCTCGCTGACGAGCCGCGAGAGGATCACCGGCACAGGGTCGAGCACTGTCAGACGGCGGGTGAGGATCAGCTCGACCGTATCAGGAACTTAGGGGTCGCGGTCTCCTTCTTTACCGCTCACGTCTGGTACTGGGGCGACAGACACCGGGACGTCTCTCTGGGGCCCGAACGCGCCGCTCGCCTTGACCCGCTCGCGTCGGCCCTGAAGAGAGGGACCCGTTTCGGGCTACACAACGACAGTCCGGTAACGCCTATTAGTCCGCTGCTCTCCATCGGCACCGCCGTAAGCCGCATGACCAGCGGCGGCGAAGTGCTCGGAGCGGAGCAAACCATAACGTTGTACCAGGCGCTGCGCTCGATGACGCTGGACAGTGCTTTCCTGGCTTTCGAGGAGGATGTGAAGGGGACGTTGACGGAAGGCAAGCTGGGGGACGTGACGATCCTGGAGCTGGATCCGTATAAGGTGAGGCCAGAGGAGATCAAAGACATCCCCGTAGCCGCGACCGTCGTAGGCGGCAAGGTGGTTTACGGTGCCTTATAGAGGATTAGAAAGGGAGAGAACACGGCGGATCAACGCCGCCGCTCTCTAGCGGCGTGTAGCCCCGGCGAAGAAGACGGTGCCGTGGGTTAGGAGCGGGTCAGGCTCGAAGCCGGCATGGTCCAGGAGGCTCTCTACCTCCTCTGGCTTGACGAAGCGCAGGCCGCCCTTTGAGAGGAAGCGTTGCAGTAGGCGCCCTCGCGTCGTCGTCGCCTGGAGGAGACCCATGATCGCTACCCGCCCGCCGGGCGCCAGCACCCGCCGTGCCTCCCGCAACGCGCGCGCAGGGTCGCCGAGCTCGTTTAGAGTGCCGCCACACACGGCCCCGTCGAACGACTCATCCGCAAACGGCAGGTTCTCCGCGTCCGCCCTGGCGAAGGAAGGCCTAACCCCGGCTCGGCGCGCACGGCGGACGGCCTCCTTGAGCATGGTAGGGGCGATGTCTATGCCGAGGACCGTGCCCCTGTTTCCGAGTTTCGCGGCGAGGCTTCTCGTATATAGGCCGGCAGAGCAGCCCAGATCGAGGACAAGCCCGCCACGGTCCAATCTTGCAAGGCCCGCTATGACTTCGATCTCACGGTCGTTCGGGAACTTCTCACCGGTGAGGAGCGTCAGGGAGCGCGTTCGCCACAGCGGCTCGTAAGCCGGGCCAGCGCCGGGCGAAAAGTTGGTGAGGTTGGCTATGTTGTGCGCGCCGGTTCGTCGGCCGAGGAGGTCTAGGTAGCCATCCT
>CADCVD010000075.1 GCA_902806055.1 uncultured Rubrobacteraceae bacterium
GGGTGCCGTAGGCGTTCAAGCGACGCGCGCCCTCGGTGCCGTCGCGACCGTTGTTGCCGAAACCCACTATCACATTCGCGAAGGGCTCCGCATCCTCGCCCAGCTCGGTACGACCGCCGTGGTTCTCGAAGCCGGCGACCTCGTGGACCACGCCATCCTCCTCCGGGGCGCGGACGCGGGCGAGGACGTTGCCGATCAATCGCGCCTCGTCCTCCCTGCGCGGCCTCGTGTACATGTCGAAGACGCCGAGACCGGGTAGCTTCTGCCCCTCCGGCGTCTCGTAATGGTGGCCCATGAGCTGATAGCCGCCGCAGACGCCGAGAACCACGCCCCCATCCTCGACGATAGCCCGAAGGTCGGCGCCCTTCTTGCCGGAGAGGTCTTCGACGAGGAGCGTCTGCTCCCGGTCCTGCCCCCCGCCGAAGAGAAAGAGATCAGCCGAAGGGGTAGGACTTATAGATTCGCCGAGGCCAACGTCCAAGACCTCGACCGGTACGCCGCGCCACTCGGCTCGTTTCTTTATGGCGATAACGTTTCCGCGGTCGCCGTAGAGGTTCATCATGTCCGCGTAGAGGTGATGGATGGTGAGCTTCATCTAGATCCTCTTTCTTGTGAAAGTTTGCTGATTACTGTTCACTATGGACTCCGGGTACTCTTCGTTCCGCTTTTTGTACGACGCAGGCTTCCTCCCTCGTTCACGAACGCCGGTTCGCGGCCTTTCAACTCCTGCTCGACGTCGCCAACTCTACTCATCCTCCCAAAAGGGATGAGTGTGCCCAAGATCGCTCAGAGTCTGTCGCAGCTCCAGCATCGCGGTGTAGGTAGGCAAGACGTAGAGCGTCTCGCCGGACGGGGTAGCGTCGAGAGCCGCGAGGAGCGCCTTTTTGCGGTCGGGGATCACACTGTGTACCGGAAGCTCGGCGTACTTGAGGCGCACGGCCATGTCCTCAGCTCGGATGCCCGTAACGTAGAACCGGGGTGCTCCGCTCGTCTCGGCCTCGGCGAGCATCTCGAAGTCCACATCCCACAGCCAGGAGACGTCCCGGCCGTCGGCGTCGTTGTCGTTAATGGCGATAAGGACATGCCCGGCTTTGTCGGCGTTGGTCTCCTCGACAGGGCTCGCGACGAAGGTGCGTAGGATCTCGTTGAAGCCAACCGGATTCTTTATAAGGAGTAGAAAGACCTCATTCTCCCCCGCCTGCACTCTCTCGACCCGCCCGAACGCCCCCCCGAACTCCCGCAGCCCTCGGACTACGTCCTCCTCCCTTACCCCAGCCTCTACGGCAACCGCTGACGCCGCCAGAGCGTTGTAAACGTTGTACAGCCCTGGCAGTCCGATGTGCGCCTCGTACTCTCCCCTGGGCGTGGTTAGCGAAAAGTCCGTACCTGTCGGCCCGTTCATCCGGATTCGGGTCGCCTTGTAGGCCGGCTCCGGACGCGTAAAAGAGCAGTTGAGGCAACCGTAGACCCCTATGTGTCCGAAGTAAACCGCCTCGTACCGGAGGGCCGTCCCGCAGACCGGGCAGTTCTTTGAGTCGGCGATGTGCTGGAGCCTGCCGGTATCCAGGGCCGGGTCCTCGACCCCGAAGAAGATGGGGTTCCTCGCGCCCCTGCCGAGGCTCGCCACGAGAGGATCGTCGGCGTTCAGGACCACGGAGCCATCCGGAGGCAGGTCGGAGAAGGCCGAGGCTATGACTTTGGCGGTATACGCAAGCTCCCCGTAACGGTCGAGTTGGTCACGGAAGAGGTTCAGGACGGCGAGCAGCGAGAGTTGCGCCTCTTCGGCAACCCTGGGCACGCTCGCTTCGTCCACCTCGAAGAGCCCCATCTCCGAGGCCGGGCGACCCGAGAGGGACGCGTCTGAGACGAGCGCCGCGGTCACGCCGGTAACGAGGTTCGCGCCCGTCGAGTTGTTCACCGCGCGGATGCCGGCGGTACGCAGAATCTTGGAGACCATCCGGGTGGTAGTCGTCTTACCGTTCGTGCCAGTGATAGCCACAGAGCCACGCCGGAGCCTGCGGGAGAGCTTCTTTAGAACCGCCGGGTCCACACGCCGGGCTACCACGCCCGGCACCGTCGAGCCGCCGCCTCGCTTCAGGGTGCGACTCGCAAACTGCGCCGACCGGGCGGCGAGAATGGCGGCCGAGAGCCGAGGATCTAAAAGTCTACTCATAGACCGGGATTATATTAGCGATAAGGTTCGCTTTTATTGTAGGACCTCCGCGCCCCCCGAAACCTAGTCGTTAGTCCAGGTGCCGTTCCTCACAGGATGCGGTAAAAACAGGGTATGGAGATCTTCGAGAACCTCTCGGCGAGTTCGCGGCTCGAACCCGGTGAGCTCGACGTTTACTCGCGTGCGGTGCGCGAGGTGACCGAGCGGCTGGGGCCGGCGGTAATCTCCGTAAGGAACAGCTCCGGGCGCGGGGGCGGGAGCGGCGTGATCCTTGGCTCCGCCGAAGGCACGGCGACCGCCGTGACGAACAGCCACGTGGTGCGCGGCCTCGGCCGCGAGGGTCTGCAGGTGACACTGGCTGATGATACGCAGGCAGACGCGGAGGTCTTGGGCGATGACCCTTCAAGTGACCTTGCAGTGTTGCGCTTTGCGCCGGAGAGTGAGCCAACGGTGGCGCCTCTAGGCGAAACCAGAAACCTCGTCGTCGGACAACTCGTCGTGGCGATCGGCAGCCCTTTGGGCTTCCAGCGCACCGTGACTACCGGGGTCGTAAGCGCACTAGGCCGAAGCTTGCGCGGCCAGGGCGGGCGTCTTATAGAGAACGTCATCCAGACGGACGCGGCGATCAACCCTGGCAACTCCGGCGGGCCTTTGGCCGACGTCTCGGGGCGAGTCGTCGGTATTAACACGGCGATCATAGGAGGCGCGCAGGGGATAGGCTTCGCGGTGCCGGTATCGGCGGCGTTCAGGCGGGTGGTCTTTGCGCTGGTGACGGAGGGACGGGTACGGCGAGCCTTTCTCGGGGTGATGGTGCAGAATCGACAGGCGCGCAGCGGCTCGCCGGGCGGAGCGCAGGTCGAGAGCGTCTCCCCGAACAGCCCGGCGGAGATAGCGGGTGTACGCGCAGGGGACATAATCATCGGCTTCGACGACAGACCCGTGCGCTCAATGGACGACCTGTTGAACGTATTGGACGGCCAGGCGATAGGCCGGGACGCACGACTCCGCGTACGACGCGGCGGGAGCGAGCAGACCCTCCAGGTCAGACCTCGGGAGATGCCCACAGAGTAATGAAGCAGTTGGAGCAGTGAGAGCGGAGAGTTGGCGTGCCCGAAGGAGACGAGCGATCTAGAAACGATTGTTGCTAATCGAGAAGCTCTCAGCTCAGGGTAACATTCTAGGGCTTTCTATGAAGGGAGGAAGATGCCAGACGTAGCGTTAATGATACGCGGTCTCGCAGAGACTGGAGACGCCGGCCGGTTGGAGCAGGCTATCGAGCGGGTCGAAGGCGTAGAGACGGTCTCCGTGAACGCGGAGAAGGAGCTTCTTGCCGTCTCCTACGAGGGAGGCGAGGCGGAGCTAGAAAGAATCGAGCAAGCTGTACGGGACGCGGGGTTCGAGATCGAGCCGACCCCCGGCGCAAAGAACGCGGGGGGTTAGGTGGATCAGGCCTCCCTCTCCTTGGCGGAAGCGGCGCGTCTCCTAAGCATTACCGAGGAGGAAGCAGCCAAGCTAGCCCGCTTCGACGGGCGTGTTCCGCTAGAGGCGGCACGAGACCGGGCGGGAGCGTCGACGCTGGAGCTAGCGCGTGAGCTAGCTCGCGCCAGAGAGGAGGTCGGGCGTCTCTCGGGCCAGCTAAAGGAGGTCCGTGCGACCAACCTGCGGCTCCAGAAGGAGGTCAGAAACGCTGGCGAGGAGCGCAGGCGTCTGACGGAGGAGGTTCTGGAGCTACGCGCGGCGGCCGAGGAACGGCTGATGCTGATGGAGCGTGTGGAACGCATCGCCTACGTAGAGCAGACGCTGGCGGAGTCCGAAGCAGAGCTAGAGAAGCTGCGAAACAGAGGACTGCTGGCCCGGCTACTGAACCGCTGAGGTCCCATCAGGCGTCGCGCCGGTCCTTATCAGCTTACCGTCGATCCCGTACTTCGGCGCGTCCACAACCAGGCGAGAGCGATAAAGACGGCCGTGCTGACCAGCCCGATCACGGTCTCCAGCCCCTGCAGCGAGTCACCGATGAACCCGTGGACGACGCGGTCCTCGAAGAACATCTCTACGGCCACGTACACGAGGATGCCCGAGCCGACGTACACGAGCCAATGCCACCGGTCCAGCAGGGCGCTCAAGACGGTGCTACCCCAGATTATCAGCGGTATCGTGAGCGCGAGGCCGAACACGAGGAGCCACAGGTTGCCTCCGGAGACGCCGACCAGGGTGATTACATTGGCCAGAGACATTACGACATCGGCGATTATTATGATCCGTACGGCTTCCCATATGTTGCCCCCGGCCTGCACCTTGCTCTCCTCGTTCCCCGGGCTGTCGTGCGCCGGCTTCCAGGCGATCCAGATTAAGAGCGCCCCTCCTACTGCCTGGAGGAGCGGGATCTGGAGCAAGTAGGTGACGATGGCTGCGAAGAAGAGGCGCAGGAGCACGGCCCCGGCGGCACCCAGGATTGTAGCCCGAAAATCGCCGGAGGACCGTCAGGCGGCGAGGGTGTAGATCGCCACCGCCAAAAACGCAGCGTACAAAACCCCTCCACCCAGCAGTAGTGGTCCGCTGAGGGGACCCTTGCGCAGGAGCAGCGCGATCACGAGCGCGCCACCGGCGAGGGCCAGGATCACGGAGAAGACGTTGATAAAGCCAAGCTCCCACCGCGTGAACAGGAGGCCCAAAGAGACCGGTAGCGTGCTCTGAAAGACCATAGCTCCCGATATATTGCCGAAGGCTAAATTGTCCTTGTCTTCCCTCAGCCAGATAATGGAGTTGAACTTCTCGGGCAACTCCGTGGCTAGAGGGGCGAGTACCAGGGCGATCAGGCCGGCCGGTATACCGATCGATTCCGAGGCGCTCTCTACGGCCTTGACGAAGAAGTGGGCGCCGAACCCCATCACCACCAGCGTCCCGAGGACCTGCGCGGCGACGGCCCAGGTCGGCGCCTGACCCCACCTGGATTCGGGCCAGAGCATGAGGTCATTTGGCCCCTCCTCCTCGCTCTCCCCTCCGGCCACTATGGTCCGGTACACGTAAACGGCGTAGGCCCCGACCAGCAGGATCGCCAACACCACCTTCACGTAGGTCGGCAGCGCAACGATACCCGCTCCGGCGGCAATGGCGAAGCAAACGAAGAAGAACCCGATGTCCTGACCGACGACCCTCTTGTCTATTACGATGTCCGTCCCGTTCTCCCGGCGTCGGCGGAAGCCCAGGACCGAGACCCCGACGACGAACATCGCGAGCGTGGCCAGGAGGAACGGAGCCCCGAGGATCGCCCCGATACCGATCTCACCGGCGGCCGCACTGGCGCTCTCGCCGGCGAGCGCGGCCCCGACGAGAGCGACCACCGGGATCATGGTCTCCGGCAGGGCCGTTCCCACGGCCGCTAGTATGCTCCCGACCGACCCCGCGCCCAAGTTCATCCGTTGGCCCAAGATCTCGATGGCGTTGGTAAATACAAAGGCGGCTCCCAGGATCGCCGCCAGGGAGAGCACCATCTCTATTATCGTGAACGTCACGTAAGATCTTCCTTCCGGGTCCGCACCCTCGTGGACGTGTAAGATAGATCATCATACCCTCTGAGACACGAACCTACGCGAGATCGGAGACCTTTGGAGCCTACGGATAACCTGGACGAGACACTCGCCGCCGTTGCGGACGGCGCGCTCTCACCCTCCGAGGCCGCCGAACGCCTGAGACGGGGCGAGGTTCGCTATCTAGACGAGTTCGGAGTCCTCGACTTGGGCCGCGCAGTCCGTAAGGGCGTCCCCGAGGTCGTCTACGCCCCAGGCAAGACGGCAGCCCAGGTTGCAAAGACCTGCGCCTCTATCCTAGAGCGCTCGGAGCGCGTTCTCGTCAGCGGTCCAACCTCCGAGCAGGAAAGCCTTTTGCGCGAGACTCTCCCGGGGGTTCCCCTGAGGCGTGCCGGCAAAGCTCTCGTCGCCGGCGCGGGCTCCCCCAAACAGACCGGCGGCCGCATCGTCGCCGTAAGCGCCGGTACCTCGGACCTGCCGGTCCTGGAGGAGGCCATAGCAGTCGCCCGCGAGATGGGCGTCGTAGTGAAGAGCTTTCATGATGTCGGCGTCGCTGGCATTCACCGCCTCGCCGGACCCCTTGAGGAGATAAACGCCTTCGATCCGGACTGCTTGATCGTCGCGGCCGGGATGGAGGGCGCGCTTCCGACCGTGATCTCGAGCCTCGTAGCAGTCCCAGTGGTGGGGCTGCCGACCTCGACCGGCTACGGTCTCGGCGGAGACGGCACGGCCGCCATACTCGGGATGCTGCAGAGTTGCTCCCCGGGCCTCTCGGTCGTCAACGTGGATAACGGTGTAGGCGCCGGCGCGACCGCGGCCCTTATGGCTAATCGCTCCGCCCAAAACCGCGAAGCCTCTAGAAGCATCGGCGTCCAGAGCAACGGTTCGGACCGCTAGACGCTCCGGTGCGACTCTTCGTCGCCGTCTTCCCGCCGCTGAAGATCAGAGAAGAAACATTGAGGACTGCGCGGTCTCTGCTCCCTGGAGATCGTATACGCTGGTCGAGACCCGAGAACATTCACATGACCCTCAAGTTTTTGGGCGACGTGGGCGAAGAGAAGCTGGACGAAGTGCGCGCCGCCCTGGAGAACGCCTGCGCGGATCACACGCCCTTCGACGCTCGTACGGCGGGGCTCGGCGCGTTCCCGTCGGCGCGGCGCGCGCGTATCCTCTGGGCCGGCGTCGGCGAGGGCTCCGAACAACTACGTTCACTGGCCGCTCACGTCGACGCCGCCCTCTCGCGTTCGGGCTTCGAGCGCGAGACAAGATCCTACGAGCCGCACCTGACGCTCGGTCGGGTACGAGGTCGACCAATGAAGCTGAACCTGCCCGAGGAGGCGGGCGGCGACCCGTTCGAGGTGAGCCGGGTCGAGTTGGTAGAGAGCATGCTCACCGGCACGGGACCGATCTACAGAACTATTGAAAGTTTCTTTCTAGGTGTAGAGAAGAGCTAGAGCGTGGCTCTAGAAGGTCACGAGGGGGCCTATAGACATGAGCACAAAGAGCAGTATCAGGATCATGATAGTCATCATTAGGAAGTTGATACCGCTCATTTCGGTCACACCTTTCCGACCCGTTTTCGATTAGAGGTTATTCTATCCTCCGGACGAGCCGATCGCCAGAGAGCTTCTGGCCTTAGATCTCGTTCTTGTAGAAGACCCTTCTCTGCGGCGAATAGCCGTCTTGACCATCGGAGCGCTGCCGGAAGTCGTGGAACTCCTCGACCTTGCTGGAGACGAGACGTATGTTAGGGTCCGGGTGGGTGCGCAACGCAAGGATCGTATCCATTTCGGCCCTGACATCGATACGCTCTGGACCCCACGCCGGACGCGGTTCTTTGTAGAAGATCCGGCATTTGTAAGCATCCCCGGCGGCGTCGTAAGAGACCAGGATCATCTCTGGACGGGCTGATACTGAGTGCGGGATATTGCGTAACTCATACAACACCTTCCGGCGCCGGTAGACCTCCCGCTGCCGCTCCTCGAACACGAGCCGCGAGAATTCGTCACCCTCGACTAAAGAGTAATCTTCGTCACGGGCCGCCTCCGCCATCCGAACCCACCGTTCGACACCCTCCGCATCCAGGCGCGTCTCACAGGCGGGACATCGGAACTCCACGCTCGATTCGGCGCGTAAACCACTAGAATGCAGGCACTCCTCCACAAAGTCTCCCATTTGGTCTTTCATTGTACTCTGTTCCGAACGGGACGCGCAGCTATCCTGAAGAGTAGATGTACGATACAGTTGAACTTCAGCCTCATCGAGGCAGCGAAGTCCAACCTTCGTTGCAGCGAACACCGCATGAATCGTCCGCTGATTCTTCTTGCAAAACAGCGTCGTATACCTCTTCTCATCCGCGGAAGAAGGATGCTGTCGCCTTCGCAGGCCATATAGAAATAGACTCAAGTGCGCGCGAAGAGGACATTGTTTAGAGCGGCTCAAAGTTTTAATAAAGGTTGAGGTACTGGTTTGGAGGCGAAGCGGCTTCTTTTCGGTACTGGTATTCTCCGCTGCATGTTAGGCGAGCGGCGTCTGGCGCACCTGGTATTGAACCCGGCAGCTGGCGGGGGACGTACCTCCGCGCGACGGGAGCAGATCTCTGCGTACCTGGAGGGTCGAGGTATCGAGGGTATCTGGCACGTTACGGAGGAGTCAGGAGACGCTGGGAGGATCGTCTCTAGCCTGGCAGAAGAGGCGGTAGTCGTGGCGGTAGGCGGCGATGGTACGGTACACGAGGTTGCGGCTGCGTGCGTGGGAACCAACCGGACGATGGGAGTGCTGCCGCTGGGCAGCGGTAACGATTACGTCAAGGCGCTCGGCGTGGGCACAAAGCTCGGTCGGGCGCTGGAGGTAGTCGCCGAGGGCAGGGTCCGGGAGGTGGATGCGGGAGAGGTCAACGGGGTGCGGTTCAACAACGGCCTCGGCATCGGGTTCGACGCCGAGGTCGCCGAGGGAGTGGCGGAGGCGCCCGGATATCTTGGAGGATTCGGGGGATACCTGTGGTCTGTCGGACGTCTGCTGTGGAGCATGGAATGCCACGAGGGAAGGCTGAAGCTCGGCGGCGGGGAGGAGCACGAGGTCGAGACCATCCTCGTAGCGGCGGCGCTCGGGACGACCTACGGGGCGCGATTCAGGCTCGCGCCTGCGTCCAGGCTCGACGACGGTATGTTCGATGTTGTGTGGAGCGATGCGCTAAGCAGGATGGAGGTTCTGCGCCTCATACCAGAGGTGCTGCGAGGCGCACACGTAGGGCGCCAGGAGATATATTTTGCCCGGACGGCGGAGGTCGAGGTGTCGTTGAAGAAACCCACCCCCGCGCACGTAGACGGCGAGATGCTCCCTCCCACCCGCGACTTTCACGCACGGGTGCTGCCCGGCGCGTTGCGCGTCCTCGCTCCCTGAGGCAAGATGGCGAAGGTATCTGTAGAGGTCAGCTACACGATCAGTGCGAGACGGGGTTTCCATGGCGTACGGAACGACTGAGTTGTTGCTAGCTTGTTGATTTACGGAGCCGTATTCTTGTTGGCGTTCTTTTTGCTGTATCTGGCGGTTAGACACGCCCTCGCCGGCGGAATGCGCAACGCTAGCGGGGCGAATCTTCCCGGTAATGCACAGCGCATTCTCGACGAGCGTTACGCGCGGGGAGCTCGGCCAGGAAGAGTATCAGCGGATGCGCCAGGACACAGAAGGTCCTTAAAGGACTCAAGGGTTGCTAGTCGTTCAGGGACTCTCAGAGCAACATCTTCTAAAGACCGACAAATTGTGGTAAAAACCTCGTTCGCGCTTCCCGTTGGCGCAACGGTTGGTTATAAAGGTCGGCAGAGAGAACAATAGTTGGAGAAGGCATGAGAGCTTTCGTATTTCCCGGTCAGGGCGGCAAAGTAGTAGAGCCGGAGGGACGGTTGCTGCCGTTGGTTCGGGAGGTCGTCGGCGACCGTATACCGGAGCAGGTAAAGGTCTTTGCAAGGGCCGCGCGAGACGCAGACGAGAGCCGTGAGATGGCCCTCTGCCCGGACGTAGTAGCCGGGCACTCGTTGGGCGAGTACGGCGCCGCCTACGCAGCCGGGTGCTTCGATCTTAAGACCGGGATCTGGCTAGTCGCCGAGCGCGACCGCTTCCTGGCGGAGGCTGCCAAAGATGTGCCGGGCGGTATGGTCGCTATCCTCAAGGCCGACCCGGCTGAAGTCGAGAAGGTTCTGGACGAGTCGGAGGGCTCCGTTGTAGCCAACTACAACTCTCCCCGTCAGACTGTTATCTCTGGGCTCAAGGACGCTCTAGGCGACGCCATGTCGAAGATAAGGGGACGCGCCGTGCGTCTGAACGTCTCCTTTGCGGCCCACTCACCGTATGTCGCCGCCGCCGGGGAGAGGATGCGCGAGGTGCTCGATTCGGTCGAGGTTTGGGGCCCCGAGGTTCCGATGGTGAGCGCCGTGGACGGGAGTATCCTGGAGACAGCCGAGGCGGTACGGGAGGCTCTTAAGAGCCAGATGGTAGCGCCCGTCCGTTGGGTAAAGGTGGTCGACACCCTGACCCGAATGCGGGTCGAGGAGTGGATAGAACTCGGCGGTGGCGGTGTACTCACGCGGATGCTCAAGGATTTCGAGCTGCCCTCTCTTAGAGGCGTCACCTTCGAGGATCTGCGTGGCCGCCTATCTCAGCAGGCCAACAACCTGCTCCCCCACAAGGAAGAAGAGACCTCTTGCTAAGGTTCGAAACCTGACAGTACCAACGCTCACCCTTCCACTGGCATCTTCTTTGATGCAGAGCTCTTCTCTTGGTCGATATTAGCCGGTACACGCGAAGGTATTCACATACCTCGTCGAATCAATACGCTCGTAGCCACAGATCACATCGTTATTGGTTATCGGCGATTGAGCTTCCAGCCTTCCTACTGCACGGTCAATCGTGATAGTCAAGGCTCGTCTTACAGCGGTCTGCAAAC
>CADCVD010000076.1 GCA_902806055.1 uncultured Rubrobacteraceae bacterium
CAGCGGCTGGTACTCGCCTCCGAGGCGCACGCCGTCCATCGGGAGCGTCTCGATCGGGCGCCGGAGAAGTTCGACGACGAGGTCCGCCAGAGGCTGCTGGAGGGCGCGGAGCCTCGGGCCTACGAATACGCGGAGGCCCAGCAGGAGAGGCTGCGCTCTATACGGGCGTTCCGCAAAGCGTTGGAGGACGTCTACGTGATCCTGACCCCGACCGTACCGATCGCGGCCACGGAGATCGGCCAACGTAAGGTCGACATAAGCGGCTACGAGGAGACCGTACGTTCCGCGCTCACCCGCTTTACCGGACCGACCAACCTGAACGGACTGCCGAGCCTCTCCGTTCCATGCGGTAGAACGGCCTCGGGCCTGCCTGTAGGAATACAGGTTATCGGACGTCCCTTTGACGAAGCGACCCTCTACCGCTACGGCCACGCTCTAGAAGGGGCCTCATCCTGAGGGTGAAATCTTCTGCGTGGCTCTGCTTGTTTATGCAACCACCCGACCGGTTCCGAGCATAGGGGAGATGAACGCTTTTGAACCTATCGGCCGACCCGCTGTCGAGCGTGTCCTGGTCCTTGCGACGCTCCTGGTCTTTTGGGCAATCGTGGGGCGGGAACGCGTAAGCTTCGCCCTGAAGAAAGGCGTCAATCCGGCAGACAGGCTACCTCCGAGGCGGAGCCTGAAGGCGCGTGGTGAGACGGTAGGGTACAGGGGACCAGGTGCCCCGGTTGGGCGGTGCTCGTCTAAACCTCGCTAGCTGGCTTCTTCGTCCCTTCGGCGGGTTCGGCGATAGAGGCCTGGAGCTTTGCCTTGCCGGAGCGGACGCGGACCCAGAGCCAGATCAGGAGGCTGCCAACTATGGTGGCGGCGATGTCGAGCAGCCCGGCTTCAGGTCCGAAGACCCCGCCGGTGAAGAGGGATGGGCCGCCCTGCTCGATGGAGATAAAGGTCGCTCCTAGATCGTCCATGCCGCTTACCGGAAAACCGAAGACGTTGCCCTGAAAAAAGTTCCAGGTGATGTGCAACCCGATGGGGATGCCGAGACGACCGGTCAGGATGTAGCCGGTCCCGAGTAGGAGCCCCGCGAAGGCTATGTTAACGGTGCTCACGAGCGTCGCGTTTGGGTTTGCCAGGTGGAGCAGGCCAAAGAGGGACGAGGAGATTACCCAGGCCAGTACTACAGCTCCTCTGGGTCCGAGAGCCGGATAGTTCAGCCCTTCGGCCATGTTCGTCAGCTGGTAGCCGCGTGAGAGCAACTCCTCGTAAGTGCCCACGCATAAGAAGAGCATGGCCGGAGCGAGGATAGCTGGGAGGAAAGACATGCCGTCAGATGTCTCGAACGTGCCCGTTACCTCTATCCAGCCGGCCCATAGCTCCACAAGAAAGATCGCCGTCATCAAGAATGCGCCTAGAAGGAGTCCGAAGCCGAGGTCCAACCACCACTCTCTTTCGAGGCGCAGCCCCAAGGCTGCGAACGGGCGTCGCCTGTCGAAGAACCGACCGGCGATCCACACGCTGATGAGCACCGCCGCTAGCGACGCGATCCCGCTTGCCGCCAGGAAGGCGGGGTCGGAGACAACCCTGCTTATGGCCTCTCCACCGAGATCCATGCCCCCGGCCGTGACGAACCCGAAGAGCACCAGACCGCCCAGGACCACCTCGGCGAGTATGTAGAGCACGAACTGGAAGAGCAGACGCCAGAAGGCGCGCAGCCGTCCCTCATGACCGTTATAGAAGAAGTTCAGCAAGACCGGTAACCTTCCCGCTCAAAACGATGATCAGGATATTTTAGACTCGCGCAACTTCGGGACGAGAGAGGCGTTCCGCAGACTACTCGATGCGTCTTCAGACGTAGTCGCAGCGGTCGGCCGCCTCTTTGAGCCGTCTGCGCGCGCCGGCGTGGATGGGTTTGCCGTGGGTCATGACTACGGTGTCGAAATCCTCGGCGAGGATCTTCTCGGCCGAACGCTTCGCCAGCGGGGGATCTGTACAGGCGGCCTTCAGCCCTCCGACCTTTACCCTACTGACCATCGCTCCGAAGGCGTCGCCGGTGAAGAGAAGACCGTCCTCGTCGCGCAGGAGCGAGGTGTGTCCGAGAGTGTGTCCCGGCGTTCGCAGAACGCGGAAGCCTGCCACGTTCTCGCCCTCGTCCACTACGCGGTCTACCGGTACCGTCGGTAGGTTCATAAGGCGATTGGCGAGGCGAAACACGGCACCGCTCGATCTATCCGGGTTGCGTTCGCCGGAGACGATCATGGCCTCATGTTCCGAGGCCACCACCTCCGCGCCCGGCGCCCAGCCGCGTACCTCGGGCAGACCACCGACATGGTCGATATGGTGGTGCGTAAGGTAAACGCGCTTTAGGTCCTCCGGCCTCCCCCCGAGCGAGATCAGGGCCTCACGGATACGTCTCGGGCTACCTCCTACACCGGTATCAACGAGCGTCCAACCGTCGTCGCCCTCGACCAGCAGGACAGAGATGCTATTCGAGAGCCCTACCGCGTCCACCCGGTAGACCCCTGGCGCTACTCGTTCGGGTCTCGCCACGCTCTGCGCCTCCTATAATTACCTTGAACCCTTGCTTATCTCACTTTAGCATCCTCTCCTGCCTTTAGAGCGTGTCTACTCTCCCATGCGAGCGTATCTGTGCGCGAGCAGGGAGATGGCCGCAGCTAAAAGGAGCGCAAGGCTGGCTGTCGCCTTGAGTGAGAACCCGCCGGTGTCGGGCGGCCTGGCGGCGGGGGAGAGGGCTGCGGGACCATCTTTTAACACTGCGGGACGGACGATGATCGCCTCCGTAGCATCGGGATGCTCAGGGTTGCGACCCGCGCTCAGCGGATAGTTGTTGTCGTTCAGGAGAAGCAGCCTTCCCCCCTCGAGAGGCAGTACGCTCTCGATGGTCTGGAAGGGGAACGAGAAGGGGTTCCCGAGGCCGATGTCTCCCTCACGCCCCGGCTCCGAGATACGATCCGGGTCCTGTATCTGGAGCAGGTCCAGCACCTCCTCCTTGACCAGGTATCCTTCGGCGTCGTCGTTGCTCAGGTCCACGAGGTAGACCTTCTTGAAGCTCGCCGCCTCTCCCTGCTCGTTGTCTCGTTCGATCACCAGGAAGCGGTCTCCTCCCAGGGTCGTCAAATCCCCGATGGAGTTCTCCGGTGCTTCGGTGCGGTACTGCCACCGCTCGCCCGTGTACTGTTTGCCGGCCAGATCGAACTCGTAGATGTAACGTTGACTCCCATCTGAGTCATTCTCAAGGGCGCCTTCGAGCATCGGGTAGAGGGTGTTGCCGTCCTCCGAGATCGCCATCCCCTCGAAGCCCTTGCTGGTCGGCAGGTTGGGCTCCTCCCCTGATTGCAGGGTCGGGTTCTCGGGCGACTTCACCTCCGGCAGCGGTATCGGGGCTTCGAGCACGCGCCCGGTTGCGTCGGCATGGAGCAGGAACGGTCCGAACTCGTCGCCGAACCACAGGTCGCCTCGCGGGTCCCGCCGCACCGATTCGATGTCGAAGTCCGCGCCGGTCAGGAGGCGGTCTTCGGTATCTTCGTTAACGATCTCGAACGGTATCAGCCGGTCCGGATCACGCAACTGTATAAACTCCCCGACCGAGATCTCGCCGCTACCACCCTGCGCCGTCTCGAAATCGGGTCGGATGATGTAGGCGCGCAGCAAGAAGTCCGCCGAGTTGCCCTTCTTGCCGAAGCCGTTGTCGGCCATCGCCAGGTACTCGCCGTTCCCGGCGTCCAGCACCGCCGAGACGCCGCCGACCGGCTGCCCCTCGAAGGGCGGGACACGGCCGCCTTTGGTCTCGTCTTCGAGCCCGGTCCCGGAGGAGGGACCCTCCGCGAACGTATCCGCCGGAAGCACCGCCCGCCCCTCCAGGATGGCCTCCGGGGCTTGCGCGGCGGAGACGGTTCCCGCCGCCGCGGTGATGAGCAATACGCCGATAACGAGCAGTCCGACCACCGTTCTTGAATACCTTTTCACCAAATTCTCCTTTCTAACTGACCGATAGCTCAGCGATCCTGCCGGGTCGCCCGCTACTTCATCGTGGTACGGGATTACGGGGCGTCCGGAGCCGCGTGTGGCGTTTCGGCCTTTGTGTTGGGCGGACGCGACGTATGCCATCTCTCACCGAGCCGGCAGAGAACGTGTGAGGGTCGGGCCGCCGGTCTGCGGGAGGTTGTCTCCACCGAGGATCAGGATGGCGTCGCCGATCGGACGTTCCCCTTTCTCGTCTGACGGGCGGGTCGCCAGCTCCTCTCCGATGGTCATGGCCGTGGAGCCGCCGCCGTCGAGGTTGAGGGCCTCCGCGGCTCCCAGCGCCCGCATGAGACGCGCGCTCTCCTCGAAGCTCGCCCCGACGCTGTGGTCCGGCGCGCGGCCGTCTACGGTGACGAAGAGGAGAGTCCCGTCGGGCTTCACGCCGGCGAGCGTCCTGGGGTTGCGACGCACCCCGAACGCGTAGTAGAACCCCGGGTCTTCTTCCCGGTCGAACCCCTCGGCTCGGGCGGTTATGTCCACCTCACCGCCTCTCAGCAAGCGCGGTCCACCGTTGACGATCTCCGTGCCGCTTCCGAGGGGCAGAGGCTCCCCGTCGGCGTAGACGTCCGCGGATACGGAGATTCGGGCGCCCGGCCGGGCGTGGACCCGCAACCACTCCGCGGCGTCGCCGGTACCGGAGAGAACCGTTCCGTCCGATGGAATCCCGCCGCCGCGTTCGTCTCTGACCCTAATTACCTCGCCTGAATGATCCAGTGGGACCTCCACGCCGTCCCCGGGTTCGCTCTCCGGCCCGAACTCCGGGGTGAACAGGATGAGCTCGCTCTCGTCGGTGCAGGTGAAGTCGTGCCTGGGGAGCTCGGTTGGCTCATCGCCGCCCACGCCCCCGCAGCTCCGGATGAGGCCCGGCTTGCGGTTCAGGCCGTCGATGGCCCGCCGCGCCCCGTCCGGGGCGGTTGCGGTTTGCTGTGAGGAGAGGGCCGCCACAGATGCGCTGCCGCCGGTCTCACCTGGGAGCAGGAGGCTCGTCCGGCCGTTCACGGCCTCGCTCGACAGCCGTCCGTCGACCACCGAGATACCGGCCAGATCTCCCGGCGTGCCTTCTTCGGGCTCCACCACGAAGTAACCTGCGTTTACCGCCGCCGGGGCGCCGGTCCGGGTAGATATGCTCGTCAACGCTTCTTTCTCGGGGATTACGCCGGTCGCCAGGACCGGGGCGACGTCCCCGCCGTACCCATCCGGGGACACCTCGATCACGTTCACCACCCACGCCCCCGCGGTCTCACCACCATCCTCCCCCGTGTACACGGCCCTCGGCGTCTTGTAGGCGACCGTCTCACCCTGCTCTCCGCCATACCCGGCCTCTTCGAGCTGTTTCTGAAGGTCCTCGGCCTCCTCTTTGGAAGGGAACGACCCGACGCGGACCCTGTAGGCGAGCGGTCCGTCTTCCGGGGAGTCGGGCGGTTGGTCCGGGATCTCCTCCACCCGGGGATCGTAGCCGTCGCCGGAGAGCCGGTCGGTCACGCCCTGGGCCTCCTCTCTGGTGGTGGCGAGGGCTGCGTCCACAGTGTAAGAGTCGTCGTCGGACCTCTCGCCGCGCGCTATGCGTGTGTAGGTGACGCCGGGCGCGACCGCTCTGGTATCGCGCGACTCGGTCAGGCCGGGACTGCCGAGGGGCAGCGGTCCGGGCGCGGCGTACGCTTCCCCTACCGCGGCCTGCCCCTGCTCCGCGCCTCCAGCCGACGGCTCGGCCGTCGACGCGAGACCGGCCGTCAATAGTAAGGTCACCACGCCACCGGCGATATATCCTCTCAAACCCACGATCTACCTCCTCCGGGCGGTCGTTTCGGTACCGTAGCGGCGGCGAGCGTTCCAGCGACTGCTCCTGTGCGCCTTCTCACCGTTGGCTCCTCTTCAGGTTCGGGTCCTGGATCGTCGTCTGGCTGACTGGGAAGAACGTCCCACTGGTGAAGACCGGCCGCACGCGGTCGCCGCTCTCGATCCGGGCCTCGATCGGGATTCGGGCGCGCAGGCTGTGGCTCTCCCACTCCAGGTGTGCTTCGCAGGAGTCGCCCATGAACAACGCGGCCCGTACAATGGCGCGTCCCCCCGGGACTAGCTCGACGTCCTGGGGGCGTAGAGCCAGCGTGCCCTCCCGCGAGAGGCCATACGGCGCCAGCACCTCGCCGATCTCGAAGCTCGCGCCGCTGCCTTTCAGCTCGAACCGCTTCTCGCTCGCGGCCTCCACCGGGATCAGGGCTGCGTCGGAGACGAAGGAGGCGACGAACGGCGTCTTGGGGGAGGCGTAGACCTCCCTCGGAGGGGCGACCTGCTCCAGCCTCCCCTCCTTGAGGACGGCCACCCGGTCGGCCAGGGCCAGGGCCTCGGTCCGGTCGTGGGTGACGTGGATCACGGTAACTCCCGTGCGTCCGACCAGAGCGCCGAGCTCTGCCCGCAGCCGGTCGCGCAGGGCGGCGTCGAGGCTGGCGAAGGGCTCGTCGAGCAGGAGGGCGGCGGGCCTGCCCACCAGGGCGCGCGCGAGCGCGACCCGCTGGCGCTGGCCGCCGGAGAGTGTCTCCGGCCGCCGGTCGGCGAACCCTTCGAGGCCCACGAGCTCGAGGGCCTCCCGCACCCGCTCCTCACGCTCGGCGCGCCCAACCTTCGCCAGCTTGAGGGGGTACGCGACGTTCTCGGCGACCGTGCGGTGTGGCCAGACGGCGTGCTGCTGGAAGACCATCCCGAGGTTGCGCCTCTCCGGCGGTATCCAACGCCCCTTGCCCGCGACGGTCTCCTTCCCGATGACGACGGTCCCCGTGTCGGGGTTCAGGAAGCCGCCGACGAGTCGCAAGAGCGTGCTCTTGCCCGACCCGCTCGGGCCGAGCAGGGCAACGAACTCTCCATCTTCTATGGAGAGGGAGACGTCAGAGACGCCTCCGCCGGTCTCGTAGAGGAGGCCGACGTCGTTCAGCTCAACCCGCGCCACAGGCTCCCCCTTCCCACGAGCGCTATGGCTCCCACCCCCAGGAGGCCCGCGACGGCTACCACCAGGGCCAAAGCCGTCGAGACGTTGTAGGCTCCGGCTTGCTGGAGGTTGAAGATCACGACCCCCAGGGTCTCGCTTCCCGGGGCGACGAGCAGGGCCGAGATGGTCAGCTCGCGCACGGCGGTGAAGAAGACCAGCCCGGCCCCGACCACTATCGCCGGGTTTACCAGCGGCCAGGTGACGTCTCTCAGCGTCCTCAACGGCGAGGCGCCCGAGAGCCGGGCGGCTTCTTCGTAGGCTACGGGCACGTTGGCGAGCGAGCCCCGCACCGTCTGGACGACGAGTGCCAAGAACGCCGTGGCATACGCGAGGAGGATTATTGCCTTGGTGCCATAGAGCCCGAGCGGGATGCCGGCCAGGATCCAGGCGACCGCGATGACGGTCCCCGGCAGCGCCTGTGGGGCGATGGCGAGAGCGTCCAGGGCTGCGTTGAGCCGGCTCCGGGCGCGGACGATGAGCGTCGCTACTGTCGCCCCGAGCAGGCCGCACAGGAGAGCGGCTCCGGTCGCGAGGAGCAGGCTGTTTACCGCCCCCCGCACCGTCGCCGGGGCGATGAGCGCCCTTTCGAGGTTGTCGAGGGTGAGGTTATCGAGGGTGAGCGGGACCCCCGGCGCGCGCAGCAGGGCGCCGACGAGCAGGGCCGCGACGGGCGTGACCGCGAGGAGAAGCGCGAGCACGGAGAGGAGCGCCGCGAAAGGGACGCGGGCCGAGCCCAAGGAGACGGGCTCGGGACGGGGACCAGGGGCGTCGGAGTCGAGCCTGCGGGAGAGCCTGCGCTGGAGGACGAGGGCGCCCGCGGCGAGGAGGAGCAGGACGACGCCGATGGACGAGGCGGCTCCCAGGGGGTTGTCCGTCGAGCCGCTCACGAGGTAACCGTAGATCAGGGTCGGCAGAACCTCGTACCGCTCGGGCAGGCCCAAAAGGGCCGGTATCCCGAAGTCCGAGAGGTTGGAGACGAAGACGAGGATGAATCCGGCGACGAGCGCGGGGAAGACGAGCGGGAGGGTCACGTCGAGCGCGACCCGTAGCCGCCCGGCCCCGCTCGCCCGCGCCGCCTCCTCAAGGGCTGCCGGCACGCCCCCGAGCGCCGCCGCCACGGTGAGGTAGACGATCGGGTACGAGTGGAGCGCCAACAGCGCTACGATCCCGCCCGGCCCGTACAGGTCCACGAGCCCCTCCGTCGAGCCCGTGGCGCGGTTGTAGAGGGCGTTCGCGTACCCCACGGGTCCGAAGACCGCGAGCCACCCGATGGTCCCGATGAACGGCGGGACCAGAAACGGCACGAAGAACGCCGCCCTGAAGAAGTTTCTGGCCGGGACGTCCGTGCGTTCGAGCGCCCACGCCAGAGCGCCCCCGAAAACAGTCGCAAGGAGCGCGCCTAGAGACGAGGTGAGGAGGCTGTTGATAGTCGCCTCCCGCACCTCATCCGACGCCAGCCCGGCGAGAAGCTCCGGCCGCGCGCCGCGCCAGAGCAAGAACAGGAGCGGCAGGGCGACGAGCGCGGCGAGGACGGTGAGCACGACATAGCGTAGGGGTCCGAACCGGCGAGATTCAGGCCCCTTGTCTTTAGGAGACGGGGCTCTAGCCACCGGCCTCCAGAAGCTCGTTGAAGCGTTCCTTTGCCGCATCCTGGTCGGCGACGAGTTGTTGGAGGTCGCCCTCGAGGGTGTCTATCTCCTCCAGGGAAGGCGCCCCTTCGGGGGGCTCCACGCCGGGCACTATCGGTACGTAGTTCTGGCTCGCCGCGAGCTCCTGTCCCTCCTGAGAGACGAGGAAGTCCACGAACGCCTGGGCCGCCTCCCGGTTCTCCGAGCTCTCGAAGATGGCGACCGGCTCGGTAATCACCGGGACGCCCTCCTCGGGGAAGACGCCCGCCACGGGCGAGCCCTGCTGTTCGGCGTCGCGCACCATGTAGTCTATGATGATCCCGACCGGGAACTGGCCGTTCGCGAGCCCCTCCCGTACCTGCCCGTTCCCTTCGAGGACCGTGGGCTCGTTCGCCGCCAGCCCCTCGATAAACGGGGCTCCGAGCTCCGGCCTGGAGCTCCAGAGGGCTATGTTGTAGGCCGCCGCCCCCGAGTAGTCCGGGCTCGGCATACCGATTCTGTTACCGCGATACTCGGGGGCTGTCAGGTCTTGCCAACTCTGGGGCGGTTCCTGAACCTGGTCGGTGTTGTAGCCGATGATCGTGCTGATCAGGCGCGTCCCGGTGTAGAAGCCGTCCGGGTCCTTGAACCCCTCGGCGATCTCCCCGGCCCCTTCCGGGACGTACTCGGCGAAGAGGTCCCTGCTCTTGAGGTTCTCGAAGGTCGGGGCGTCGGCGGCGAGGAACACGTCCGCCTGCACGCCGCCGGCCTCCTCTTCGGCCTCGATCTTGGTCAAAAGCTCCCCGGTCCCGCTGCGGAAGACCTGCACCGCTATGTCGGGGTACTGCTCGTTGAACGCCGCCACCGTCTCGTCCGCGTTCTCCTGCGGCTCTGAGGTGTAGAGCACGACCTCCCCTGACGGCCCGCCATCCTGCCCGCCTCCGCTTCCGCACCCGGCGAGCGCCAGCAAGAAGACTATGGAGAGCGCCATTCCCCAGGTAAGCGTTGGCTTCATAAGGTCCTCCTTCCTCGTTCGCGCGATTCTGTCTCTAGAAGCCGGTTATGGCGACGACGGAAGACTTTGGCACGTCGCCGTCTGGCCACGTGCTGGTCGGCTCGTTCGGGTCCTTGGTCTCCTCGCCGGGGTGCTGGATGGCCAGGAACAGCGTGCTGCCGTCGGGGGTGAAGGCCGGTCCCGTAAGCTCGGACTCGATCGGACCGCTGGCGAACTGGTAGACCTCGCCGCCGGGTCCCGCAGTCCCCTTGGGCATGAAGAACGCCCCGTTGTTCTTGAAGGTGCTGTAGATGCCTTCGTTGAGCTTGCTGGAGGACATGTCCGTCACGATCCAGAGGTTTCCGTCACGGTCGAAGGTTAGGTTGTCGGGAGAGGCGAAGCCGGTCTGGGGGCCTCCGGCGGCGTAGACCTCGAAGGCGAACTCCGTGGCTTCGTGGTCGTCGCCGGCCTCGGTGATGCGCAGGATCTGCCCGTAGAAGTTGCCGTGCTTCTCGTTGTTGGTGAGCGCGGCGTAGACGGCCCCGGTCTCGGGATCTATGTCTATGTCCTCGCAGCGGTCGAGCGGGGTGCCGATGGGCGGATCGTCCTCTTTCTCCGAGAGTTCGGCGGCCTCGGCGGTCCGCACGAGCACGTCGGCCTGACTCGCGAAGCCGTTGTCGCTAAAGATGGGGTTGTTCTCGTAGTCGAGGGCGACCCACTTGCCTTTTGAGAAGTCGGCGACGTAGAGCATCCCGTCCGAGAGCAGGTCCATGTTCGCCTCGCGGTCCCCGGAGCTATAGGTCCCGGAGGAGATGAACTTGTACATGCACTTGTCGTTCTCGTCGTGCCCCGTGTAGACGACGACCTTGCCGCTCTTGCCGATAGCGATGCCGGCGTTCTCGTGCCGGACGCGCCCGAGCCAGGTGTGC
>CADCVD010000077.1 GCA_902806055.1 uncultured Rubrobacteraceae bacterium
ACCAGGTCCCTCCTCATGATCCGCAACCGCAGGCATCGCCATGGCCACCATCATCACCGCCATAAGTGCCATCGCCGCAAGAATCAAAACGATGCGCTTCATAAGCGCCACCCTTCCTTTGCACAACCCCCGATTACTAATTCGAATAATACTCAGAACCAAATGAATGGCGAAGAAACCACACAGCTCGGTGAGGACTATCTAGAGGCACCTACACCTCCTCAAGAAGCGTGGCCTCGTAGAGATCGTCAAGCGCCGGCCCAAGCGTATTCACAGTCTCTGTGTAGAGCACCCTGCGTACGGAGAAGACAACCCATGATGACAGTATTACTTATAATACTTCACAGCCCCCACTAGTTACTATGAAGTCTCCAGAGGAAAGCAAAAGAGGACAAAAGTACAAAAAAGCAGAATGATAGATAGAAATACTCAAGTATTATACATCAGTTTGCTACGTCTCCTAAAGTTGTAGAGGATCAAGAGCCCTGCTGTTGCGGTCCGGTGATGATCTGGAGCGTGACCTCTTCGTAGAGGCGCTCCTTTAGGAAAGCTTCTAAGCGGGCGCTGAAGCGCCTCTCGATGTACTCCTGGGCGACGGAGTTAGGCACCGCTACGGTGAGGACTTTATCTTCGAGAGCCAGGGGAACGGCGCCCTCGAACCATACCGTCAGCGAAGTCGGGGTGATCCCCTCTGGGCTCTCCTCGTCGTCGGCGGAGAGATCCGCGAGTACCGACGCCCATACCTCGGCCGTCTCTGGGTCGGGGTCGGGAGGAGGCGATGGCGCGGTAACTCCCTCGCTCTTTGAACCGGGAGGGTCGCTCTCCGCAGATGATCCCGGCAACGGCTCCTGGAGGGAGGCCGGGCGGCGAACGCTCCACCCTTCCCTTATTGCCGCTACGATCCATCCTGGTCGGCTTCCCACGCCCCGCTGATGGTTCACGGCGTCGGCGTAGAAGAGACACTTCTCCGGGCCGTGCGTCGCGACCAACTCCCTGGCGGCGCCACCGTCGATCCCTTCCCGAATCAGGCCCTCTATGGCGAATATCTCCTTGGGATCCCCCGAGAGCTCCCGGGCTTTCTGGCGGCGCGCGAACTCGCGCGAGACCCTGTAGACTACCCCGCTTTTGTCCTCGTACTCCACCCCCGACAGAAACTTCCTCTCTACCAGCTCGTCATGAGCCTTTTGCAGAGCCCGCCTTATCTGTGAGGGGTAGTGATAGTCGAGAGGCACCTGGTCCCGAACTCCCAGCAGGTCTGTGCTCCAGGTTAACCCGCCGGCGCGCTGCAGGTCCACGAGGCGGTAGAGTCGCTTGCTCACGGGAGAGCGCAGGCTCCAGTAGAAGTCCGAGTCGATACCCTTGAGATACTGGGCCATGTAGTTGCGGATAAAGACCGGATGGAACCTCAGGACGTGCCGCTCGCGTACGGTCTGTCCCCTCACCTCATGCTCGGCGAAATGGACGCTCCAGATATTGAAAGTTTCCACGATCCTTCGCTCCTCTTCCGCGGAGTAGAAGGCGTTCCGCGACTGCACCGACGTCGTCGCGATCCTTATGAGAGCGTCCCTTATCTCCCTGTAGACACCAGCCGAGTCGTCGGACCGGCCGAGTATCTTCCTCAGCTCGTAGAGCGAAAAGTGAAGCTCGCCGTTCTCGGGCATCCCCCCCCTCTGCTGCAAAAGCTGCAACACGGCCAGGTAAACATCCTGGTCTACCGGACCAGGCATCCCATACTCCCCTGATGGCATTACTCTCCATACCTGTTTCAAAGAAACGCCGCCCTCGCTGACCACTGTCTTCTCGAAGACCCTTGCTTTCGTGCCGCGTTTCCTAGCCTTCAGCTCGAACAAGGGGAACTCTTCAAGGTTCTGCTCAGCATTTACCAGCGGTGTGTACTCCGGAAACAACGGCCACTGCAAGTCGCTCATGCGGTGCGGGACACTTCCTTATCCTTTTCCCTCTGTTGTTGTTAAACAATAACAATAACAACATAACAATACAGGGAAACCGCGAAAGAGCGAAAAAATACACCCATTTGCAGGGAATCCTAAAAAGCCACTTGTTGGGTACCCCGGTAGTTTTTGTTGGGCGCCCCGGTAGTTTTTGTTGGGCGCCCCGGTAGTTTTTGTTGGGCGCCCCGGTATCTTTTGCTGGGTACCCCGGTAGTGCTTGCTGGGTACCCCGGTACCATACAAAGTGGCTTACCGACGTACTTGTGTAACGAATTTTTAACCCTTTTGCGGGAGTTTCTGGGCAGGATTGTAATAATTAGTGACTAGGCGCTTGTTGGGTGCCCCGGTAGTGCTTGTTGGGGACCCCGGTAATGCTTTGAGACGCGTCTCAGGCTCTTCGGTTAGTCTGGGAGACCGGGTACTTCAGGACTCTCTAAGGCGTGCGCAATCGCCGTCTCCCAGCCCGCAAGCGCTTCGGTAGGAGAGTAGGAGGTGCCGCAAAGTGGTAGAGGTACGCGGAGATCCCGCCCTAACCGACGCTACCCATCTCCTTTGGCAAGACTGCTACAAGACTGCTACCCTAGTGTGCTCAGGACGGCCCGATAAAGAACCGATACAGCCACGAGCGGCGCTGTGCGGGCTCCTGGGGAGCCGGTGCCTCACCACTCTTTGTTGCGCCCTCCGAGGTTGCCTCGGAAGATTCTCGCGGCTCTCTACGCATCGCCAGCAGTTCCGCCTCTAAACGGTCCGCCCGCTCTCGCTCCAGGTCCGCCCGCTTTCGCTCCCTTTCGAGGGTCTCGCGGGTCGTGGACTCCGTCTCGGCCGTAAGCTCAAGTCGAGCTTGAGCCTTTCCTAGTTCGTAGTGCGCTTCGGCGAGGCTCGCGGCGAGATCTCGGGCTATTGCCCCGGCATCCTGCCCCGAGTGCCCCGACATTGCCGCGTCCTCGGTAGCTTCGGGGTATTGCCCCGGTAAGAGGCCCTCTTCCTGGCGCCTCTGCCGCAGGGTTTCCAGGCTGGAGATGGACACGAGGTAGCGGCGGTTTACGCCTTCTCCCTCGGTTTTCGCCTCCAGCTCCCCGCCGGTGATCAGGTTGCGTACTTGCCGGGGCTGTAGTCGTAGAGCTGCCGCTGCCTGGCGGGTCGTAACCCACCCGCTAGAGCCGTGCCCGTTGCCGAGGTGTTGCCGCATAATGCCCGCAGGATAGAGGACAATTGCCGCGAGAGATAGGGGGATCTCGAAGCCCCCCAATATCTTGCGGTTCTTTAGGGCCCGGAGCGGATCAGGCTCCTTCGGCGCTAAAGGGTGAGTCGGGTTGACCTTGTCACGGATAGATCGTCGTGTAACCCTCGGGTCGCCTCGCTTAACGGGGCGCGTATCGCCGGGACTGTCGGAGGGGGGCAGTCGTTGGGAGCGCGCCCCAGTTTTGTCCTGGTAGACTTCCGGCTCCGGCGGTGCATTGTCCCCCCCTCCGCGCCGTCGGGCAGGATACGTTCTTGAAGAAGAGCAGGAGGGGGAAACGTGGGAGATCAACCCGAGCTGTTAGAGCGCACCTTGGAGTGCTCCGGGCAGATAGTCCTCGAGTGCGGGTGCGGCGAGAGGTTGGTGCTCCTCGGCCTCGAAGAAGACTGGCGCTCTAAGGATCGCACGGCCTTCAAGTGCGGATATGGACGGGATCTCACCCTGACCGACTGTCTTGACGCAGCGGCCCTCGCCATCAAGCGTCTGCTGCGCGGCGGCGAGTCGGCTGGCAGCGCTTAGGTTTGAATCTCGTCCCTCTTCTCGTCTAGTGCAGCGAGCGCCGCACGAAGAAATACCCTGATCGTTCTCCAGCGCGCGCTCGTCTATGCCGAAGCGCGCGTTGTGGTGCGGGTGGATGGTCCCCTAATCCTCGTCGCGCGCGCCTCCGAGCGCGTCTTCGTCGGGTTCGCGATCTTCTTCGCCCTGCTCTTCTTCCCCGTCAGCCGTATCGGCTTCGACGGGATGCTCTACCGCCTCGGCGGTGCCGAAGAGTCCTACGGCACCGTCGCCAGCGATACCGTCGAGGTCGACACCCAGGAGCGTGCCGCGCTCATCTACCCTCGGTCCGCAGCAAAAGAGGCGAGCACTAGGGGGCTGCGAGGAGGATATTCCCTGATCGGGGACCGCAAGTAGCAACGGAGCGAGGACTAACGCTAAGGATCTTTCTCGTTGTCTTCGCCCAAATCGCTAGGCACTTCCACTTTTTGAGGGGGGCTCTGCTCGTAGAGGCCATCCAGGGTGCGCCCGCTGTCTTCAACCAATGTGCATGAGGCCGTAGTTACCGTCTTGAAGTTCCCGCCGAGGATGACCATGAACGGCGTCTCGGTAGCGACCTCCTCGACCTGGCAAGGCCTCCCAGGGTGGACAGGTCCGTCGAGCTAGGGATCGGAACGGCTTCTGGGTGCGTGTGCCACTCCCCCAGGTAATGCGTTAGTCCCCCCGATCTTTCGTAGGCTTGGGCGAGCTGACTGTCCACGTCGTCGGGCGGCCTGTAGAACCGGGAGCGTTCCTTTCGTGCTCCGGTCTTGGCCTCCAAAGCGTGGGTCATGAGGGCCATCCGGTAGTCTTCGGAATAGTGCCCGATGAGCGTCCCGCCGGTCTCCCGGAACTTCGCGCTGGCTGCCATCTTTCGCATCGCGGCAAGGACCTCGCCGGGGATTTGCACCGCGCAGCCTCGCTCGGGGAAACGCCACAGGTGAGCCGCGTCCCCCAGGCTGCTTCCTACCACCGGACTTGCGCTTCTATGCGGCTCTCCAGGCCGAGGCGCCCGTCCGATACTACTTGCGAGAACAGGGTGGCTGCGTCGCCGCCCCCGCTGTCCTCGAACCAGGCCAGCAGAGTAGACAGGAAGGCGTCGCGCATCATCCTGAGGCGATGGTAAGGGGCGCTGAAGGTGGGATGGTAGCAGCCCGGCTCCGGCCAAATGACGCGCCCTTCGTCACCTGGGTCCCCCCGAAATTACTCCCAAAGCTCCTCCCCGCACTCCTCCTCCTTTGCGCGGGGTTTGCCTACCGTTCGGAGTCTCCGGCAGACGGTTATGTGCCTTACGCATTCGGAAATGCGGTACTGTATCTCTTCTCCCCGTGTCGCTTGACGATCCCGTTGACAGTAGTCTTCGATATGCTGATTCGTTCCGCCACCCGGCCCTGTGAGTCGTAGCCGGATCCTCGACGAGGCGATCCACGCTCGGGGCTTCCGCTAGCCCGAAACCAGTTGCGCCCACCTGGAGGGCTCGACGCCAGATTTTGTACCCGCGAAAGCCCAGTACCTGAACCGCCTTGTGCTCGCTACTGAGTTACTGTACTTTTGTACGTACAGTAACTCAGTACCGTATAACAGCACCGTGGGGCAGTAGCACGGTGGGAGGGAGACGATAGTGATAGTGGCAGTAGCGAACCTCAAGGGCGGCACGGGGAAGACCACAAGCGCTTTCTTCTTGGCGGCCGCGCTCGCAAGGCGCGGCAGGACGCTCCTCGTGGACTGCGACCCGCAGGGGTCGGCGCTCTCGTGGAGTGAGTCGGCAGAGGAGGACGGGGCGCGGCTCCCCTTCAACGTGGTGGGCCTCCCCACCCGCGACGTACACAAGAAGGTGCGGGGGCTCGCTGAAGACTACAGGCACGTAGTCTTGGACACCCCGCCTGGGGAGCTCGCGATAGCTCGCGCGGCCCTTTTGGCGGCGGACGCGGCGCTGGTGGCGGTCTCGCCAACGGCGATGGACCTCGACCGGGTGATGGCGACGCTGGAGCTCATAGCGGAGGTGGAGCCCCTGAACGACCTGACGTTCCAGGTGCTCCTGACGCGCGTGAGGCGAATCAGCCGTGAAGGGAGGGACGCGCGCGGAGTGATGAAGGAGATGGGGCTGCCGGTGATGCAGGCCGAAGTGCCACAGCTCTCGTTCTACTCGGACGCCTTCGGGGAGGCCCTGGGCGAGGATCTTGGCGAGTACGAGCGGGCGGCGGCGGAGCTGCTCGGGGAGAAGGTGGGGGGCAGGTCGTGAGCGAGGGCGGAAACACTGGCGGCGGCGGCAAGGCGTCGGACGTGCTCAAGCGCAGAGGCGACCGGAAGGGGAAGCTCGGGCGAAGCCTGGAGCGGGGGAGCCCCAGGGCGCGACAGGCGGAGCAGGCTGGCGAGGAGGCGCTGGAGGAGGTCGGAGGGGCGGTTTCCGGAGACGATGACCAGAGTGCGAGAGGTTGGGAGGAGACGCCTGAGCGCCGACGGGCGGGTAAGAGGCCTGAGAAGCCAGTGAGGATCACGGTAGACCTGGACCCGGAGCTGCACCGGTTCTTGAAGGGCTTCGCCTTCGAGCGGGAGGCAAAGGGCACGGAGGTGGTGCGGATGCTCTTGGAGATGCTGCGCCACGACCCCGGGCTGGCCAAGGAGCTGGGCCGGAGGCTGGACGGGCCGTGAGGCCGGCTGAAGGAGATAAAGGGTGACGAGACTCAAGCACAACCCCGGGTCCGGCCCGTGGTACCTGAGGCTCCGTGAGTGCGAGATCGAGGAGACGGGCTCCCTGACCGTACGGGTTTTAGGCGTGAAACCAGAGCCGCTGCCACAATGTACGGCGCAGGCAAGAAAGGGCAGGGGAAGGTAGACCGCGACAAGGTGTTGGAAGGGCTCAGGAGCCTCGATGGGGATCGCGCTCTCAAGAGGCTGCTGGTGCGCACTTTGGGCTACGAGGCAGAAGGCGGCCTTGTGTCGGGTGACAGCTGGCCCGAGGAGCTGGACGGGGAGCCGGAGCTGTTCGCTACCGCTGGTAGGGAGGGGCGCTTCGCCGTGATCCGGACAAGGCTAAACACGCCGGATAAGCTGTCTCTGACCGCTGAACGCAGGACCATTGAGCGCCTGCGCGATCGCTACCCCTACGCTCTCTACGTCTTCTCAGATGCCGAAGACCGGGTATAGCACTTCGTCAACGCTTCGTACGCGGAGAGGACCGGGGGTAAGCAGTACCGGCGCATGGTGGTCGGCCCCGGCGAAGAGTTGCGTACCGCGACGGACCGGATCTCCATGCTCTCCATGGACGACCTCGCCGGGACGTCAGGTAAGGAGAGCGACGAGCTCTCGCCGCTCGATGTGCAGGCGGCGCACGACAAGGCGTTCGATGTTGAGCGCGTCACCAAAGAGTTCTTCCGCGAATACGCTAGCATATTCGCCCGCGTCGAGGGCCTTGTCGAGGGGATCGTCGACCCCGAGCGCAAGCGGCTCTTTACCCAGCGGCTCTTCAACCGCCTCATGTTCCTCGCGTTTTACCTTAACGAGTTCTACGTGAAGGCCGATAAGCCCGACCTTGACCTAACAGCCCTCGATGAACTCGAGGCACGTATAGACGTGGCTTATACGGAGGGCGACATGTTCGCGTTGAGGATCGCGGTCATGGTGTGGGTGAAGGCTGGGGTGGACTTGTTCGGCAGGCAACAGGCGAAGAAAGGAGCGGCATGAGTATGACTACACCGGATCGGCCGAGCTCGTTCTCTAAGTGGGACCTTGAGAAGTGTATGTGGTTACGGGCGTGGTGGCTGCTGCCGCCGCAGTAGACACTCAGGGTGTGTCCGGCACGAGGGTCGCTGCTTACAGAGGTGCGCACCTGATTGTGGAAGTTGTGATGCCAGCTAGGGATCGTCAGGAGAGACGATCCGAAAAGGTGCGGTCAGAGGTCGAACTTAATCCTCTCTTGCTCCATCTGCTTGAGGTGGTGTGCGATCGACTCTCGGCCGGCTTCGTTGTACTCCTTGACGGCCTGGAGGTATTGGTGGCCTAGCCGCACGAACGTATCGTGGCGCATGCGCTTGGGCTTTTCTGGACCTGGGCCGAGTCTGGCTCTACGCTTACGCATCTTTATCCCCGCGCGTTCGACGCGGTTCCCCATCTCAACTGGGTAGCAGAGATCCCTGCATGTTCGACACGCCCACGAGGGGGCGCCTGTATCGGGTATCCAACCGTAGAGGATCGCCACCCGCTTTCCGCATTCTTTCCTCGGGCAGCGGAACCACGGCCTGAGATAGCAGTCTGAGCCTTGTGGTGCACCAAAGCCGGAGGTGATCCACTCGATGCGGGCGATGCCTGGGAGCTCTTCAAATCCAGGGGCTATGAGCCCGTAACGCTTTGCCTCCCTTATGTCCAGGGCGAAGTAGTCCTCGGTGGTCTCCTTGCTGGGGCTTCCAGTGAGCCATGCCGGTTGCCTCCCCGATCCTACTCCGCCCATGTGCTCACTCCGCTCCCTTCTGATCTTTATCTGGTCTTCTTGGTCCGGATTTTATTTCCAAATCAACGTTCGGAACTAGTTACCCTTTTAGCAATCGTCTGATCGTAGTCGATCGATGGATGAGAAAGCGCCTCAAGGTAGCTGCCCGCTTACAGAAGCGAATATCTATGCACACCTACCAGATGTTGTGTTGACTACAACGCTTATCGGGAAGCGAAACGGCATCTTGCCCCAGTCCTAACGCATAAGGATGCGACCGGCCGAATACAGGTTTCCGAGAAGACCTCTTACCGGCAATAGAGTGAATAGAGGGGCACCCTGTCCCTTAGTTCCAGTCGCAAGCTCTTTCGGCCCGAGCCGGGCAAACCGGGACAAATGTCCTATATCTATTACTTAGTGACTAGGTTAACTTACCGCTCGTTGCAACCCAATCGGGGGTTGTGCAAAAGAAGGGTGGCGCTTTATGAAGCGCATCATTTCGTTACTTGCGGTAGCGGCACTTATGGCGATGATGCTGGTGGCCATGTCGGTGCCGGCATTCGCCGCCGGTGGCGGCAGCGGTGGTGGCATCGGTGGCGGTCGCGGCGGTGGCGGCGGTGGCGGCGGCGGCACCTTAGCCCCCTGTGGATTTGTCGGCGGCGGCGGTGGCGGCAGCGGTGGCGGCATCGGTGGCACCACCGGCGGTGGCGGCGGCGGTGAGGGCTGCTTCGGCGGCGGTGGCGGCGGCGGCGGGCGTTAAGCCCGCACCCACCAGTAGATAGCAGAGGGCCGGGGTCTAACAGCCTCGGCCCTCTCTTTGGGTCTTAGTTTCCGATAAGGCTGGCTCTGAAACTGTCTGGAAAATGCTCGACGGCATGATCGTGGCCTACCCTCCCTGCTATGGAGAGCAGGAGATACCCCACGGATTTGTCCGACGAAGAATGGCGTTGCATCGGCCCGCATCTTCCCAAGCCAACGGTGCGAGGACGCCCCAGGCTTCACGGTCTACGCGAGATCCTCGACGCCGTCTTCTACGTCTTGAGGAGTGGCTGCCCCTGGCGACTACTGCCGAAGGACTTCCCGCCCTGGAAGACCGTCTACGACTGGTTCAGGAGGTGGCGCATCGACGGCACATGGGAGATGCTGAATCGGACGATGCGAAGACGGCTGAGAGAGCGACTCGGCCGCCATCCCGAGCCGAGCGCGGGGATCGTGGACAGCCAATCGGCGAAGACCACCGGGGTGGGCGGCGAGCAGAGGGGCTTCGACGGCGGCAAGAAGGTCAGAGGTCGCAAGAGGCATCTGCTCGTGGACACGGAGGGGTTGGTGCTGGAAGCCAAGGTCCACAGCGCAAAGGTGCCCGACGAGGACGGCATCAGGCTGCTATTGGAGCGTGCGCGGGGGCGCCTACCCCGTCTCTCCCACTTGTGGGTGGACGCCGGCTACCGGGGCAGGGGAAGGAGGTGGGCACAGGAGGAACTGGGCCTGAGCGTCGAGGTCGTGCGCAAGCCGCCCAAGCCGGCCCCCGAGAAGGTCATGCTCGCCTGGGCGAAGGAGTGGCACAAGGAGGGCAGTAAGGTTGACTGGCAGAGGCTCATGCCGCCACGGGGCTTCCAGGTCCTGCCTCGTCGGTGGGTCGTGGAGCGCACCTTCTCTTGGCTGTGCCAGAACCGCAGGATGAGCAAGGATTACGAGCGACTGTGCGCCAGCGCGGAAGCGTTCGTCTACGCAGCGATGAGCCGCCTGATGGCGAGGCGTTTGGCCCGTGCCTGAGAATTTCCAGACAGTTTCAGAGCATGTGTTCTCGGAAATCCAGGGGGCTAAGAGCATAGAAGAGGGCCGGAGCCCCGAAGGACCCCGGCCCGGACGTGCCATGACCACCTTTGGGCTACTGGATCTTGCCGAAGATGAGGACCTCTTTGTCCATGTCCCAGTAGACGCTGTCGGCGTCGTCGAAGAAGTCCCTCAACACCTTCGCGTCGGAAACGGTAGGCATGATCAGAGCCTCTCGCGCCCCGTTGTCCAGGATCAGCTGGTAGGAGAACTTGCCGTCCTGCAAGGCCCCCTGGCTACTCCAGTTAGCGTGTACGTCGGTGACCTTGCGAACCCTTATCGCCGACTCGGTGTTCTGCTCCTTCTGGGGCTTGTCCGTCAATTTGCTCCTCCTCGCTCTCGCCGTTCGTTCGATGGCACCTCTTACCCGCGTAGGCTCTCGCTGCAAACGACGCGACGCGAGGGGTGAGCCTCCATGGGACAGCCGGCAGGAATCAAGCTTATTCACGCATCTTCCGAGAGCGAGCGTTCTCGGCAACCCATATAAAGGATCCTGCATGGATCGGACCCGTATCGTCCCGACGGGGTCCGTATCGGCCCAGACT
>CADCVD010000078.1 GCA_902806055.1 uncultured Rubrobacteraceae bacterium
GATGCGCCGCCACAGGCCCCGCTCTTTCCATAGCCTCCACCTCTTGTAGGCGGTGGTGAAGTCACCGTACTCCTCGGGCATCTCTCGCCACGAGCAGCCGGTCCTTGCCACCCACAGGATGCCACCCAGCACCTCGCGATGGTCGTTTAGTGGCCTGCCTATCCGGCCCCTCCGCGATGGCAGCAGCGGCTCAATAAGCGTCCATTGGGCTTCGGTAAGTCCGGCGTCCTTGGGAGCCACCGAGATTGTCTTCGGTCCTCCGGCGTCTTTCCTGGAAGGTCTCTGCCGGACGAGTGCGCGTTTGGTAGCTCGGCTCGCCTTTTTGTAGCGGGCTGCGACGGCTTGGTGCGCCCGCCTGTACATTGACCACCCCAGCCGGAAGGTCCGTTTCTCTTCGTCCGGCTCGGCCATGGCGAGCAAAACGTTTCTTGCCTCCGGCACGGTCAGCGGGATCAGACCGGACTCAAAATCCTTTTTTTACGGGTCTCGCCACCAGCTTCCTCGTTGCGGGCGGCTAGGCAGGTGACGACCAGAAAAGCATGGGCGAGCAAGCAAAGGGTGATGTAGCGGTGCCAGGACTCCCACTTCCTGACCTCATAGTGGTCCATCCCGACTTCCCCTTTCGCCGCTTCGAAGGCAACTTCTACGGTCCATCGGTCCTGGCAGACTCTGACCAGTTCCTCGACGGGCGTATCCTCGGGGCCGTAGGCCTGGTAGAAGGAGAGGTCGTCGGGATCATCAGAGCCACGGCGGACCAATAGCCACCGTCCCATCCCCTTCTCCGGGTCCGCTAAAAGTCCGACGTGCGCCCATTCCCAGGGGCCCCTCTCGCCCGTGCCTGCCGCAGCACGAACCTCCGAGTACACATCCTCGGGCAGCCGCCCGGCGATTTGCTTGATCTTCTCCTTGCGTCCTCCGAGAGAAACAGTGTTAGTCTTCGGAACCATCACCGCGTAGGATCGTTCACGCTCCTCCAGCCACGCCCGGAAGGCGTGCGAGCGGCCGTAAAAGGAATCGGCGACCACCCAACGAGCGGGGACCCCCGCTTCGAAAGCCCTCTCGAGCATCCTCTTGGCCAGCTCGATCTTGTTAGCGAAGGCCGCCTCCTCGGGGACACCGGCCTCTGCTTTGCGCTCCGGGTCCTCCGCCTACTCCTCGGGCATATATAACGCCCGGTCCACGAACGCCACGCCTTTGTTAGAGGCGTAGGCCAAAAACACTCCGACCTGGCAGTTGACCGTGTCGCCCGCGGTGCCGGTGTACTGGCGGGCCACCCCGACCGACTTCTCTCCCTTCTTCAAAAAGCCGGTATCGTCGACGATGAGCACCCCGCTCTCTTCGTCGCCGAGGTGCTCGACCACGTACTCCCCGAGGTCGTCGCGCACGAGGTCTGCGTCCCACTTTGCCGCGTTCAGGAGGCGCTGGACTCCTTGCGGGTCCCCCTCGCCGATCACCTCGGCCATCTGCCAGCTGTTCTTGCGCTCCACCCTTCCGAGCAGCCCGACGAGGTAGCGGCGGACCCGCTCCCTCGCCTCAGAACGAGCGAAATGACGCCCTATTCGCCGGTGCAGCTCCTCAAGCCTTTCGGACCACCGGTCCGATCGAGGTCGGTTGCCCCGCGATCCCGTTTCGTGCGCCCATCCGTCCCCCTTCCTCGCCTCACCGGAAGGATAGCCTACGGACGGGTTAACTGACACTGTAGAGACAGCCTTGACCGAACCTCACCGTAATAGTTCGTGTGCGCCAACGTTGGTCCGCTGACCCCGCCTTACAGCCAGCCTTTCGACTCCGCGAGGCGCGCCGCCTCGACGCGATTGCGTGTCCCCGTCTTCTTGATCGCGGTCGAAAGGTAGTTGCGTACGGTGCCCTCGGAGAGGTACAGCATGCGAGCCACGTCCTCAACGGTCGCCCCGTTCGCCGAAACGGCCAGCACGTCGCGCTCACGTTCGGTGAGCGGGCTCTCCCCTTCGCTCAGGGCCGATGCGGCCAGGGCGAGGTCCACCACCCGCTCTCCGTCCATGGCCCTACGGATGGCCGTCGCCAACTCAGAGGCCGGGGCGTCTTTGAGTAGGAAGCCGACCGCGCCGCTCTCCATCGCTCGTCTGAGATAACCGGCACGCCCAAAGGTAGTCAGGATGATAACGCGGCACGAGGGGAGACGTTTCCTCAACTCTCCCGCCGCCGTAAGGCCGTCGCCGCCCGGCATCTCGATATCTAGCAAAGCCACATCCGGCAGGGCATCCAGAGCGGCGGGGATAACTTCGTCCCCTCGTGATGCTTCGGCGACGATCTCTATGTCCTTTTCTAGGGAGAGCAGGGCGGCCAACGCCCCGCGCACCATTGACTGATCCTCGGCTAAAAGCACGCGCACGGTCATCGCCGCTTATCCTCGCTTACGCCGCGGGTTGGCAGGCGCACGCACAGACGAAACCCGCCTTCCGGCAACGGCCCCGCCTCCAAGGCTCCCCCGCTCGCAGCGACGCGCTCCGTGATGCCGGAGAGACCGCTGCTGTTAGAGTAGGTCCCCTCGTGCTCTGGTGGGCAGCCGCGCCCGTCGTCCTTCACTTCCACGCGGGCCTCCTCGCCGTCTCGCGTTATCCGGATCTCGCAGCGGTCGGCGCAGCTGTGACGGATCACGTTCGTCACCCCCTCACGCACCGCCCAGGCCAAAATGGCGTCCGTTGCATTTGCGAGGGGGCCGGCATCGTTATCGATCCGGCAGGCGATGCCCGCCGCTTCCAACATCTCGCGTGCGCCGTAGAGCTCTTCGTCGAGAGTAGGCTGCCGGTAGCCGGAGACGGCCTCACGCACCTCACGCAGGGACCTTCGCGCCACACCCTCGATGTCGCGGATTTCCGCCGCTGCCTTCTCTGGTGCAGCAGGCAGCAAGCGACCGGCCAGCTCACTCTTGAGCGTGATCGAAGAGAGGCTGTGACCCAAGAGATCATGTAGGTCCCGGGAGAAGCGCAGGCGCTCCCTGGCCACCGCCTCGGCCGCCGCCAACTGTGCGATCTCCCTTCGCGCCGCTTGCAGCTGGCGGACCGTGACGACGAGCCGGCTGACGGCGATCATGCCGGTGCCGACCAACGGGAAGGGGACGATGTTTCTCCAAGCCGTCGCGAACGTATCCCATCCCACCGCGGCCTCGTAGACTACTCCCGCGATAACCGTGGTGGCGGCGACCATCCAGGCGGCTTTGCGCGTCGGTAGCGTTACCGCCGCGGCGACCACGACGTATATGAAGCGGTAGGGAACGCCATTCCCGTACGTGAGCTCTACGTAGAGCGCTAGGGACGCGAGAGCCAGGAGCAGGCCGATCCGAACCCGCAGTTCTCGGGGCCTCAACCCGGTGGCGGGAAACGGGAAGCGGAGCATTAGCCAGAGGAAGAGGGCGAGAAATGCCGCCATCGAGGTCAAGAACGCGAGCATCTGGAGCGGGGAGAAACTGGTGGTCCGTAGCACCTGAATCACGAAGCCCAGCGGGAACAGTAGCCAGACCATAGTAAACAGCGGCCACGCGAAGGGAAGCAGCTTGTGGCGCGAAGCGTCGGCGATACCTGCGGAATCGCCGCTGGCGGAGCTTCTTAAAGGTTGCTCGCTATCCGTTGCCTGCGCCATCGTAGTCAATTCCCGTTCCAGGCCTGCCATCGTGAGTATACGCGGCGTGGTGATCTCTGACGGGCCGCGCATCCTCACGTTACGTCCCGCCTGTGCAGCACGAATCCAGCTATGAGGACGAAGACGACTGCGTAGGCTACGAGCACGAGCGCCGCCTGGGTACCGTCCACAGCGGAGTTCACCCCCGGCGTGTCGCTTCCTCCGCCTAGCGTCGAGACGAGAGACCCCGCGTTCACCCCAGGCAGTCCTTTTTGCAGCGTCTCGGCGAAGTCGAGAAGCACCGCGGCTACGTTCACGATCAGGTTCTCTACGCCCAAAATCCACACCACCCCGAGCCCAATAGGTAGAGCCATCCCCCGGAACAAGAACGCGAGCATAACGCCGAGCAAACACCACACCATGAGTATGAGCCAACCCGAGGCGACCCCCCTCGTCAACTCGGCCAGGGAAGGCCAATCGATCGACTCCGACTGGCTGGTGGCTATAGCGTAGCTCGTGAAGGCTCCGAAAGTGAAGATGGAGATCACGATCGCGAGCACGGCGACGGCGAGCGCGAGCAACTCGCCCGCGTAGATGCTCATCCGGCGGGGACGCTGAATCAGCACGGTCTTCAGCGTCCCCCAGCCATACTCGCTGCCGACAGAGACCGCGCCTAAAGTTAGTGCTAGAGCGCCCGCGAACAGGGGGAATCCACCGATGGAGTTCGGGATCAGATTCTCCGGCATCGTACTCGTCAGGATCTGCTCCGCCGCCCTCTCGCTGTCGGCGCTCAGGTAGCCTGCGTAGGGCACGAGGTAGTTGAACACCTGACTGAGTACCAGCGAGACGAGCAGCAGTACCCACGTCGTGGGCCTCTTGTAGAGTTTCAACATCTCTGCCGAGAAACTAGCCAACATAGCTCTCACCTTTCTGATCGGTCATCTCCAGGAACACTTCCTCGAGCTTGCGCTCTACGGGACGCAGCTCGGTCACTTCGATGTTCGCACCCACCAGCTCGCGGTTGATCCGTCCGGCGGCCGCCGGGTCCGCGTCTAAGCGGAGCGTCCCGTCAAGTACTTCCACCCGCTCCGCGCCGAGCAGCTGTTCGACGCGTTCGCGGGCGCGGTTCAGCGGCTTTGCATCTACCAGGAGCGCCCCCTTGCCGCGAAGTTCCTCGACCGTGCTCTCGGCGATCAGGCGTCCGCGGGAGATAACGCCCACGCGGTCGCAGATCTGCTCGACCTCGCCAAGCATATGGCTGGAGAGGAGCACCGAGCGCTCGCCGGATCCCAAGGAGCGGATGAGATCTCGCATGTCTGCCACCCCGGCGGGGTCCAGGCCGTTCGTCGGCTCGTCGAGGATGAGTAGCTCCGGGTCCTTCAGGAGCGCGGCGGCTACACCGAGACGCTGCTTCATGCCTGATGAGTATGTAGCGAACTTGTCGCGCGCCCGGTCTGTCAGGTCGACAAGGTCGAGTACCTCCGCGATTCGCTCCTTGGAGACGCCAGCATAACGTGCGATCACGCGCAGGTTGTCCCTGCCCGAAAGGTAGGGGTAGAACGCGGGCGACTCGACGAGAGCACCGATCCGCGTCAGGCTCTCCGGATGGCCCGGCGAGCGGCCCAACACGCTCGCCGCCCCCAAGGAGGGGCGAATGAGCCCGAGTAGCATGCGCATAGTCGTCGTCTTGCCGGCACCGTTCGGACCGAGGAAGCCGTAGACCTCGCCTCTGCGTACCGTGAGGCTTACGCGGTCCACGGCCACTATGCGTGAGCCGTACCTCTTGGTGAGGTCTCTCGTTTCGACCAAAATATCTCTTTCACTCATCGAGTTCCTCCTCATCTCCGCGTGCGGCCGAGTCTCTCTTGGATCAGCTTGGCTCATCGTGCCGTAATCGACTCGTCAGCTCACTTCTTCACGCCAAGCCCTGACGTTCTGGACGATGGCGGCGGTGCTGGCAATGACCGCGACGATCACCGCCAGGAACTGGACCCAGGCACCAGCGAACACGCCCAGTTGGCTCGGCTGGATCAGGTTGCCCACCGCGCCGCTCGCAAAGAAACCGACGAGGAGGAAGAGGCCCACGATTACGCCGACGACCGTTGTCCACCTCCATGGCCCGAAGGCAACCACAGCAGCCGCTACCAGCAAGATGATGAGCCCCGGCGGGACCGTCGGGACGTCAAGCCCAGAACCTATTTGGATTACAAACCCGGCGGCCGCGAAGAGGAGGGCAGCCACCGTCACTTTGCTATTGGAGGACGACGAGTTTCGCTGGTTCATCAAGTTTCTCCTACCTGAATCGCGGGTGTCCCCGCAGAGGAGTCGATCCTCTATGGGTTTTCGTGTCCACGAGTGTATGGGCGTGCCGTAACGCCCGGTAGTGAAGATCGTCGTGAGTTCGACATGACGAATGTCATATACGAACCCCCGACTCAGGTTATGCTTGTGCGGTACTGGTGATGTGCGGGAGCCGACAACCCTTGCCGACGTAGATTCCTCCTACTGGTACAGCTTCTCGTGCTCGCTGAGCATAGCGACGTATTTCTCGATACGCCGTGCGCGCGTCTCGGGTTTCTTGGCTTCCTGGATACGGTGAAGGATCGCGTACCGGTTCCTGCTGTCGAGCGTGGCGAAGAATGCCGAGGCTTGGGGGTTCTCGTCCAGCCTCCGCCGGAGGTCGTCGGGGACCGTCGCGGCGCTCTGGGCGTCGTAGGCAGCATCCCACCTGCCGTCTCGCTTGGCCCGCTCGACCTCCTCCAGACCACGCGGCTTCATCTTCCCGCGCTGCACGAGCTCAGTGACCTTTTGACGGTTTACCTTGGACCAACTGCTTCTGGGCTTGCGCGGGGTGAACCTCTGAAGCCAGAACCGCTCGTCGAACGAGGCCTTCTGACCGTCGATCCATCCTTGACAGAGGGCCGCGTCGAGGGCCTCCGGGTAAGAGACGGACTGAATGCTCAAGCCTTTCTTGGCGATCTTGAGCCAGAGACCTTTAGAGGTCGCGGCGTTCTCGTCAAGCCACCCCTCCCATGTCCTCTGTGACTCGAACGCGAGAACCAGCAAGTCCCGCTTCGCCTCCGTATCACTCCTCCTGCTGTACGAACTGTCCATTATCCGAGGTCGTAGTCTAGGGTGAAGGAATGGCCTCCGTCTGGCTCGACGGTAATCTGCGCCTCGCCGCTCAAGCCGAGCAGTTCGCCGGTGCCGGAGTCCGGCACTACAGACCATGCGGCCTCCCCCTCGCCGCGCTTCATCGTCGCGCTGTGACGGAGGACGAAACTACCCGACCGGCCTTGGACGCGACCCACAAACCGCTCAAGACCGACGTAGGCTGCGGAGCCTTCCTCCGTACCGTAGGCAAAGAGCAGATCGGTAGTGCTCTCGCCTTCGACGTCGCCCTGGAAGGTCTTGATGAGGTGAGCGCGGGTCAGTTTCGCCCCTTCTCGCTCGTCGTAGGGTTCCTCGTCCCAGGTCTTTATCTCGAACGTGCTCGTCGCGCGCGTGCTCATGCTTGTCTCCTCTTCTTCGTCGCGGGTTCCACATCTACCGCGCCAGCGTCAGCTCTCTCCGCGCTGGACCGAACCTTATGCGGAGTAATATAGTGCTGAAATGATGCGAGCTATTGTAAAAACGCGCCACGCGGGATCGAGGTCACTCTCGAATGCGGAACCAGCCGCGTCGGCGATAGTCTTATCTCGGTACTGATAATGGCAGGGACGAGAGTAGGGAAGCCCAAGGGTATCTTGAACCCGAGGGCGGGCGAGAAGAGATTCCGGCTCTCGCGGCACCTGCCCGCGCGAGACCTGGGGTTCTTCGTAGAACGCTATTGGATCATCGAGTGGGACCTGCGAGGCCAGGATACCCTACCTTCAGGAGAACCTCCCCCACCCTGCCGTCAACCTGGTCATCGAGAGAGGCAGGTCCAGGATCTACGGCGTCGAGGCCAGAGGGAAGTCCTCGTACCTCCTCGCCGGCAAGGGCCGGGTGTTCGGCGTCAAGTTCAGGCCCGGGGCTTTCTATCCCTTTCTGGAATCGCCGCTCTGTGGGCTGATCGGTAGCTCCGTAGGCATAGGTGAGGTCTTCGGCGCGGAGGGCGAAGCCCTGGAAGGGGCGATCCTCTCACTGGAAGACGAAGGGGAGATGGTCGAGCTTGCCGAAGCCTTCCTCCGCGGGAGATTGCCGGAACGGGACGACAACGTGGAGGTCATCAACCGGGTAGTCGACCTCATCGTTACGGACCGGGAGATCACCAGGGTCGACGAGGCAGCGAGCCGGCTAAAACTGAGCAAGAGGACGCTCCAGCGACTCTTCAGCCGGTACGTCGGCGTCAGCCCGAAGTGGGTGATCCGTCGCTGCAGGCTCCAGGAGGCGGCCGACCGGCTGGCGGACGGCGAGGCTACTGATTGAACGAAGATAGCGCTGGACCTCGGGTATTTTGACCAGGCGCGCTTCATCAGGGATTCAAAGGCGCTCGTCGGCGCATCTCCAGCGGAGTACGCGAAGAACACAGGTTAGAAGTCACAAGATATTTTGTGATGAATCTCGGCCCGCAGGAATCGTCAAGTGGCAGGAGATCGCAACTGAAGCAGAATGTTACGCAGGATCGTGGATACGTGTTTCCGAGAAGACCTCTTGTCGCCAATCCGGTGCATAAGGAAGGGCCGGAATCTTTAGTTAGGGATTCCGACCTTTTCTTTGCTCAGGGTTCGGCCTGCGGACGCTGCGCGTCGGTTACGGCTCTTCGCTTCGAAACATCCTTCGTAGCTCGGTCCGCGTTAGCCCCTGACTATAGAATCGCTCGTGATTCGGTCCCTTCTTCTTGCGCTTTTTGTCGGTTATTCGCGATGATAACAGCTTGAGAAGTTCCACCATTTGTTCCGCCTCTCTAACCTTTAGTCTACCCGGCTAGTATATGCGTTCAGCACACAGCGGCATGTGAACATCTTCGCAGGAATGGTGGACCGGAGGAATGCGAGTTTGCAATAAGCCGATACACAGGAAGCTAGGTTTCCGAGAAGAGCTCTTAGAAACTGTTTGGGAAATCCTAAGCACGAGCCAACCGCCTTACCATCAGGCGCGTCATCGCGACATAGATGAACGCTTCAGCTGTGGCGCCAAGCCTCTCGTAGTCCTTGCTCATCCTACGGTTCTGAGAGATCCACGAGAAGATGTGCTCCACTACCCACCGGCGCGGTAGTACCTCGAAGCCCCGACGCGGGAGCAACTTACGCCAATCGATCTCCCTGCCCTCTTTAGACCACTCCTCCGCCCACTTCATCGCGACCTTCTCTGGCGGTAGCTTCGGCGTGCGATGAACGACCTCGACGCTCAGGCCGAGCACCTTTTCCACCCAGTCCTTGCCCCGGCCCTGGTACCCGGCATCCACCCACAGGTGAGAAAGGCGCGGAAGGCGTTCTCGTATACCCTTTAGCAGCAGTTTGATCCCGTCCTGATCGGGGACCTTGGCGCTGTGAACCTTGGCTTTTAGAACCAATCCTTCCATATCCACCAGGATTTGTCGCTTCCTGCCGCGAACCTTCTTCCCACCGTCGTATCCACGCGCCTCACCACCTACACCGCCGGTCGTCTTGGCCGACTGTGAATCGACTACACCTGCACTGGGCTATGGGTTTCTCCTCAGCCGTACCCGCAAGCGTATACGCAGAGCTGCGTTGAGCCGCTCAAAGGTTCCATCTATGCGCCATTTTCTAAACCACCAGTAGACAGTCTCCCAAGGCGGGAACTCGCGGGGCAAAAGCTGCCAAACGCAGCCACTCTTTGAGGACGTAGAAGATGGCGTCGAGGATTACGCGAGTACTGTGGATCTTCGGTCGTCCTGGCTTGTTGGGAGGCGGAACGTGGAGTTTAAGACACTCCCACTCGGCGTCGGTGAGATCGGTAGAGTAGCTCCTTTTCATGCTCAGGAGCGTAGGTCATCGTCCTACCTAATCCGATTTTCCAAACAGTTTCTAGAGAGACTGTCTAAAAAGGGGTAGTCCGGTGTCGGTGCCGGTACTCTACAGGCGAGCCCTCGGGTACTTGAGCGTAGTCGAGCCGTTGCTCCTTTACACGGGAAGCTGGATGACCCCTGTTCTAGCTCACCAAACCCCGTAACATCCATCTAGCCTTCCTACATATAGTTCAGTGAGCAGCTCACAAGCGTTAAACCGCTAGCCTAGCTCCAGCCTGAGACCTCCGGATCCTGCCCCACCACGGCGGAGGAGCGGAACTTTAAGGCGTTGTCACTTCGTACAGCTGACAGGCGTGAACTGACAACCTCCGGTAGGCGGGCGAGCTCGCAGCAACCGCTGACCGTCCGAGCCGAACGCCGGCCGGTAATCCAGCGTCGCGCAAACGCCCGCTCTTTGAACAGGCTCGTGTGGACGATCTCGTACGTCTTTACAAGACTCTAGCGAGAGGTATGCATTCGACAGTTTTCATGCTCGCCCGAATACTTGGGGAGCTGATCAGCTGGCCGTGCTCTCCAACAGCATATTAATCCGAGTTACCAGTTCTGCAGAGAGTCACGAAAGATATTCGCGAGATCCTCCGGCCCGGCCTCCCGAGGGGCGATCATGAGCTGGCGCCTCTGTTTGAGCGCCCCCTCCACGAGACTGTCTATATCTTCCTCATTGTAGCCAAACTCTCTCAGGCCGCTCGGTACCCCGACATCCTTCATCATCTGGAGAAGTACGCGCGGCAGGGTATCCTGGTCGGCGTCGGGGAGCGGCTCACCGGCGAGAAACGCGGCGGCCTGGTGGTGCTTCT
>CADCVD010000079.1:0-7413 GCA_902806055.1 uncultured Rubrobacteraceae bacterium
GGGTACTCGAGCACGATCTTTTGGTAGATCTCAGGGTCACGCTCGCCGGAATCCCCGATAAGGACGAACGGGAGTTCGGGGTATGTCGCGAGCAGCATACGTATTACGCGCAGCTTATGCTCGGCCCCGCCCTTCAAAGCGCTCAGACTCCAGTCTCTCAGGAAGAGTGGACCGGCCGGCACGCCGTGCAGGTCCATAAAGTCCTCCAGTAGGTCGTAGAGGTTCCAGGGACTGCTCGAAACGTAGAAGATAGGGTTGAACTCCCCGCCGCTGGCTCCGCGTTGCAAGGCCCGGTAGAAAGCCGCCACACCCTCGAACGGCAGCCGCGTATGGGCGTTGCCCAGCAAAACTACGCGCGCCATCTTCAAGAAGTTGGTCACGTTCGACTGCAACACCGTATCGTCGAGGTCGCTGACAACCCCGAACCGTGCTCTAGTCGGTACCAGCACCTTCCCCGTGGCCTCGGACTCGCCTTCTGCATGAGGCCAGACTAACTCTATCCGAACCCGTCGCCAGGATGCGTCGCCCTCGAGCGGCTCCTCCAGTGAGAAGCGTAGGTCGAAATACCCTTCTTTGTCCGCCTTCGCCTCGATCTCTTGCCCGGCGTAGAGAGCCCGGACGCGGGCTTTCGGCACCTCGGAGCTCAGAAAACGCCGGGCCATGCTGCGAAGGTTTCGGCGTCGGGAGTCCTCCGCGTTCGGAGACGGGAGGCCCAGCGTCTCTAGCACGCGCCCCTTGAGAAAGAGCTCCCTGCCGTTCCCATGCCCCCGGTAAGGTAGGATCTCCATCGAGGACAACCGGCCCGTCCGGCGTCTGACCTCGAACCTCAAACGGTCGAACCCATCCTCAACGGCACGCCCCGCCGTGAGCACGCGCCGCATCCAGCCGCTCATGTCTCCGCCCCTCCCCGCAGCACTTCGAGCCTCCCTTCCAGTTCGTCCACCCTCCGTCTCGCGTCCTCGGCTCCGTCAGCGTGAACCCAGTACCACGCGCTCGCCCGCGCGAACCTCGGCGCGCAGCCCGAGACCGGAAGCCTGGGCACCTTGCCAGCATACTCTCTCTGGAGCACCCCATCCGGCAAATACTTCTCTCTTATATGCCGCGCCAGCCTCCGGTGGTTGCGCTCCCTCTCTCGTACCTCCTCCAGTATCCGCGCCAGGGCCGCCCGCTCTTCTTTCCGCCTCGCATCGCCGTCTTTGCCTCTCATAAACGGCATTCTACGACGCCGACGGCGCTCAAAGAGCCGGCACAACTTCACGTCTACGGCAACCCCTCCTCGATAGGGGTAATGATCGCTTCGGTCAGCACGAATCCCGGCGGCGCTGACAAGCACATCGATCCCGCCGAACTCCTCCAGCGTCCGCTCGACGCTCCCTGTCGTCTCCTCCGCATTGGCGAGATCCGTTGGCAATACCAGCGCACGCACGCCGAAACCGGAGACTTCATCCTCCGTCCCCGCAGGTCCTCCTCGCTCCGCGCGACCAGCGCGACGTCTGCCCCGCCTCAGCCAGCGCGACGGCGGACGCGCGTCCCAGGCCGCTGCTCGCTCCAGTGACCAGCTGCCACCCGTCCTTCAAGCCCGCCCGCGCCGTTTCTCGCCTCGCTCACCCTCTCTTCAATTCTCTTCGCATAACCCCGGTACTCTTTTGCCGCCAGAGAGCATTATGGTGCCCGGCAGTTCCTCGCGCCGGTGACGTAGACGGTGACGTAGACAAACAGGAGCAGCCCTTACAAGCATTCTCTAATTCTTGCCCGCTGCCGTGAGGAGCCTGTAAATAGGCAACGGCTCCGCGCCGGTTACGGAGATCACCCCTCCCGAGATGAACCCAACCTTCTGGGAGGCGAAGAAGACATAGGCGGGTGAGACCTTGGGGCCGTGCGGGCCTCCAAGTCGACTGTCTCTCACTGATCGCGGCACAAGCAAACAGCACCGTAAACTGCTGCAAGTAGACGCCATGGTGCTTCCCCCGGCGAACCTGCGGCAGATGCGCAAGATATGGGCTACCGTCGCTACTCTTCAGTTCATTTCTGTTGAAATCCATACCGCCACAAAAAGCTCTTCATAGGTTCGCAGTCCAGCTTCTCTAGAGGGGCAGATAGTAGGACGTGGATCTTGCAGAAACTAAAACTACAGATCGAAAGCTCCGAGAAGGGCGACTGCCAGACCGGACCATCCAATAAGAACTTTCAGAGATTAGTCTTGGGTTTGCTCATCTTCGTCCTCTTAGGGGTTGGGGGATGGGCTGCAAGCACGCTAGTGGCTCCCAAAACGACGGGTCTTGGCGAGTTGGTTGAGGCTGACCTTACCGCCCGGGGCGATGCTTACATACCGCTTAATGAAGTCCCGGAGGATCTGGTCTCCGGCTTGATAGCTGTCGAGGACAAGCGTTTCTACACGCATGACGGTACCGACTGGATCCGGGTCGGTGGCGCGCTTTGGGCTAACGTGGAGGCGCAACGAGTAACGGAGGGCGGCAGCACTATAACCGAGCAACTAGTCGACAATACTATCCTTCGAGATGAACAGAAGAGTCTAACGAGAAAGCTTCAGGCGATGCTGCTCGCGCAGTGGGTGGAGCACGTTTATACGAAGGAACAGATCTTGGAGTATTACCTGAACGCCGTCTACTACGGCCCGAACTCTTACGGCGTATATGCAGCCTCTGACAACTATTTTGAGCAGTCCCCTTCGGAGCTGGAGCCGGTGCAGCAGCTCTTCTTGGCCGGCGTAGTTCAAGGCCCGGCTTTGTACGATCCCTCTTCGCAATGTTCAGCAGCGGGTACACGCCTCGACGCGGTGATCGACGCGCGGCTGGAGGCTCAGACCCTTTCGGCAGCCGAAGCCGAAGACCTTAAAGTAGCGCCTCTCGTTCACGCTAACGGCATCTGCCGAGCGTAGGAGCTCTGTTCGCGGTCGCATTCGTATAGCCGCCGTAAGATGGCGGGACCATCTTACGGCTGCGGCCACTCCGGCAGTAAAGATCGGTCGCAGGCGTAAGAAGCGGGCTCAAAGGCAAGGTTTAGAAGCACAGCGCTCTTGTGAGGGTGCTTCGAGACCGATGCGAGAGGCACATTGAATCGAATCGGGTATTCTTCTGCAGCGGTGTGGTGAGGAGAGGCTAATTTAACCTAGCAGCCAAAAGCTCAGAGGCTCTCTCACCGGGGACAGGTTTCCAGAAAAAGTACCCTTGAGCCAACTCGCATCCAAGGTCTCGCAGGTGCATGAGTTGCTGAGCGGTCTCGACACCCTCGGCGATAACCCCTAATCCTAGGGCGCGTGCCAGGCTGAGGACGCCCGACATGAGGACCGTACCGTTCTCATCGTCCCCGAGCTCGTTTATAAAGGAGCGATCTATCTTGAGGTTATCCACGGGGAAGCGCTTGAGATAGGAGAGAGAAGAGTACCCGGTGCCGAAGTCGTCTATAGCCAGCTTCCCTCCTAGCGCCTTGAGTTCTTTGAAGGTATCCATCGTCGATGGCGCATGCCCCATCGCGACGCTCTCGGTTATCTCAAGCTCCAGGCTGCCCGGCTCTAACCCGGTCGCCGGAAGGATCTTCGCGACATCCCGCGCCAAGTCGGGGTGCTCGAACTGCTTCGCCGAGAGATTCACGCCGATCTTCGGAGATTTCCCCTCGGGGTACCGCTCCTGCCACGCGCACGCCCCTGTCAGTAAGCAGAGGTGAAGGAAGCTCACACTAGCCGCCGAGCGGTTGATTCATCCGTGCCTCTGGCTAACCTTCGGCGCCGTTCAGCCTCTTGCATCTCTAATCTTTGAGGTATAAACAGTAGCATTATGGCCGACTTCAGCCCTACGCAGAGACAGTGCTCCCGTTGCGAGGTACTGCCCGAGAAACTCGTCGGGCCGGGGAGGCTACACCTGTGGCCGCCTCTCGGCCACACCCTCGGTAAAGCGTACAAGCATCTCCGGGCCCAAGGCTGGTTCTGCGAGACCCCCGAGGATCGCTCCATAGTCGTTCGTCTCGATGAGGATCGGCTGAGCGACCTGTTCGCCGTACTCTCGGAGGCGCTCACCAACAGGGAGGTGGAGGACACCCGGGCCCTGTTCAAGCCGGGCGTCGAAGGGCTTACGGTAAGCGATATACCGAGGGCCAGGTCCCTGAGACACCTCGCCACGCTCGGTGGTTCGGGCTGGCTTATCGACATGCTCTCGGAGGGGAGGCTGACCAGACACTTCCAGCCCATCGTGTACGTCGATGCTCCGGAGGAGGTCTACGCACAAGAATGCCTGCCCAGGGGCATCGGTACGGACGGCCGCGTAGTCTCTCCGGCTCCGATCTTCGAGGCTGCCAGGGAGAACGACATGCTGTTCCAACTCGACCTCGCCGCGCGTCTCTCCGCTGTGCGGGAGGCCGTGCGGCACGGTACAGAGAACAACCTGTTCATCAACTTCACGCCTACCTCTGTCTACGATCCAAGTTTTGTCTGCGTTCGACCGTCCGAAGCGTGGACGAGGCGTCCCTGGATCACGGACGCGTGGTGTTCGAGGTTACCGAGACCGAGCAGGCCGGGGACGTGGAGCACCTGAGGAACATAGTCGACTACTATCGTGAGCAGGGTTTTAGGGTAGCGCTCGACGACATGGGGAGCGGATATTCGTCCCTCAACCTGATCCACCGGCTGCGCCCCAACTTCATCAAGCTCGACATGCAGTTCGTGCGCGGGGTGCACGGCGATCCATAAAAAGCGGTAGTCGCCCAAAAGGTCGTTGAGATGGCCCAATCGCTTGAGGTAGAGACCATCGTCGAGGGCCTGGAGACGAGCGAGGAGTTAACCTGGGCGCGGGATCAGGGCGCGACCTACGCGCAGGGCTACCTGATCTCCAGACCAGACAACCCTCCCCTCAAAACCTGCTAGCGCCACGCGGGAAAGACGGCACAGCAAGATAGCTCGAACGACGCTGCAAGAGAGTATGTTCTGTACGGTAGCCTGATAGTGTAACCTGTGGCGAACCGCTTGCTTTACTAAACCCTCCTAAAGGTTACACAAAGAAAGGAGAGTCTTGGTATCCCCCCATGAGACACAGCCGCTGCCGCCGCTCCCCTTCGAGGAATGGAAAGACACCAAGGAGACCCTGCACCGCTACTGCCAGATAGTAGGCAAGGTGAGGATGGCGCTTTCGCCGTACCGAAACCACTGGTGGCACGTAACGCTCTACGTCACCACCCGGGGGCTCACGACCGGCTCCATACCCTACGGCCCGACGACCTTCGACGTCTCCCTAGATCTGATCTCGAACAGGCTCATAGTGACCACCAGCGAGGACGAAGCCTTCTCTTTCGCGATGGACGATCTGCCGGTCGCGGAGTTCTACCGTAAGTTGTTCGAGGGGCTCGGATCTCTGGGGATAGAGATCTCGATAAACCCTAAACCCTTCGACCTCGACGACGGGAACACCCTTGACACCAACACCTATCACCATGCCTGCGATCGGAGGCACGTCAGACGCTTCCATCGCGCGCTGGTACGAGTGGACCAGACCTTCAAAGATTTCGCGGGTCGCTTCAACGGCAAGACCAGCCCGGTCCAACTCTTCTGGCACAGCTTCGACCTGGCGGTCACGCGCTTCTCCGATAGACGCGTCTCGCTGCCGGAGGAGACTGACCCGGTAACTCGCGAGGCTTACTCGCACGAGGTCATATCCTTCGGGTTCTGGCCCGGAGACCAAAACGTGCGCGAGCCCGCCTTCTACTCCTACACCGCCCCCGAGCCCAAAGATCTGACCGGGCAACCCCTACGCCCGCCCTCGGCAGCCTGGCAAGAGGGAGGCACGGCGCTTCTTACGTACGAAGAGGTTCGCAACGCCGTCTCCCCCAAAGAGACCCTGCTAGAGTTCCTCCAGAGCGCCTACGAGGCGGGCGCGAAGACCGCAGGTTGGGACATGGAGAAGTTCCGGGCCGGTTAACGCAACCCTTCCGATGGCGGCCGTGCGAGCATTCTTTAGCCTGGCAACGGGACGCCGAGGTGGTCATAGGCGCGGTTCGTGGCGACGCGGCCACGGCTTGTACGCTGGATCAGACCGCTCTGCAAGAGGTATGGCTCGTAGACGTCCTCCACGGTGTCGCGCGCCTCGCCCAACGCCACGGAGATCGTCCCGACCCCGACCGGTCCGCCGTCGAATTTGCGGATGATCAGACCTAGGTACTCCCGGTCTATCGGATCCAAGCCGAGCCCGTCCACACCTTGCATCGCCAGGGCCGCCCTCGCCGTCCCCTCGTCTATCGTCCCGTCCACTACTACCTCAGCGTAGTCGCGCACGCGCCGCAAGAGGCGGTTGGCGATACGCGGGGTGCCGCGGCTCCGGGTCGAGAGCTCCTGAGCACCGCCGTCGGTTATGGGGATCTTGAGGATGCCCGCGTTCCGCACCACTATCTTCTTGAGGTCCTCGGGCGCGTAGTAGTCGAGCCGGGCGTTGAAACCGAACCTGTCGAGCAGCGGCTTCGTCATAAGGCCGGTGCGTGTCGTGGCGCCGACGAGCGTGAAGCGCGGCACGTCCATCCTGATCGTACGGGCGGACGGCCCCTGACCGAGCACGATATCCATCGCGAAGTCCTCCATCGCCGGGTAGAGGACCTCCTCGATCTGCCTGTTGAGGCGGTGGATCTCGTCTATAAACAGGAAGTCTCCCTCTTCGAGCGAGGTGAGGATCGCCGCCATGTCCCCGGCCCGCTCCAGGCTCGGCCCGCTCGTGACCGAGATGTCCACGCCCATCTCCGTCGCGAGTATCCTGCACAGCGAGGTCTTCCCGAGCCCCGGCGGCCCCGCGAGCAGCATATGGTCGAGCGCCTCACCTCTACGCTTCGCCGCCTCCACGAAGATCCTCAGGTTCTTCTTGAGCGCCTCCTGCCCGATAAACTCATCGAGAGAGCGCGGCCTCAGCGTAGGCTCGTCACCCTCCGTATCCTCCATCGGGTCGAGCGGGCGTTCGGTATTCGCCGCCCCGGTAATATCTTCGTCCGCAGCGCTTTCGGTCGAGCCGCCGCGCACCGTGAAGTCGTCCATCTCCTCCATACCATCGTTCCAGTCCTCACCCGGCCCAAAGGCTGGACGCCTGTTGTCTCCGCGGTCCACGGAGCTCACCGACCGCTCCTCATCCGTCGCAACGCCTCTTTCATATATCTCTGTACCGTGTCCTGAGGCGGCACTTGCTTGAGAGCGTGTTCCGCCTCCTCAAGCGAGTACCCCAAAGCGGTTAGCCCCTCCCGAGCCTCGACATAAGGCCCGCCGACCTCGCCATCAGAGATGCCGGGGTCCAGGGCTGCTAGGTTCTTGCCCCGTAGCTCCAGGACCAGCCGCTCGGCCGTCTTTCTTCCCAGCCCTGGTACCGAGGCAAGCTTGACCACATCGCCGCGTCCGACCGCCTCGGCGACCTCCTGCGGGTTCATCGCGCTCAG
>CADCVD010000079.1:7513-10326 GCA_902806055.1 uncultured Rubrobacteraceae bacterium
TCTTGCCCCGTAGCTCCAGGACCAGCCGCTCGGCCGTCTTTCTTCCCAGCCCTGGTACCGAGGCAAGCTTGACCACATCGCCGCGTCCGACCGCCTCGGCGACCTCCTGCGGGTTCATCGCGCTCAGAATCGCCAGGGCCAGCTTGGGCCCGACCTTGCTCACCGCCGTAAGTGAGTCGAACGCCGCACGCTCTCCTCTCTCCGCGAACCCGAACAGGAGCATCGCATCCTCCCGAACCACCATTCGGGTGTGCAGCACGCACTCCTCTCCGATCGGCGGCAGCGCCCGCAGGCTCGACGCCGACGCCGAGGCCCGGTAGCCAACCCCCGCGACATCCACCATGACGCCCTCCGCGTCCTTCTCGACCAGTTGTCCGCGCAGTCTCTGTATCATTCGTCAATTATCCGGCACGACACGTTATTTCCCCACCCCCACCTTGCCCCGCTGCCTCCCCATCCCGGCCGAGAAGGCGTGGCAAATGGCGATAGCGAGCCCGTCAGCCGCGTCGTCTGGGCGAGGGATCTCGCGCAGGTTCAACAGCGTCTTGACCATCTCCTGCACCTGCCGCTTCTCCGCCCTCCCGTACGAGGTGATCGCCTGCTTGACCTGCAAGGGCGTGTATTCTGCAACCTCTACCCCTGCTTTGTACGCCGCTAGCAGCACGACTCCCCTGGCCTGCCCTACGGTAATCCCCGTGGTCACGTTCGTGTTGAAGAACAGCTCCTCCACCGCTACCGTCTCCGGCCGGTACCCCTTGACCAGCTCCGTCACCCCATCGAAGAGCCGTCCCAGCCGGCACGGCATCTCCCACGCGGCAGGCGTCGTGATCGCCCCGTGTTGTATGTAATGGAGGCGATTGCCCTCCTGACGGATAACGCCCCACCCCATCGTCGCCGTCCCCGGGTCTATCCCGAGTATGATCCTGCCCCCGCGCCGGTCTATCATGCTCACCGCCATGTGGAAGAGGTTACCCTCTCCCGGCCTGTCCTGCAGCACTCTCAAGATATGGTACCGTCGCAGAGAGAATCCACTACCTAAAATCGTCGACGACAACCGAGGAGAGAGCATGACGGACTATCTACCGGAGATCTTTCAGCAGTTCAGGCGCCGCTATCCGGCGGTTAAAGAAGCCTTCGACGCCCTAGGAGCGGCCGAGCATGAGGCCGGCCCGTTGGGCGAGAGAGAGCGTCGGCTCGTGAAGCTCGGCATAGCCGTCGGCGCGGAGTCGGAGGGCGCCGTCCGCTCGCACGTCCGTAAGCTCCTCGGGATAGGCGTCTCTGAAGAAGAGATAATGCACGCAATAGTCCTCTCCCTCACCACCATCGGCTTCCCCGCGACGAACGCGGCCTTAGCCTGGGCTGAAGAGGTCCTCGCCGAAGAGGGTTAGCCTCCGGTCTGCCACTTCTCCTCGTCGTAGATCCACTCCCGCTTCGAAGGCGCGAAGGTTGGGGTACGGACGGTGAGCGAGGGGACGAGCGCCGCGTTCTCTACACGAACCGTAGCCCGCCCGTTCACACGTTCAACCTCCAGGAAACTAATCTCAAACGGCGGTTCGACGAGAGCCGCACAGGCTAACTGTAGAACCGGCCCCGCTACACTATCCACGCGCAGGTGTACGTGCCCGCTTACCACGACAGTCGGAGCGGTTCGCTCAGACAGCGGTTGTAGTACCTCCTCCCGGTCTGCAAGCTCATCCCCATACAGCAGCCCCGCCTCCCGGGTCGTCTCGTCGAAAGAGATCAACGGGTAATGAGTGAGCCACACGACGAGCTCATCTCCCCACAAGGATACTTCCGGCCTCCCGTCCGCGCGCGACACCCAGGCATCGTCCATCGTGATCGAAACTCCCGCGCCCCTTACCTCCCCGACCATTCTCCCTTCAGGCATGGCAAGCCGGACGTTGCTCGCCCCAACCCGGCGCACCGCGTCCCTTACAGCCTCGACCCTCTTGAAGCAGTCGTGGTTCCCCGAGACGACCCATACCGGAAGCCCTGTCTGCGCCGCTAGCCTGACCCCCTTCTCGACTGACCAGTCGCCTCCGGAGTTCGAGATATCTCCGAGCAACACCACCCCGTCGACGCCCTCCTCAGCGCAGGCCTCTAACGCGTACCGAAAAGCAGGGACGGTATCCGACATGTAGTAGTCGCTATGCCAGGCTCCGACCCTCGTGCCGCCGGGGCCGAGATGCGAGTCGGTAACTATACCGAGCTTCAAACCAAGATACCTCCCGCCGATCAGCGGATGAGCATGAAAAAACGGTCGAGATCCACGAAGAGATCCCGACCGTCGGTTATCCAGCGGCTACTTCAAGAACTCTTTGGCCGCTCTCTTGGCTTTGTCGGCTCCAGATCCTGAACCTCCGGAACTCTTACCTTTCTTGCCACTCGACCCGCTAGAACTGCCTTTTTTGCCGGACGCAGCCTTCTTCACAGCTCCTTTGACCTCTTTCCCCACTCCTCCAGCCATATCGCTGGTCCCACTCCTTCCCTGTCCGCTCGTTTTGCTACCCATACTTCTACCCCTCGCGTAAAAGCCTCAAACAGCTCACGATAGTACGGCCCGTTTTGGATCGGCTTTTGCCGAGAGAACCTTTACTCTACCCTCAGGCGAAGAGAGTTTAGCCGTGGTTCGCAAACTATCTCTCAAGGCGTTCGTGGTAGCCCGAACGGGTAGTATCGTCTGATTTGGATCTGGCCCTGCTCGCCATACACCTGGAGGGGCGAAGGCGTGTAGCAGAGACCTGATAAGGGTACTTCGTGGTCGAAGTAAGCCGGACGTGAGCGCTCCGGCATAGCGAAGGCAACCGGGAAAG
>CADCVD010000080.1 GCA_902806055.1 uncultured Rubrobacteraceae bacterium
GGATGGTCGCTTTCTTTATAGCGAGCAAGGTGCGCTACACCTCTTGGCGCAGGCTCTCGCCTTATCTGTACGTAACCGTTTTGGTAAGCCTCGTCCTCGTCCTCATACCGGGTATAGGGTCGGAGGTCTACGGCGCGAGGAGGTGGTTAGATTTCGGTCCCATGAGCGTTCAGCCGGCGGAGTTTGCGAAGCTCTCAGGGATCGTATTGCTCTCTTGTGCCGTAGCCCGGGCTAGGCCGGGCTCGGGTCTGCCGCCCTGGCCGGTGTTTGCCGTGGTGGTGCTCTTCGTGCTCGTGCTCATCGAGCCTGACTTCGGAACCTCGGTCGTGATCGCTGCGGGCGCGGCCGGGGTGTTGTGGGCTTCGGAACTCAGGACCAGGGATTTGGTGTTAGCCGGAGCGGCCGCGGTAGTGGCGCTCGTCGGGGCGATGTTCCTTGAGCCCTACCGTAGGGCACGCTTTCTCACTTTTCTGGACCCGTGGAGCGTCTCGGACGGGTCGGGGTACCAGATCGTGCAGTCCATGGTCACCATAAAGGCGGGCAGCATCTTCGGGGCCGGGGCAGGCGCGGGAGAGGGAGCCATCGTAGTCCCCGAGGCGCAGACTGATATGGTCTTCGCGCTCATCGGTGAGGAGCTCGGCCTGTTAGGGATGGTGCTCGTTATCGGAGCCTTCGGTTTCCTCGCGCTCGGAGGGTTCGCCATCGCCCTAAACTCGCCCTCAATATTAGGCAGATGCATGGCGGCCGGGATCGCGACGATGTTCGCGGTCCAAACGACCTTCAACCTTGGGGCGGCGATGGGCGCGGTACCTTTAGCCGGGATAACCCTCCCCTTCGTAAGCTACGGCGGCTCCAGCATGCTAGTCTGCTTCGTCGCCATGGGGATTCTCTACCGAATATCGGAGGACGGTCAGATTGCAAGAGAGGCCAAGCCGCGCCGGGTCACCACGGGTGGACGCGCTAAGCAGAGCCCCGCGAGTCTTGATCGCCGGCGGCGGAACGGGGGGGCACGTGATCCCCGCGCTGTGCGTGGCGGATAAGCTGCGCTCCAGAGGTGCAGACGTACGCTTTGTCGGTTCGACCGCCGGTATAGAGGCGACCCTGGTACCGGAGGCGGGCTACCCTCTGCACGCCCTGCCCCTCGCCGGACTCTCGGGCGGGCCAGCCGCCCGTGCTCGCGCCGGTCTACTCCTACTCAAGGCTGTACTCAGATGCCGCACTATACTGAAGGAGTTCCGCCCCGGAGCGGTACTCGGTGTCGGCGGATACGCGAGCGCCCCGGCCGTCCTCGCGGCGGGAGCGCTGAAGATTCCGACCTACCTTCACGAGCAGAACTCTATTCCTGGCAGGGTCAACCGCTTCGCGGCCCGGCTCACGCGTGAGGTCCTCGTAACCTTTCCTGAGGCCGCTGAACGATTTTCGAACTCTGTACTCGGCGGGATGCCTACACGAGAGGAGTTCTCAAAGATATCGAAAGAGGAGGCGCGTGAGAGGCTCGGGCTTGAGCCGCCGGTAGTACTGATCTTCGGCGGCAGCGGTGGCGCCTTGAAACTGAACCTCGCCGCTGCCGAAGCGTTTCGTGGCACCACGCCGTACTCGGTCTATCAAATCTCCGGCAGAAGGGACTTCGCTCGCCTCTCAACCGACAACCTCCGGCACAGAATCGTGGCCTACGAGAACGAGCTCTGGTACCCGCTGGCCGCAGCAGACGTCGTGGTGACGCGGGCGGGAGCCGGCTCGCTCTTTGACACGGCGGCGGTTGGTAGGGCGGCTGTTATCGTCCCCTACCCCTACGCCACGGCAGACCACCAACTCTACAATGCTCGTTATTTCACCGATAAGGAAGCGGGAGAGCTCCTGCTCGATAAAGAGGTTACCGCGGCCATCATGCGGCTCCGCGTCGAGGCTTTGCTCGAAGACGACGCGCGCCGAGAGAGGTTCGCGCGCAACATGCGCTTCCTCGCAACGCCCGAAGCCGCGGCCGAGGTCGCTGAACGCCTGCTTGAAGCGACCCGCGACGAGACGAAAGGAAACACAAGGTGAGAATACATATGATCGGGATCGGCGGCGCCGGGATGAGCGGCATCGCCGAGATCCTGCACAAGAACGGCCACGACATCACCGGCTCGGACCTCAAGGAGTCTCCGTACACAAGGCGGCTGAAGGAGGCGGGAATAACGGTCTACATCGGCCATGCCGCCAACCAGGTTGCGGAAGCGGAACAGGTCGTCATCTCCACCGCTATCCCTTCGACGAACCCGGAGCTGCTCGAGGCCCAACGGCGTTCGATCCTGATAGTACCTCGGGCAGCGGCCCTCTCGCGCATTCTCGCGGGCGGGCGGAGCGTCGCCGTCGCGGGCACCCACGGCAAGACCACGACCACGAGCATGACGACTCACGTTCTTAAGTCTCTGGGCGAGAACCCGACCGCCCTTGTCGGCGGCGAACTGAACGACATCGGGAGCAACGTCGTAGCGGGGAACTCAGACCTCTATGTAGCCGAAGCCGATGAGAGCGACCGCTCGCTCCTCTACCTCGACCCGTTGGCCGCGATCGTCACTAACGTCGAGTTCGACCACCCGGACTTCTACTCCTCTCTCGACGACGTCATCTCGACCTTCGAGAAGTTCGTCACCGCCCTGCCGCCCGACGGCCACCTCGTCACCTGCGCCGACGACGTGAACTGTCTTCACCTCGCCGCCCTCGCCTCCTGCCCGGTCACGACTTATGGTCTCTCTGACGGGGATCTCCGGGCAAGAATTCTCTCTCCCAGCACCTACGTCCTTTTGGAGGACGGCGTGGAGCGAGGCGTGGTCGAGCTAGGCGTCGCGGGTAGACACAACGTCCTGAATTCCCTGGCAGCGGCAGGGGTCGCCCGCTGGCTTGACCATGACGCTTACGAAGCTGTCACGAGCCTGAAGAGCTTCTCCGGCGTGAGACGCCGCTTCCAGCTCAAGGGAGAGCGCGGCGAGATCCGAATAGTCGACGATTATGCGCACCATCCTACTGAGCTCTCGGCGACGCTCGAGGTTGCCTTGGCAACGAGACAGCCGGAGGGCCGAGTAATAGCAGTCTTCCAACCGCACCGCTACTCGCGCACCCGCACGCTCTACCGGGAGTTCGGCGAGGCGCTGACCGTGGCCGACGCCGTTTTGGTTACAGATGTCTACAGCGCGGGCGAGATGCCTCAGCCGGGAGTAAGCGGCAAGCTTATAGTAGATGCTCTCTGCGAGAGCCATCCTCATCCTGACGTCTACTACATACCGAACCAGCACGACATCCCTGGCGTTTTGCACTCCATCGCCGCGCCGAGGGACACCGTCTTGACTATGGGCGCTGGCGACGTCTCCCGTGTCGGTGACGAGCTAATGGGCATGCTGGGTTAGGAGAGGGCGGAACGACTTGGTGCGCCTCTCCTCGCTCAACTTGATCCTTGCTATAGGAGCCTCCATCGCCGTCGCCTTCCTTACCGCTCTCATCGCCCTTATCGCCTCCTATCTCCTCTACCCCGTGACAGGGGTAGAGGTCCACGGCGCCCGAATGCTCCCCGAGAGCTTGGCCTGGCAGGCACTCCCGGGTTACGCAAGCCTCCCTTCTCTAAATTCCTCAACTCTAGAACGCGAGATAGAGGCTAATCCCTGGGTTAAAGGTGCAAAGGTGCTTAAAGACTGGGAGTCCGGTATAGTTACGGTTGAGGTTGAAGAACGCAAGGCTGTGCTCGACGGAGACTTAGGGGGGCATAGGCTTTTGTTGGCCGCAGATGGGACGGAGCTCCCGGGGCTTGGAGGAGCCGCTCTTACACGGCTCATGCTCGACGAGACGCAGTTGGAGGAGATCTTGGCGGTCGGCGAGATGCTTGATAAGAACGGGGTCGTGCTCGACTCGATTGATGCGGTTGGCGCGGAGGGTATCGAGGCGACCGTCGAGGGATATCGTGTGCTATTCGCAGGCTTTGTGGGGGATGAGCAGGCTAAGGCCCTGAAGGGTTTGATGGAGGAGCATCCCGACGCCGCTTACTTCGACCTCCGATCGCCGGATAGGGTCTTGGTCGGCCCCGAGAGTTCAGGCGGCTAGCGGAGCAATGGCGTCGAAGCTGGTCTATGGGATAGATGTAGGTACTACCAAGGTCGTGGCTATAGTCGGACGCGCTGACGGTCGCCGGGGGTGGACCGAGGTTGTGAGTCTCGGAGAGGTGCCTAGCCACGGTCTCAGGCGCGGCATGGTCGTGGATCGGGAGGCCACGACTGAGTCGGTGTCCGCCGCGATAGAGGAGTGTGGAGGGTTCCCGCGCGGTGTGCCGGTAAGCGTCGGTATCGCAGGTGGGCACATCTCGTCCTTCAACACCGAGGTCACACTCCTCAACCGGGCCCGCAACCGGACAATTACCGGGCGGTTCCGCAAGCGGCTGGAGACCGAGGCCCGTCAGATGCACGTCGACGAGGACGAAAAGGTTATACATGTCGTCCCACGCTCCTTCGTCCTCGACGGCGCGGAGGGCGTGACGCAGCCCGTCGGACTTGCCGCGAGGAAGGTAACCATGCGCGCGCACGTAGTGGCCGGCGCGATCTCCGGCATCCAGAACCTTCTCGGGGCGGTCGAGGACTGTGGCGTCAAGGTCTCGCAGGTGGTACTGGAGCCGCTCGCCTCTAGCGAGGCCTGTCTACTCGAAGAGGACCGTTCGATGGGCGTCGCTCTAATAGATATCGGCGGCGGTACAACAGATATCGCCACTTTTATGCGTGGCGCTCTCACGCACACGGATGTAATCCCCCTCGGCGGCCAGAGCTTCTCTGCCGACGTAGCCTACGGGCTCAAAATCCCCTTTGAGACAGCCGACGCCCTCAAGCTCAAGTACGGTACTGTCCTCTCCCAAACTATCGATGACGTCGCCGCCGTGAAGCTCGAAGACAAGCACTATAACGCCCGCTTTATCAGCCAGATCCTCGAGTACCGTGCCTATGAGGTCCTGGAGTTGGCGCGTGACTCGATGGAGAAGGCCGGGGTCCGCAATCTCCTGCCCGGAGGGGCGGTCCTCACCGGGGGAGGCTCGCTGTTAGAAGGTATGGACGAGCTCGCCGAGAAGGTGCTGGGGGTGCGAACCAGGATCGCTACCCCTCGCCGTATAAAGGGCGAATCTGTACCTGTACGCAAGCCTCAGTATTCGACGGCTGTAGGTCTGCTATACTTCGCCGCGAAAAACGGTGACTCTGCACCAAAGAGTAAAGGTGCAAGGATAACTAGTTTTGGTAGCATAGTGACGGCTGTCAAAGAGTGGTTTGGTTTCTTCGGGGAGGATGGTCCGGGGGGAGCAGCGAGGGGCAAGCCGGAGGCGGGCGGGAGAAGCTAAGGACGAAGGGTTAAAAGAGTATGTTGGATTCGGGCACGAATTATCTAGCAGTAATAAAGGTGGTTGGGATCGGCGGCGGGGGGACCAACGCGGTGAACCGGATGATCAACTCCGGTTTATCGGGGGTCGAGTTTATCTCGGTCAACACCGACGCGCAGGCTCTTCAGATGACCGACGCCGACATAAAGATACATATCGGTGAGAAGCTGACTCGGGGCCTCGGAGCCGGGGCTGATCCGAAGGTCGGGATGGAAGCGGCTGAGGAGAGTAAGGCGGAGATCGAGGAGGCCCTGCAGGGCGCGGACATGGTCTTCGTGACCGCAGGCAAGGGCGGCGGCACGGGTACGGGCGCGGCTCCGGTAGTAGCCAAGATCGCCCGGGAGAGTGGTGCCCTTACGGTAGGGGTAGTAACACGGCCGTTCGCGTTCGAGGGTAGACGGCGCTCGACTTACGCCGAGGAGGGGATCAAGCGCCTCAAGGAGAACGTGGACGCGCTCATCATTATCCCCAACGACAGGCTCTTGCAGGTGGCAGAGAAGCGCACCAGCATGATGGACGCCTTTAAGATGGCCGACGACGTGTTGCGCAAGGGCGTGCAGGGGATCACCGACCTCATCACAGTGCCTGGGCTCATCAACCTGGACTTCGCGGACGTACGCACGATCATGCAGAACTCCGGCTCGGCCTTGATGGGTATCGGGGAGTCGAGCAGTGAGAACAGGGGTGCTGAGGCAGCGAGGACCGCGATCTCTAGCCCCTTGCTTGAGGCGAGCATCGAGGGGGCGACCGGAATCATCTTGAACATTACCGGCGGGCAAGACTTAGGGCTCTTCGAGGTAAACGAGGCTGCGGAGATCGTCCACAACGCCGCTCATCAGGATGCGAACCTGATCTTCGGGGCCGTGGTGGATGAGACGTTCGGCGAGCGCGTGAGCGTTACGGTGATCGCTACGGGATTCGATCAGCGCCTGGTAACCAGACGGCGCGACGAGCAGGCTGTCGCCAACGACGCTCCCCCTCGCGAAGAGGCCCCCTCCCAGCAGCCGGAGGGTGACGTTCTGGACATCCCGGCCTTCCTCCGGCGCCGCTAGGGCCGGGGCTTCCAACCCAGCTTTTTGCAGTCCGTACTTTGGGAGGAACACGCCGTCAGCGAGGCTGGCGGCGCGACCTATGTTACGCCCGTCCCCCGACCTGAGGGCGTCAGCGTATGGTTCTTCACCCGCAAAGGGGGCATCTCCGGTCCTCCATACGATAGCCTCAACGTTTCGACCCTCGTCGGCGACTCACCTGAAGCGGTCACCGAGAACCTCTCGCGTATACAGACAGTCATGGGAGAGAGACCTTCGGCCTGGGTACGTCAGGTCGCGGGGGTTAGCGTAGTAGAGGTAGAGAGGCCCGGGTTCGCGGGCGAGGGTGATGCGCTTGTTACCAGAGAGGGTGGCTTCGCGCTTGCGGTCGCCGTCGCCGACTGCGTGCCGGTGGCGCTCGTGGGGGAGGGGCTCACGAGCATAGTGCATTCCGGGTGGCGCGGAACATTGTCTGGTATCAGCGCCAAGGCTGCGAGCGGCATGGGCACGGAAGTGCGAGCTTACATAGGGCCGGGGATAAGGCGCTGCTGCTACGAGGTCTCGCAGGAGCTTGCGGACAGGTTCTCCGGGAGGTTCGGGGAGGAGGTCGTCTCCGGGCGTTACCTCTCGCTGCCTGAGGCGATCCGCCGGAACCTGGAGGAGGCCGGGGTGGAAGAGATACACGACCTCGGACTATGCACTGGCTGCCGGACGGACCTGTTCTACTCGCACCGTAAAGAAGGGCCGAGAACCGGACGCAACTTAGCGGCGGTGGCCTTCACATGAGTAGCGGCAGCGTGCAAACGATAGAGGAGTTGATCCGGGAGCGGCTGGAAGAGGTGAAGGAGAACGTCAACGATGCTCTTGGGAAGAGCGGGCGCGGTCCGGACGAAGCGAGGATTCTGATCGCCAGCAAGTACTACTCTCCGGAGCAGATGGCGTCGCTCGAGAAGGCTGGGGTAAACCTGTTGGGGGAGAACAAGGCCGAAGATCTGGTCTCGAAGCAGGAGAGGTTTGGGGACGCGTTCGAGTGGCACTTTATCGGGCACGTGCAGCGACGCAAGGCGAAGGAGATTGTTACCCGCGTCGCTCTTATACACTCGATTGATTCGGTCCGGCTCATCGAGGAGTTGGCGAAGCGTGCGCCGGAGGGAGGGGTTGAGGTCTTGCTTCAGGTCAACGTTAGCGGGGAGGAGTCCAAATATGGAGTTAAGGAGGGCGAAGTCGAGCCTTTGTTGGAGGCGGCGGCGCGAACCGGGAGGGTGCGCGTGCGGGGGCTCATGACGCTTGCGCCTATGGTTGAAGAGCCGGAAGATGTGCGTTATGTTTTCGCGAAAATGCGATCGATCCATGATAGGCTACGCGGAAGTTGGGGTCCTCACTTCGACCTTTCGGAGCTTTCCATGGGAATGAGCAGCGACTATAGGGTTGCTGTGGAAGAAGGGGCCACCATTGTCAGGATCGGGCGGGCGATGATCGAGAAGACGGGAGAGGCCCGTTCGTGAGGAGGCTGGATGGGAGTTAGAGACCATCTCGACCGCGTTGCAGCTTGGTTCGGCTTCGGCGTCGATGAGAATGATTACTACGAGGATGACGAGGAGAGGCGGTCCTCGCCTTATACGAAGGACCGAACCTCCCCAGACCGCGGAGCTGCGGAGGATGAGCCGGGTCCGGCGGTCCGCCGCCTGGGCCGTACAGAGCGCTCCTCGGCTTTCGGCACCTCTCTAGGCGACCTCTTCGGCAGCGAAGCGTCCGGGGAGCGGGAGCGGTCCTACAACGCCCAGAGCGGACAAGGCCACTTGAGAGCCGTTCCGGATCAACGGATGCCGCCCGCGCGGGTGAGCGTCGTCAACCCGGCGAGCTTTAATGATGCGCAGGCCCTGGCCGATCGCTTCAAGCGCCAGCAGCCGGTGATACTGAACCTTCAGCAGGCGGATCAGGAGCTCAGTCGTAGGATGGTGGACTTTTGCTCTGGGCTGACCTACGCCCTGGATGGGCAGATACAGACCGTCGCCAACAGGGTGTTCTTATTGACGCCGCGCAACGTCGAGGTCTCCGCCGAGGAGCGCAAGCGGCTCGCCGAGAGGGCGTTCTTCAATCAGCTTTAGTTCTTTGGAGAGGGTAGGAATCATTGGGGTAGGCAGGATCGGGGGCTCTCTCGCCGCCCGGCTCGCCGTCTCCGGCGATTTCGAGCTTACTGTAAGCGATGCTGACGAAGAGCGTGCTAGGCGCTTTTCGCAAGAGCACCAGCGTGTCCGGTTCGCGTCCGACAACCTCGAAGCCGTCCGCTCCAGTGAGATGGTCGTGGTGTCCGTAAAGCCCTGGGATGTGGCGACGGTGCTTGAGACGATAGCGGGAGAGTTAGAGGGAAAGGCGGTCGTGAGCGTGGCCGCAGGGGTTCGGATCTCCGCTATCGCCGGTAAGCTAGCCGAAGGGACGGCAGTCTTACGGGTGATGCCGAACGTGTGCGCGGCGGTTGGGATGGGGTCGGCGGTGGTCGCGGCGAACGAGGCTGGCGAGACGTACCTTTCGAGGGTGACGAAGATGTTCGGATACGTTGGCGACGTGATGGAGCTACCGGAGCCGCTCTTCGACGCGGCGACGGCGTTGCACGGCTCGGGGCCGGCCTACGTGGCGCTCTTCGCGGATACCCTGGTTCAGGCGGGCGTCAGGGCGGGCATCCCACGCGAGGTGGCCAGGAGACTCGTCAACGGTACGATCGAGGGTACGGCTGTTATGCTCAAGGACGCGGCGGCGCATCAGGTTCGGGACGAGGTCACGACGCCCGGGGGTACGACCGCGGCGGCGCTCGTGGCGATGGAAAAGGCGGGGTTCGTCGGCGCCATCCACGACGGGGTGGAGGCCGCAGCAGAGCAATCCAGGAGGCTGGCGGGATAATGGCAATATGGACGGCGCTCGCGCTAGCGCAGGACTATTTCGGGTTCAGCGTAGCCCAGTTACTCGCGAACATCGTGGTCTATGCTTACTATATACTCTTTGGGTTCATCATCGCCTCTATCCTGTTTAGCTTCTTCCCTCGTTACCCGTCCAATCCCTTTCTGCAGGCGGTATACAGCGCGGTGAGGGCCGTGGTGGATCCCATACTCATGCCTATACGGAGCGTGATCCCGACCTTGAAGCTCGGCGGTTTCGCCCTGGACCTCTCGCCCTTGGTCGCTATCATTGGTCTTTCCATAGGGCGTAGTCTGTTGTTGATAATCATCGGGAACTTCATAGAACCAGTTACGGGGTGAATCAGATGGCAATAAGACCTACCGACATAAGGCGCAAGGAGTTCAAGAGCGGCTTCCGCGGCTACGACGCGAACGAGGTGGACGACTTCCTCGACGAGATTGCGGACGAGTTCGAGCGTACCTTCGCGGAGAACAAGCGTCTTACGGACGAGATGGCGAGCCTGAAGGACCGGCTGCAGCAGTTCGAGGACCTTGAGAGCGCCATACGAGAGGCGCTCGTACAGGCCCAGCAAGTGGCGAGGGACTTGCGCCAGAACGCCGGCAAGGAGGCGGAGCTGATCATACGCGAGGCGAAGGAGCAGTCGCATCGTATCCTTGCCGACTCTTCCTCCCGAGTCGAGCGGGTGCAGGAATCATACGAGGTTCTGCGCAAGGCGAAGCAGGACTTCGCAAACGACTTCAGGCATCTACTCAAGAGCTACATCTCCGTGATGGATAACGTGGACGTCACCTCGGCCAAGGAGATAGAGGCCTCCCTGCGCGAACGTCTCGACACGGAGTCGATCGCCGTTGCTT
>CADCVD010000081.1 GCA_902806055.1 uncultured Rubrobacteraceae bacterium
GGCTTCCTGACCGACGGTCAGCTCACCTCCGAGGAGCTCACGGTGTTGGAGGACGAGAAGAAGATCTGGCCGTTCTACTATCCCGCCCCGGTGGTCCGCAGCGAGGTGCTGGAGGAGAACCCCGACGTCGAAGGTATCCTCAACGGGGTCTCCGCGACGCTCAACGTCGAGAACATCCGCGAGCTCAACGGCCGCGTTGACACCGGGGGCGAGGACCCCGAGGATGTCGCCGCCGACTTCCTGTCCCAGCAGGGCCTGGTTAGCTAGAGTATCGTGACGGCCTTCGTCCGCATAAGACCCGAGCTTATAACCGCGCACCGCATGCGCATAGAGATGACCGGTCTCGAAGACGAGGACATCGAGAACACCGTTCGCATGAAGGGCTGGGCCTGGGTCCGCGCCCGCGGGAGCTGGGTCTACGCCGGCGAACCGGACTTTATCTACCGGCAGATTCGGGAGGTCGTCATCGGCCTTCCGGATATGGCCTTTAACGAAGCGGGCATCGAAGAGAGCATCCGCAGCATCCGAGAGAAGGCCCGCAACCCCGAGGAGCGCGACGAAGGGCTTGCACTCCTCCGGCAGGCCTTTGAGAAAACCGGGCAGCTAGAAGAAGCTGAGAGGTTTCTCGAAGAAGAGTAGTCCACTCTTTCGAGAAACGAACGGCCGGGAGCTCTGTACAACGCACAAACACTAACGCTAAGTATCGTAGCTATGTGACGGCAGGGAGGTTGCGAAGCCAACGGCAAGGAGGCGGTCGCGCGCTCATTCTCTAGAAGGCGCTCTCGCTATTTTGAGATGCCGTCTTGCTCGCCCGGTCCTTAAGGGAAGCGGGTCAGTGCGAGGCTTCTTTCTGCCCTACGAAGCCTCTCACGCCGAGCGCACGGCGTCTTTTGTCAGGAGATACCTCTCCCAGAGCCGTAGGTAGTTCGCTCCTCTGGCGGCTAAGGAACGCCGCGTTCCAGGTGCTTCCGAACGGCCTACTGCTAGGCGCACGCAGTTGAGGAGTTCGAGCCCTATCGTATACCCCGAGGTACAACGCCCGACTGCCGAGAGGATGCAGCATCGAAAGCCTGGTGAATACAGGCAACGGCATCTTCTCAGCCGGGAGAAGCTTGTGTAGCTACAGCTTCGTAGCAGATCTTTCGCTACGCCCGGCAATCGTATACAGTTAACGCGTGAGCACAACCCGCCGGGGAAAGCGGGGAAAGGAGGAGGAAGGGCTATGCCCTCTTATGTCGCCCTCATCAACTGGACCGACCAAGGCATCAGGGATGTGAGGGATACCCTGCGGCGAGCCGAGAGAGCCGACCAGCTAGGTCAGAAATACGGGGTAAGGATGGAGAGGCTCTACTGGGCCGTCGGTCCCTACGACCTTGTAAGCATCCTGGAGGCCCCGGACGAGGAGTCTGTCAGCGCCTTCGCCCTGGAACTGGGTGCATCGGGAAGCGTTCGTACGAGCTTGCTTCGGGCGTACGAGAGGGAGGAGATGTCCAGGATCATCGAGAGGCTAGGATCTGCTACAGCTACTTGATAGCTAGGATTAGAACTTTTAGGGAGGGCCGTGCACGTGCTGCTTGCTCCAAGCAGCCTGTAGAGAAACAGGTGAGAAGGGAGACTTCAAGGCTATGGGCTCAACTCCCAGTGCCAGCTACAGCGTAACCTTGCGGGTCGAGTATCCGAACCAGGCAGGCGCTTTGGGCAAGATTCTTACGGCCGTCGGCGAGGCTGGCGGCGACGTCGGGGCGGTAGACATCGTTCAGCAAGGTGAGCGAAGCATCCGAGACATCACCATAAACGCTCGCGACTCCGACCACGGTCACCGGATAGCCGAGGCGATCGAGAAGTCTCCTCCTGAGATTAAAGTGCTCAGCTTCTCTGACAGGACCTTTCTCGCCCATCTGGGAGGCAAGATAGAGGTAAAGCCCAAGATGTCCGTCCGGTCGCGAGACGCCCTCTCCATGGCCTACACGCCGGGGGTCGCGCGGGTCTGTCAGGCGGTAGCCGATGATCCGCAGCAGGCGTACAGCCTGACCGTAAAACGCAACACCATCGCGGTAGTCTCGGATGGAACTGCGGTCCTCGGGCTCGGAGACGTGGGACCCGAGGCGGCGATGCCGGTAATGGAGGGCAAGGCTATGCTCTTCAAGGAGTTCGCGAACGTGGACGCCTACCCGATCTGCCTGGGTACCACAGATACCGAGGAGATAATAGCCACAGTCAAGAACCTGGCCCCGGGTTTCGGCGGGATAAACCTGGAGGACATCTCCTCCCCCAGGTGCTTCGAGATCGAAGAGCGGCTCCAAAAAGAGTTGGAGATACCAGTCTTCCACGACGACCAGCACGGAACGGCGGTCGTGGTTCTGGCAGCCTTGATCAACTCCTTAACGATCGTAGGCAAGGAGATGAAAGATCTGACGGTAGTGGTCAACGGGGTTGGAGCTTCGGGGAGCGCCTGCGTAAAGATCCTGCTCTCCGCCGGGGTGAAGAACATAATCGGCTGCGACTCAAAGGGGATCGTTCGCCCGGAGCGCGAAGACTTGTCTCCCATGGAGCGCTGGGTCGCCGAGAATACCAACCCGGAGGGGTTGATCGGAGAGCTCTCGGACGCCCTGATCGGGGCAGACCTCTTCCTTGGTCTCTCCGTGCCCGACGTGCTGACGGTCGAGCATCTGGATTCGATGGCAGAGAATCCTATAGTCTTCGCCATGGCGAACCCTGATCCTGAGATAGCACCCGAGGAGGCCGAAGGAAGAGCACGGATAATGGCGACCGGGCGCAGCGACTACCCCAACCAGATCAACAACACCCTGTGCTTCCCCGGGATCTTCCGCGGTGCTTTGGATTCGCGGGCGCGAAAGATGAACGAGGAGATGAAGCTTGCCGCCGCGCACGCCCTGGCCGAGGTCATCCCCGATGAGGACCTCTCGGAGGACTACATAATCCCGAGTCTTTTCGACGAGCGTATCGTGCCAAGCATGGCGAAGGCGGTCGCGAAGGCAGCTCACGAGAGTGGTGTGGCCCGGCCCTCCCTCGAAGAAGACGTCGCGCAAACGCCTTCTCCATCCTCTTAAAAACCCGCTTCTCACAGGAGGTAGCAAGAAGCAAGATGGCAGACGACCTAAACCCGGACCAGCGTCAGTTTCTCGAAGCTGCCTGCAAGATAGCCGACAGGTTCAATGAATATCAGGTCGACGAAGAGGCCCTAATCAAACGACTAGGCTGGGCTAGCAGCGAGTCTTCGCGGATAAGGGACGAGCTTGAAGACGCTGGTTACATAACGAGAAGAGGCGCTCCTCGCTCGGTCACGGGAGGATTCTGGATCGAGCAAGCGGGCATTGATCTGTGCCCGGAGCCACGAGGAGGCCGGGATGCCCTCAAGTTGAGGGATTAGTCAGAGAACCAAGCTTAAAGACGCCTACCTCGGCTGCCAACCAAACACATGATCTGGTCTGGTGAGGTCTGTTGGGACGTGGATAGCTGCTTGGAGAACGGCCCAGCGCCTCCTTCTTTGTTACCAGTGTCCTGCGGTCGGTTCAAATCCCTGACCAGGCGGAGGCAATCTCAAACTTTCAAACCACCTCGATCTTGTATCTTCCGAGAGCGAGTTTTTCGTCATCGGCCAGAGGCCAGCGGCCGCGTGTACCGCGAGGAGCACCAGAGAACAGCGGAACGTAAGCTACTTCGCAACCGGATACTCATTAGTACGGGCAAAGGCGTGAGATCTGCGGCGCCAGCGGTGAAGTGCTCTATGTCGCTACGCGTACGAGCCGAACGGCGACCAACTACGGAGGATCTTCAGGGCCGTGTAAGTAGCGTCGTCAACCTTTCCCCAGCATGCCTCCGAGCGCTACGCGATCTGTAGATCACGTAACGGAGAGAAAGGCCGGAGCCTACCGGCTCTCATGCCAGACCAGGCGCTTCTACTTGCGCGATCACCGCAGCCGGTCGTACTTCACGAAGCGACTGAAGTCAGGATAGAACTTGCTCGTGGTGACGGCGCTGCGCGAGAAGGACGCCAGAGGCTCACCCTCCCCCTTGCCGGGCTCGCGCAACGTGATCTGAACCTGAGTCGGGTCGATCTCGATGACGTTGTAGGATGGGGGCATGGTACCGCGAACGCGCATGCTCGACGCCGTGCCGGAGTGGACTATCCTCACCCCGGAGATACTCCAGACGTACGGCACGTGGCGGTGCCCGGAGAGGACGAGGTCCACTCCAACCTCTCTCAAGATAGCCATCACGTCCCCCGCGTCGCTCAAGATGTTCACGTCGCGGCCCGTACCGGGAACTGCGAGGATATGGTGATGGATCATGAGTATCTTCGGCCCCCGGTCCCAACCGCGAAACTCGGAGTCGAGCCAGGCGTAGTGTTCGCGCCCTACCTCGCCCTCATCCAAATCCGGCTTGGTCGAGTCGAGCGTCACGACCTTCGCCTCGCCCCCGGCGAACGGGACGACGAACGCCCTCTCGCGCATCCCGAAGAGCTCTTCAAAGTGCCGGTAACCCACGCTCCTAGCGTCGTGGTTGCCCATCGCGTAGACGACATGTTCGCAGTCGATATGGTCGAGGTATCCCTTCGCTTCCTCGAACTCCCATCGGTAGCCCTCCATCGTGAGGTCGCCAACTACGGCCACGAGGTCGGGCTCTAGAGAGTTCGTCTCCTCTATAGCCGCGGAGAGGAGATCCAACCTGAAGAGACCCGAACCCACGTGTATGTCCGACATTTGGACTATCTTCATTCCTTGCCCCCTTCTCTCGGTTCGGGGGCATTATGCCCTCTTGCGGGCGCGAGGGGACTGCTCCCCTACTGGGCGTCGAGAACCGCCTGGAGGCTCTCCTCGTCGGTGATTATAGCGCCGTCGGGGATCACCGTGCCTTCGGGGATGGTGAACGAGAGCTCCTCGCCCTCCTCGACTGCGGTGCCGGCGATCATGACGTCTTCACCGATCTGGACGTTATCCTCGACTATGACCCGAAAGACGACCGAGCGGTCTCCGACGGTGATTCCGTTGCCCATGCGCAGCGGGCCGTGGAAGACTACGTCATCGGCGGAGGTAAGATCGTCGCCGATCTCTATGTCTGTCTCTTCGAGGGCGTGGAAGGTCACCCTATCGTCGAGGTTGGCGTTCGCCCCTATGATTATCGGGGCCCCTCGTCGGCCCGTATGGCGGTCCTCTGGCCGACCTGGGCGCCTGGCCCTAGCCGAGAGTCGCCTACGATCCTGACGAACTCCTGTAGCTCCGCCCCTTCGCCGACCTGCGGCTCGGTCTGCTCGTTAAAGGAGGTCTCCGGGTTGGGACCGACGCCGATGACCGCTTCGTAGCCCTCGTTCTCGTAGAGATCTACATAGCCCTCGGCGAACTCGGCATTGACGTCCAGCACGCCCTCCCTGAACGCTTCCGTTCCGGCCTCGGCGTCGGGAAGCGCGTCTGCCTGCTCCTGGGTGGTAATCTCCTCGCCCACGCCCACAAGCTTGTTCTCTGGGATCGTTACGCCCTCGACAAGGGCGCCGTGCAGGATAAAGGCTCCATTCTCGACGGTTGAGTCTACGACCTCGGCGTTGAAGCCGACGAAGGCGAAGTCGCCGATGTCGGAGTCCCTTATGATGGCGTGGTGCGCGAGGCTGGTCCGGTTGCCGATGGTCGAAGAGGCGCCCAGCGCCCGCACAAGGATGTTGTCCCGGGCGTTGGTCTCGTTCCCGATCTCCACCCGCCGCTCGGGGGAGGCCCGCAGGATGGTGTTCGAGGCAACGAAGCTCTTCTCCCCGATCCTGATGTCTCCGAACCACTCGACTAGAGGACTCACGTAACTGGTCCCGACGACCGGCTCCCCCGGAACCACGGCCACGGGCTGCGCCTCTTGTTGGGTACTCGTTGTCTCTCGTTGGGCGGTCGTCGTCTACTCTTGAGCATCCGTCGTCTCCTCCTGGGCTATCGCCGCGCCCATAACGACCAACACTGCCGCGAGCATCGCCGATGACACCGCTAACGTCCTACGAAACATCCAGACCCCCTCTTCTACACACCGTAACTAAACCGAAGCAAACATAGCAGCGCAAGTTAGTGATAAGCCTCGCGTACTTGTGCAATCCGCCGTACACAGATCCAGGTATGGAAGACCTGCAGGACCGCGTACCGGACCCTCGGTTCGCATCTGCAGGTTTTTCAGCGGCTCAGAAAGTCTCTGGCGCCTCTTAACTGTTCCTCGACGGAGCCGGGGGAGGTCGAGCCGGAAGACTTCTTGTTCGCGACGCTGCCCGCCGGGGTGAGCAGGTCGCGCGGCAGACCGGCGAATGCCGGATGGATGGAGGAGAGTTTCTCGGGGACGGCTTCTTCGAGGGAGATGCCTTCCTCCTCGCAGCGCCGGACGAGCTCGCCGACGGCCCGGTGAGCCTCCCGGAACGGTGTGCCTCGAGACGCGAGGAAGTCCGCGAGCTCGGTCGCGAGCGCGAAGCCGCCGGACGCGTTGCTCATGCGCGCGCCGTCGAATGAGGCGGTCCGAAGCATCTCCGGCAGCACTGCGAGCACGGCGAGAATCGCGTCGACCGAGTCGAAGAGCGGCTCTTTGTCCTCTTGAAGGTCCTTTGAGTAACCCAACGGCAGGCCCTTCAAGGTGACGAGCAGCGCGTTCAGGTTGCCGATAAGACGTCCGGCCTTCCCGCGCATAAGCTCGTAGGCATCAGGGTTCTTTTTCTGGGGCATGATCGAGGAGCCCGAAGAGTAGGCGTCGTCGAGCCGGGCGAACCCAAACTCTGAAGAGGTCCACAACACCCACTCCTCCCCGAGCCTGCTCAGGTGTACCCCGAGCACCGCGCAGGCGTAGAGCAGGTCAAGGGCGAAGTCCCTCTCAGAGACGGCGTCGAGCGAGTTTACCAGTGGCAGCATACCCAGGGTCCCGGCCGTGAGGACCGGGTCTACCGGATGGGGAGTGCCGCCCAAAGCCGCGGCGCCGAGCGGGGAGACATTCGCCGCCTCCCGGGCCGCATCGAGCCGTTTCAGGTCGCGCGCGAACGACCAGAAGTGGGCGAGGAGGTGGTGAGAGAGCAGGATCGGCTGCGCCCGTTGCAGGTGCGTGTAGCCTGGGAGGATAAGATCCCGGTGCCCATCGGCAACCTCGATGAGCGCCCGCATCGTCTCCAACAACCCATCCCGTATCTTCCCCGCCGCGTCCCGGACGAAGAGGTGCAGGTCGAGGGCGACCTGATCGTTGCGGCTGCGGCCGGTGTGCAGCTTGAGCGCTACGTCTCCGACGATCTCGCGCAGCCGCCGCTCCACGGCCGTATGCACGTCCTCGTCCGCGAGCGTCCACTCAAAACGCCCCGCCTCGACCTGCTTCAGAACCGCGTTCAGGCCCCGCACCAACTCCTCCGACTCCCCGCCGGAGACGATTCCTCTCTCGCCGAGCATCCGCGCGTGGGCGATAGAGCCCTCTATATCGTACGGGGCGAGCCGCACGTCGAAGGGGATGGAGGCGTTCAGGTTCTCGAACGCTTCCGCCGGGGAGGCCGCGAACCTGCCGCCCCAGAGATGGTTTCTGTCTCTCTCGCTCACACGCGGCAGTTTAGCGGAGAGATTACCGTGTGAACATATGTACGGCACAGCTCGTTGCAGGGGCGACATAATTCGTCTATAGAGTTCTGATGCAAGGAGACCGAGGATGCGTGAGATGGCCGGTGTCCTCTTCTGGGACGCTGTCGGGTTAGTGACACTCTTCTGCTTCTATGCGTCGGTCCTTGCGAACTTGCCTCTTTACTTGTTGCTCATTCCCATCGCGCTGGCCTTGTTTGGGGTGTGGTTTTTCAGGCTCAGTTCTTCGGGGGCGTTCCTGGTAATCTTCGGAGGTTATACGGCGCTACTCATCTCCGTTGCGGTTTTGGGCCAAATCGCCAACTCGTACTGGTCGTGTACCGAGGTAGCGTTCGATGGTATTGGTAACCCCAACGGGGGCGCCTCAGGCTGCACCACGATCTCTATAGACCTCATTATGACCGCGTTGGTCTTCTGGGCGATGGCTCTCCTCGGGGCAGCCTTACTGTACTCTAGGACTCAACGAGACCGAACCTGCCCCGGCACACGCGAGCTGCGTTCGCAGTGTAGCGAAGGTTGTTATGGCCCTCCTCCTGGTGATCGGTGGAGTAGCGTTGTCGATAACGGACGCGACGGCGCCGCCGCCACCATCGCCGCCGGAGCGGGCGGGGCTTCCCCCGAACGGTTTGCCCGTCTCCTGCCCGGAAGGCGAAGAAGACAGGGGCCACTTCAACAGCTTTGGGGACGACATCACGCCCAATCTTCAGATGTCGAGTACCGGATGACGCTACGTCTACAACTCGTCGGGTTCCGGAGCTTTCGACATGCATACACTGAACGAAAACGGTAATGCGCTGCCGTCCTCGTCTGTATCTGGGACGGCTGGCGACGCAGGCCGCAGTTCCTGGTTCGAAGCTGGGGGAACTTTTGCCGTAGAAGTGCACGCAGACGAAACCGTTGAGCATACGGTACTCATCTACGAAGAGGCGGATCCTAGCGGCAGGAACAAGGGTACGATCGACTACGTCGGTGCGTCTTGTCCCCCTCGCGCCGGGCCCTTGCGAGCGGCGCGAGGAGCATGCGTAAACTGTGCGAGCTGTTCGTTATCCGGCTTTGCGGACTGGCTCGGCAACGGAGTCGGCGTGAAGGCTGTCTCTCTGATACTTCCTGACGGCCGACTTGAGAGTGCTCAAACCCAGGGTGGCGTTGCGCGTGCGGCTGCCTACTGCCTCTCGTCCGACCCGGTCCACAAAAGCATCGTAGTCGAGTGCGAGGACCTCATCCATCGTGAGCCCGTCGGTCGTTACCTGATCCAGGATCATGCTAGTCGACGCCTGACTGATGATGTCGCCCTCACCGGTAAAGGAGAGGGCGTCCATGCGCCCCTCCTCCCCGGCCTTCAGGTAGACCACGACTGAACCCCCGCACTCGGGGCTGCCCCCCGGCATCACCACGTCCGCGCCTTCGAGCACCCCCCTATGACGGGGATTCTGGTAGTGCTCCACGAGCACCGCTATCTGCTGCTGGCGGCTCAAGGTCGCGTGCTACCTCTCTATGGGGGCGCGCACGGTGTTGCCCCACTCCGTCCACGACCCGTCGTAGTTCCTTACCTTCTCGTAGCCCAGGAGGTAGTTGAGCACGAACCACGTGTGCGAGCTACGCTCTCCTATCCGGCAGTACGCTATTACGTCGTCTCCCTCCTTTAGCCCTGCCTCTCCCTCGTAGATCTCTCGCAACTCGTCCGCGCTCTTGAACGTCCCGTCTTCTCTTACTGCCCTCGCCCACGGCACGTTCGCCGCCCCTGGTATGTGCCCTCCTCTTATCGCCCCCTCTTGAGGGTAGTCGGGCATGTGAAGAAGCTCCCCTGAGTACTCCCCCGGGCTCCTTACGTCTATTAACCCTCCCCCTCCAGAGCTTACCTTCTCCAGGTGACTTAGCACGTCGTCCTTGAACGCCCTTATCTTCTCGTCATCCCGAGAGGGCACCGGGTACTCCTTCTGTGCGAAAGAGGGGACCTCCTGGGTCATCTCCCGCCCTTCGGCCTCCCACTTCACCCGCCCTCCGTCCATCACCTTCACGTTCTCATGCCCAAAGAGGCGGAAGACCCACAAGGCGTAGGTGGCCCACCAGTTGTTCTTGTCCCCGTAGAAGACGACCGTAGTCTCTGGTCCTATGCCCTTCTCTCCCATCAGCCTCGCGAAGTGCTCTGGGTCCAGGTAGTCACGCACCAGAGGGTCGTTTAGGTCCTCGACCCAGTCGATCTTCACGGAGTTAGGGATGTGTCCTATGTCATACAAGAGCACGTCCTCGTCTGACTCCACTATCCGTACGTTCTCCGTATCCGAGAGATGCTCTGCTACCCACTGTGTTGTGACCAACGCCTCCGGGTGCGCGTACCCCTTCGACTCTATCTCCTGCTC
>CADCVD010000082.1 GCA_902806055.1 uncultured Rubrobacteraceae bacterium
CACGGGTTTCGCTGTCCTGCTGGCCGGGTACCTGGCGTGGCGGGCCGTCGGAGAGCGGAAGACGCTGCTCGCCGGGCTCACCGCCGCGGCGATCGTCTACCTCGTCTCCTCGGCGCTAGGGTGGCACTGGTACATCCCGCCGTCGACTATCTTCTTCTTCGCGTTGGCGGGTGTGGCGGTGAAGTACGCCTCGGGGACGGCGCGGGATACCTGATGAGGGCGACACCCGGTACCGCTCCGGCCTCCGCTGAAGCCACCGGGGGAATGCGATACCTCTGGCTCCACGCGATCCGGACCTTGCGCTGTGGCGCCGTCCTCCCGTCGCCCGGCTCGGCGGTACCGGGGAGGCCGGTATGGTGAGTGACTCCTGTGCGAGCCTGGTCCGGCACGGAACCTACGCGTCGCTCTCGGCGGGGGAGAAGGATGGCGTGGTCGTGCGCCGGCTCCCCACTGAGGCGGGCGAGGTGAGGCTCGTCTGCGCCGCGACGCCGCCTCACACCGCGACCGATCGTTCGAGCTTCTACAACGGCGGTCGATACCACTGGGGTACGCTCACGTCGCCCGTTCACGAGACCACAAGCCGTTTCGATACGCTCTCGCCCTCATGGAACGCGACAACGCCGGATGGAACCTGGGTGCAGCTGGAGGTGCGGGTGCGCTCCGCCGAAACCTGGACAGCGTGGTTTAACATGGGCGTCTGGACTTTGGGGACGAGCTTGAAGCGCCACAGCGTCAACGGCCAGGAGGCGGAAGGCTGGCGGGTGCTGACCGACACCCTCCAGAGCACCGGCCAGGTCTTCGCCGACGCCTACCAGTACCGCCTCACGCTCTTTACGGACAGGTGGGATGTCTCTCCGCTGGTACAGAGCATCTTTTTCGCCATCTCGGACTCCCGCCGCCACGGTCAGGGCCCCGGTATGACGCCCCTCAGAGCGGCCTGGGGGGACAGCCTCCCGGTCCCAGCCCGCTCGCAGATGGTCTACCCGAACGGGGGCGAGGCGTGGTGCAGCCCGACCTCTCTCTCGATGGTGATGGCATACTGGGCAAAAGCCACCTGCGACGGGAGCCTCGACCGGTCCGTCCCGGCTGTCGCGGGCGGCGTCTACGACCATTCCTATGGGGGATGGGGCAACTGGTCTTTCAACGTGGCCTACGCTTCCGTGCATGGTTTCGAGGCCGGTGTGGGGCGCATGGACTCCGTCGAGCAGGTAGAGCGCTGGGTAGAGGCGGGTATCCCGGTGGTGGCGAGCGTAGCGTGGGACAACCACCACGCCGGGCAGCGGCTCTCGGGGGCGCCGCTGCCGAGGAGCGACGGGCATCTTCTGGTGATTCGGGGCTTCACCGATTCTGGAGACGTGATCGTCAACGACCCGGCCGGAAGCGGCGAGGTGGATGTGCCTCGCGTCTACGAGAGGGCCGAGTTCTCCCGCGCCTGGCTGAGAACGGGCTCCGGCGGCATCGTCTACCTTGTACACCCACCGTGCTGGCGCCCCCCGTGGGCCTACGTCGCGCGAGGGAGTTGGTAAGTGCGGTAGTCGGCAGGGGACAGTCGCAGCGCAGGCTCTGTACGCCTCTCCGGATTGAGTTGTGCGTGAGCTTAGGCGGCGAACTGCGGAAGAAGTTTTGGAAGAATTTCGCGTAGGGGTCATCGGGTCCGGTTACGATGGGCTCATTACGGAGGCGTGCCTCGCGTACGTCGAGCACCGGGCCGTTTGCGTGGATAAATTCTCTTCGACTTTGTGGTCGAGGGACCTTCTTCACCACAGCCGACTCCTCTCAGGGTCGCGTCGCACTCGCTGCGGCGGCCATCCTTGACGGATGCGCTGCACTCCTGCGCGAACGCGTCACGATGCCAGAGATCGGGCAAAGCAGAGGAGCTTGGAGGAAACCTTCCGGTAGGCGAGTGGCGCGAACCCGGTCCGGGCGAACCCAACTCGGGGCAACACCGCAGCGTCGCGTCAGCGTCGGGTCTTACGGTACTTTGCCAGTGTTACTTTACAAACCTTCGCGAAAACAAGTAATGTACGACGTATGAACTCATCTCCAGCTTACAGAAGACCGTGGGCCTACTACGCGTTGATGCTCGTGGCCGGATGCGCGCTCGTGGTGGGTTGGGGGGCCCGGTTGTATAACCTCAGATTACCGCCCGTACTGATGTGGGACGAGATCTACTTCCCGGTCTTCGCCCGCGATTACCTGTACGGGATCCCGTTCTTCGACCTGCACCCTCCCCTTGGTAAGTTCATCCTGGCCGGCAGCATCGCCATCCTCGGGGACACTCCTCTTGGCTGGCGGTTGATGCCGGCCCTGTTTGGTTGCGCAATGGTTGGCCTGGGGGCTGCACTTGGCTGGTACTACTTCAGAGACAGGGTGGGGGCGCTGCTGCTGGCCGCCTTTATCGCCGGGGAGACGATCCTGATCGCCTACTCTCGGGCGGGGCTCCTCGACGGCATCTTCATCTTCTTCATCCTCGCAACCATGCTCGCGGCCCTGTGGGCCGAGCGGAAGAACCAGGTCATCTGGCCGGCCGTGCTGCTCGGACTGACCATCAGCATCAAGTGGGCGGCCTTCGGGGTAGCCGCGCCAGTAGGATACATCCTTTGGCGCAAGGGGCTGTTCAGGCACTTCCTCGCGGGCCTGTATGTCTCCGCGGTCATCTACGTCCTGATAGTCTTAGTTGGGCAGGTGGTCAACGGGACCGGGGGCGGGGAGGTCTTTAGCGACGCGAACGCGTGGGTGAAAGTGTGGGAGTGGCACCTTCAGGCTCTCAACAATTTTTCCAACGCGGTCTACACCAGCGACACCTCGTCCTGGTGGAGCTGGCCCCTCATGCTGCGACCGATACTCTTTTACTATTACATGAACCCGGCGGGGGAGGAGCTGACCGTTTGGGCGGTCGGCAACCCGCTCATCTGGTGGAGCAGCACCCTCGCCGTGGTCGTCGGCCTCCTCGAACTGGCGCGTCGTGCGATCCTCAGAAAGCCGTTGGTCGACCACCCGCTGGTACCAATACTGCTGGGGTACGTGATCCTCCTGTTACCGTGGATCCCGACCTCCCGGGTGCCGTACCTCTACAATTACCTGCCGTCCTACGCCTTCGCCCTCCTGGCGCTGGTCTACTGGCTCTGTAGCCTCTGGAGGCTCCGGCCGTGGGGGCCATGGGCGGTGGTCGCCTTCGCCGCCTGCGCGGTGGCGACCGCCCTGTACTTCCTCCCCATGGTTACGGGCCTACCCATAAGCCACGAGAGCTTGCGGCAGCGCGTATGGCTGGAATCCTGGGACCGCACCCAGTTCAACTTACAGCCCCCGTCATAGCAGTTGATCTGCTTGGCGGTAGCCGCGGTGCTCGTGACCGTAAAGGGCTTGTCTTTAACCTGAAGCATTAGCCAGACCGAGACGGTAAAGGAGCTGCTGCGTTCTTTGGTGTACCTCTTGCGTTCACTTTAGCGGTGGTCTTGGAGATGAACATCGCGCTGGGCTTGGGGCGCATGACCCGGCTCAAAAACATTCTCGCGCGGGGCCTCTACGCGGTTTTGATCCTAGCCTTCGGTGTGATCCTGTACCTCACCTTCTCACGCGAGGGGGGATGCTCTCGCTCGCGGTGGGCCTGGCGGTGCTCTTTGCCGTGGGTGGGAGTCAGTTACGGATATTCGCACCCTGCTCCTCGTCTTCGGAACGCCTCGTCTGGCTCGTCTCCAGGGCGCGATCGTTAGAGACCTTCTTCAGGTACGAGCCCGACGAGGCTATCAGGACCGCCGACGGTACGACCTTTGGTACATATCTCGTGATCCGCGTTCCAGGCCTTCCTTTTGCAGGCCATCTTCACCCAGGGGTTGAGGCAACGGCAGCCCTTACAGGCGCGATCTCGCTTGCGTATGTTAAGATTAAAGAATCTGAACTGAGAGCAAAGCCACCGCAAGCGTCAAGGGGAGAGGTTGCAAGAAAGAAGCGTATGAAAGAAGCGCCATGAAAAGGTTGCTAGAAAGTGGAACGACCTCTGCTGGTGCCAAGCCAGGCTACAGCACTTCCGCCCCGACGTTCGTACTTGCAGTCTTCGTCCTTTCGCGGCTGCTCTTTTTAGGGGTGGGTGCGCTCGCGGCTGCCATGCTGCCGCGGGCGGTGAAGTTGGATCCCACCCTGCGCGAGGCGACCGGCATACTCAACTACTGGGCCCTCTGGGACGGGGTATGGTACTCGGTAATCGCTACCCAGGGCTACCTACTTGAGATCCCGACTACCACCGCCTTTTTCCCCGCGTTCCCGCTAACGGTGCGTGCCGGGACGGCTTTGGGCGGTGGGCCAGCTCTCTGGGGCGTGCTCATCTCCCTCGCCGCCGCCGCCTTCAGCATGTACTTCCTGTACCGGATCGCCGAGAAGCTCTATGGGGTAAAGGCCGCGCGTGCCGCCGTGCTAACCTTTGCCTTCTTCCCTACGGCCTTCTTCCTGAATGCTGTGTACACCGAGGCGATGTTCGTTGCGCTAACCGCTGGCTCCTTTTGGGCGGCGCACGTCCGGCGCAACCTGTTGCTCGCGGGCTTTCTGGGTGCTCTCGCTACCGCCACGCGCAACACTGGGGTGCTCTTGCTCATACCCCTGGTCTACGAGTGGCTGCGCCACCGCCAAGAGTTCGGGTGGCGGGGCATGTTGGGGCTGGCTCTCGTCCCGTCGGGTCTCGTTGGTTACATGACCTTCCTGTGGATCCGGTTTGGGGACCCTTTGATCTTCGTGCAACAGCAACGTTCTTTTGGCCGGACGCTCACCGACCCCGGAACCGCCCTTTTGACGGCCTGGGTCAGAGCCGGGGAAGGCGCAAGGTGGCTCCTTGACCCCGCAGCCCTCTTTTTCGACCCGTCTTTTGAACCTTCGCTAGGAGTCTACAATGCCGCAAGCATGGGCTTTTTGGTCCTCTTAATACTCCTCGTAGGCGCGTGCTTCGTCCTCTTACCGCCAGGGCTCGCCGTGTACGCCTCCCTCAGTAGCCTGATACCCATCCTCACGCCGCCTCTCACTGCCCCCCTGATGGGCCTACCCCGCTTCATGCTCGGCACGTTCCCGCTCTTCCTCGTCCTGGGCTTTATACTCTCGCGTAGCAGGCCAGCGCTTTACGTATGGCTCCTCGTCAGCGGTGGCTTGGGGGTGGCGTTCACGGCCTTGTTCGTCACCTGGCGGGTAATGCTTTAAGCTTGAGAGACTTCGAGCGGATGGGCGAGTTCCACAAAAAGCGGCTCGCGGCCACCCCGGAGATGTCCGGCTATTGGCTGGATAAGCGGCCGGAGCAACCTCTCTTGCGAAGACATGGTCTGCATGGACCTCTACTACGTAGAGAATAGTTCGCTCTCTTTCGACCTCAAGGGCATCCTCAAAGCCCTTAGCGCCGTCCTCACAGCAGAGTGCAGTATCGTTGATCCTCCAGCCCCTTCACCTGCTCGATATATCTTCCGTTTCCCCTGCGAAGCTCCCTCTCAGGAAGGGATAAATTCAGGAAGGGGTAAATCATTGCGAATACCGCTGTCAGTAGGGGCTCCCGACTATAGCGGTAGTCATTGCAGTTGGGCCACCTCTATTACGCTAACTGTGGAGAGCGACAAGGAGTTCACCAGGACTCCCGGCACACCGGTACCAAACAGGGGAAGGCTCGGTGGTCCAATGTCATTGCATACCGCTATAGGTGGCGTTTAAAGACCTCACAATCGACTGTTCGATACTCGAGGGGCTAGGACGTGAGCGCGGCAATCGTCTCCGCCGCAGCAACGCTGGCACACGCCCTCGGACTTGAGGCGGTTGCCGAGGGCGTGGAGACCGAGTTGGAGGCGGCGGAGTTGTGTGCCTTGGGGTGCGATTACGGCCAGGGGTACTACTGGTGGAAGCCACGCCCCGCCCGCGCGGCAGCAGAGCTCCTAGAAGCCGATCTCGATTCATAGGTGGTGGGTGCAGCTCATCTCGCACTTTTCCTACCTTTAGTCAACCGACCACCACAGAGTCGTCGACTGTGGGTCTCCCCTGCGTCGTCCATCGTAGATCTCTATCCGCCGGGACCGACGTGGAGGGATAAGCATCCTACGGAAGGATCCGGAAGTTATTGAGTCGCTCGCCGGATGCCGAGCAGGGTTCCCTTTAGCAGATGGTAAATCGGGAGTGTACAAGGCTTCCAAAACCTTTCCTCGGTCCTGCGAACGGCGACGGGTACTCTCCTTCGGACCGATCGAGAAGGCCATCGCGCCCGAGACTTCGTAGCGCTCACCATCATCGAACTTGCCGTAGAGTCCGGTTGTGTCTACCCCATCCGCTCATCAGCGCATCCTCTGTGACCGGCCGGTCTTCTGAAGCACCTTCCTTTATTACCGACCAGCACGTTCTCCAGTCATCGGACTCGAGCATGCGCTCCGTTTTAGCATGTGGACGATATCCGCCTCGCGATGGCGCCCAGACAGCGGGTCAAGATAACCGTATAGCCCAATAGTACAAACCCTCTCCAGCTCTTCTGAGCGACCCTCGCGGCTCCTCAAAACTGCCAGTTCTCGCTGCGCCGTCTCCGGGCCTCCTCCCCTAGATTGCCAGCGAGCTTCGTCCTCAATTCGCCGAGAGAATGAGGCTTTCGGCGGCCATCTCTTGCTAGCGCGAGTGTATGCGCTCCGCCTCGTCGACCTCTGCCGCCCACGCCTGGGTTTCAGGCTCCATGGCGCCCTTCACGCCCTCGTGCTCCAGCGCGAGCAGCCCGAAGCGGTCATCTCTGCCCTGGCTGCGCGACAAGCCCAGGATGCGTAGACGCTCGGGATGGAAGTTCGGGTCTCCGGAGCGCGTCGCGATCAGGGCGACGTTGAACGGCCAATCCGCCAGGTGGGTGACGCCGCGCTTGCGAGCGAAGGCAGCGAGTTGCCCGGAGTGCAGCGCCTCCGCCGCCTCCTGGTCGACGACCCCGTCGAGGTTCACCACGCGCACGCGGTCGCCCGCATAGTAGTTGAGCGCACCGCTCTGCATCGAGCCGATGACGGCGCCGTCGGGAGCGAGGGCGAGGATGTCGCGTGACGCCTCCCGGTAGCCCTTTGCGCCGTGAAGTTCGACATCGGGGCTAACTGGCGGGTTCGTGACGAGCAGCGACAACGAGCTGACGACGCCCACGACGGCCAGCACGGCGAGGGCCGCGAGCCCGATCCGTGGCACCATATGGCTTCGCCGCTGCCATAGCGCGGCGCCGCCCACGGCAATGAGCAGGGTCACGGCAGCCTGCACCGGCGCCAGATAGCGCCCGAAGAACCACACCGCCGACACCACGAGCGTGTAGAAGGTAAGCACCGCAAGAGCGTGTACGCCCAGCCCGAGCAAAGGCAGGCGGTCACGTCGCAGGGCGCCGAGCCACCACAGGGCGAGTCCCATCACCGCCACGAGCACGATCCAAGCAAGGACGCCGAGCGCCGACAGGGAATAGAGGCTTTCGCGCAAGGTGGCGGAGTCGATGAAGGGGGCGCCGAGCACCGACCCGGCCGCCCAGCCGAGCTGCTCCGGGACATCGAGGTAGAAATTCCGGTGAACGCGGACGAGCTCAAGCACCGCGCCGCCGCTTTCGGGGATAGGCGAACCGAAGCGGGCGAGGCTGTAGAGCCACCAGGGGGCGACGACGAAGACGGCCGTCGCCGCAGCAATGGCCACGCTACGCCAAGAGCCCCGCAGGAGCTCGAATAGCCCGAACGCGGCGACGAGGAATACGGAGTCGATTCGGGCCAGCAGCGCTAACCCGGCGGCGGCGCCGGCCAGGACCGCCCAGCGCGCGGCACCGATGTCGCGGAAGCGCCACCACGCGGCCACAAGTGCGAGCTGGCACAGGACCGCGAGGGAGGTCTCGAGCCCGTTGAGGGCGTTGCCGATCGCCACGGGCGAGAACGCCCACAGAGCCACGGCCAAGATCGCCGCGGGCCGGCCGCCGAGGCGGTGGGCGAGCACACCAAGCAGGGCGGCGTTGGCGACATCCACCACCGATAGGAGCGCGAGTGCGGCGCGCAGGCCGACATCGGGGTCCGAGGAGACCGCGAAGACGGGCATGAGCAGGAAGGCGATGAGCGGCTGGAAACCATTGGTCAGGTGGACGCCGTCGATGCTTGGGCCGGTGCCGCCCGCCATGGAGCGCGCGATGGACAGCGTGTAGTAGGTGTCGTCAGGGATGAACAGACGGTCGACGACATCCAGGTCACGCAGCGCGATGGCCAGCCGCAGCGCCAACGCCCCGGTGAGCAATGCCCAGACAGCGAGTGGGGGGCGTGCCACCCACGTGGGGAGAAAGTCTAAAAGCAGGCGAACAGGAATCGATCGTTTCATGCCGCCCAGTATAGCTTTCTGCCGACGAGTTGCTTATGAGTTTTGGCGGTGGAGGAGGTGGCCGGCTCAGAGAAGGGGGTGGCCTACGACACCTCGCTGCTGTGGGGCCTCACCGACCAGGGCCCAAAAGGCGTGAGGCTGGTAGTCTCCGATGACTACGAGGGCATAAAAGCGGCAGTGGCCGAAGAGCTACCGTGGGTTAAGTGGCAGTGGTGCGTGGTACGTTTCGAGCGCAACGTGCTCTCTCGCGTGCCGACGAAGGCATGGGTGAGGTAGCCGAGGGTCTCAAGGCATCTTCAAGGTAAGATGCCAGAAGACCGCGCTGGCTCTGGCCAAGGAGTTCGTCGAACTGCACAGAAAGCGTTTCCAGAAGGCGATCTCCGTCTTCGAGACGGGCATAGGGTACGCCTTGAGCTACCTGAACTTCCCGGGAATCCACCACGCCCTGATACGCTCGACGAACATGCTCGAGTGCCTCTTTAAAGAGGTGAAGAGGAGGACGAGGGCGGTTGGGGGCTTCCTTAACGAGAGAAGTGCGAGCATCTTAGCGACCGAGATAGCGTTGAGGAGGAGTGAGCGCTGAAGCGCTACCTCGCGATGGACGCCCTCAAAGGAACAGAGAAACCAAACCTACACCTTTCGAGACATTGACTCGCGCTATAGCTTAGAGCTTCCGCCAATAGACTAGAAACTTTTCATACTTGGAAGCTCTCAGAGTGGTTCAACAACCTTCCCACCGTTTCTTGATGCATACGCTACTCGCCTATTGGCGGGGCCTCTTAGCAGCGCGTGGAAAATCAGAAAGTTCGTTCAGGATCTAGTAAGTTAAGGAATGCGAGCAGTTCACGGACCACGGGAGAAGTTTTGGCAGAGGAATTCAACGTAGGGGTCGTGGGAGCGGGGTATGTCGGGCTCGAAGAGGGGCTCTTTGTGGACGGCCGCAACGCCCTCGACTCGGGATCTGCCGCCGTATCCGGCCTCCTCTACCGGGGCTTCGGGCGTGGCTGAGAAGTCCCGGGCGCTGGTCACGGGCGGCGCTGGGTTTATAGGGAGCCACCTGTGCGAGCGGCTCCTCTCGGAGGGCTATAAGGTCGTCTGTGTAGACAACATGCTCACCGGAAGCCCGGAGAACATAGCCACCTGCAAAACGACGGCGACTTCGAATTCGTGGAAGGTGATGTGACTGTTCGGCTCGACCACCCAGGGAGGCTGGAGGAGGTCTACCACTTCGCCTCCCCCGCGAGCCCGAAGGACTTCGAACACATCCCTCTGGAGATCCTCAAGGCGGGCTCTTTAGGTACCCACAATGCCCTGGACCTTGCGAAAGACAGAGGTGCCCGCTTCATGCTTGCCTCGACGAGTGAGGTCTACGGCGACCCGCTCGTCCAT
>CADCVD010000083.1:0-5739 GCA_902806055.1 uncultured Rubrobacteraceae bacterium
GTGATAAGCCCTGAGTTCGTCGGGCTGGTGAAGAGCAGGCCCGTTGTCTGAAACAGGTATGCGAGGGCCAGAACGAGCCCGATTCCCGCTCCGGCGGCGAGGGTACGACGCGAGACTCTCGGTATCGTGTAGGGGGCGAGGGCGAGAGCGGCCAGCGCGAAGCGTACGGTCAGAAACGGGAGCACGCCATATACGGCGATGGCGTCCCGAACCACGACGAACGTCCAGCCCCACACCATAGTAACCCCGACCAGGAGAAGCGAGTACAGTATCCTCACGACGGTCTTATTTTAGGGGAGATGTTAGTGTACGCGAGAAGAGCTAAGAGAACGAAAGGGGCGGGATCATGGCGGGTTACCGAACGAGCGGCGGGCCGATGTCCTACAGCGAAAGCGGGGAGGGGCCCAAAGACCCGATAGTACTGCTCCACGCCTTCCCGCTGAACCGTCGGATGTGGGCCCCGCAGGTCGAGGCTCTAGCCCCTCACCGGCGCGTCATCACGCCGGACTATCCGGGCTTCGGCCGTTCACCCCGCCCGTGCGCGCAACCCGACGTACGATACTACGCTCAAGGAGTCGTGGAACTTCTCGACAAGCTGCACCTCGAGAAGGTCGTTCTAGGCGGCCTCTCGATGGGCGGCTACGTAGCCTTTGCCTGCCTCTCGCTCTTCCCCGAGCGCGTGAGCGCGCTGCTCCTCGCCAATACCCGCCCCGACCCGGACCCCGAGGAGGCGAGAGAGGCTAGGCGTGAGCTCGCCCGTCGCGTCGCCGAAGCAGGTATAGAGGTCCTGCCGAAGGTACAGATGGAGCGCCTACTGGCGCCCGACACCTTGAAGAACAAGGAAGACGTAGTCGAGTACGTGCGCGCCATGATCCTCGAAAGCTCCCCCGACGGCGTCGTCGCCGCATTGGGCGCGATGCGCGATCGCCCCGACTCGACCGGCATGCTCGCCGACATCAAAGCCCCTACGCTCGTAATCGGCGGCGAAGATGACGCTCTCTCTACCCCGGAGATAATGGCGAAGATGGCTGAGAAGATCCCTGATTCCCGCCACGTCGTCCTCTCGAAAGCCGGCCACCTCTCAAACCTCGAATCCCCCGACAAGTTTAGCGCCGCCCTGAGCGGATTTCTGGAAGAGGTTCAGTAGAGAGGTCCGCTTTCGGCGGGCCGCTAATCGCACCCTCGCTATCCGGAGACAGAGCCGCTGACCTCTCCTGTAATTCCGCTCGCCGTTCAGCTATTCGTTCGCAACCATTAGCCTCAGCGTGCCCCTGAGGTTCTGATAACTGGCTCTCGTTTGAGATAGACTTCTCGTCCGTGACCAAGATACTGCATACCTCTGACTTGCACTTCGGTAGGCCGGCGGTGGCGACGCAGTTGGCTTCGCTGAGAGATAGCATAACGAGGCTTGCACCGGACGCGGTAGCGGTCTCAGGCGACCTTACGCAGCGATGCACTAACTCGGAGTTCATCAGGGCTCGTGCCTATCTCGACGACGTGCGAAGGACCGCGCCGGTCATCGTAATCCCCGGTAACCACGATATCCGCTGGATGGGTGCGGTGGCCCGCAACTTCAACTTCGGACTTCTCGGCAAACCAGCCCACGAGTTCAAGTACTCCAAATACATGCGGTACATCTCCCCGGAGCTCAACCCGTCGCTCGAGGTCCCGGGAGCGATAATCGCTGGTTGCAACACCGCGCACGGTATCTCGCGTGGCTCGCTCACACGCCGTTTCAGGGACCTCGGCGTAATAGGGCACGTCAACAAGCGCGACCTCCAGAAGGTTGAGGAGGCCTTCTCAAGGGCGGACCCGGACGCCGCCAGGGTAGTCATGATCCACCACAATCCCGTAAGGGGCGAGACGTCCGGGCGTCATGGTCTCGCCAACACTCGGCAGGCCCTCAGGTCCTTCGCTTCCCTCGGGGCCGAGCTGATCCTCTGCGGCCACGATCACCAGGAGGCAGTACACACCGTCGAGGAGAGCGCCCCCGGCCTCGTGGTATCTACCGCCGGTACGATCTCCAACCGGATCCGGGCCGGACGTCCCTCTAGCTTCAACTTGGTCGAGATAGACCAGAAGGAGTTACGCATTATTACCTATGCCTGGCGACATCCCGACGGCTTCGCCCCCGCTCGCGAGCAGACCTTCCCCCGCCGCGCCGCCTCGCGCCAAGTCTAACAAACCGAAGATCCAAGAGAATGGAGAGGAGAGGCATGGGCAAGCTGTTGATCGTCGGAGGTCTGTTCGTGCTGGCCGGTCTGTGCGAGATAGGCGGTGGCTATCTGGTATGGGGATGGATGCGTGAACAGAAACCTCTGCTCTGGGCGCTGGTCGGCGCCGCCATACTCGCCCTCTACGGCGTGATCGCCGCCCTGCAACCGATTGAAGCCTTCGGTCGTGTCTACGCCGCCTACGGCGGCATTTTTATAGTGCTCGCGCTCGCCTGGGGCATCTTGGTCGAGGGATTCCGGCCCGACAGGTACGACATCCTCGGCGCCGCCATCGCCCTTGCGGGAGCCCTGGTGATGATCCTGCCGCCGCGCGCCTGAGGGTCGGCGAGTATAATCTAGCCCGACAGGAGTAGCCAGGAGAAGGGGCGATCAAGCATGTGGAGCAGGCTAACCCGCGGCGGCGACGGACTCCCTCGCGAGAAGGTCGAGGCCGTTGTGCGCCTTATAGACCGTTACCTGGCCGAGGAGGCCAACCTCCGCAACCTTCAGTCCGACAAGCAGACCATCCACCCCAGAGATCTCCCGCCCCAGAAGCGCGAGGCTCTTATAAGCGAGATCTTCGAGATCCTCAAAGACGCCCGTAAGTAACGGGTCCGACACCCCGGGGAGCGAGAGACGACGGGCAGGCTCAGGTCGACATCGCATTCTCAGGAGACGGACCTAATGGTGAACACATCGCGAGTCCAACTCTTAGGAACGTCGTGCTCTGAGATAGCGTTGCGGCCGAACGGCCCTGCGCCGGGGTGGTTTTAGGAGTATAAAGCAGGATGTAAGCATCACCGGGGAAAGGAGTGCACACTTGCCAGTACGCGAGAGAAGACCCGAGGACGAGCAGCCTTTATTCAGGGCAGTCAACGAACGGCAGTTGATGAGGTCGGTCAGCGGAGAGCAAGAAGAAACGGCGCAGGAAACGACAGAACAGGAAGGGCTCAGTGGAGCCGCGGAAGAACAGGCTGCTCCCCAAGCCCAGGGAACCAACCAAGGAGATAAAGGGCCGGTAGCCAAAGCCTTGGATAAGGCTCAGGCCAACAACTGGGTGTACGACTCTGTAGCCAAGGCGGCCCGGGAGAAGGGTCTGGTAGCTAAGGCGGACGAGCTTTTGAGCAAGCTGAGCGGCAAGTAGGTCGCCGGTCCCTAGCGGAGAGCGTAACTCGCCAACCCTTCAGCCAAAAAGGAGCACGTCGGGGATAACCCCGGCGTGCTCCTCGTCGTCATAGTCGTCTGTTAGCGTGTCGGATCGGGTCGACTGGAGCCGCTGCGCTCTACGGTCCTCGCCGCCCGCAGACCCTCTAGAATCTTAGGCGCACTTCGATCTCGCCGAGCGACCCGCCGAAGCGCATGCCATGCGAGGAGCGTCCTCCCCCGCCCCCGCCTCTCAGGAGTCGGACCACGAGGATCAGGGCGACGACGCCGACCAACACAGGTACCAGAGGCTTGACCCGTTCCATGACGGCCCCCCGGCTCGCCTCGCCGAGATCCAGCGCCTCGACCTCTTCTTGCTGACTGGAGCTTCCCTGTTGAGCGCTTCCCTGTTCGGAGCTCTTGGCCTGAGGCTGTCCCTCTCCCGACGAGCCGTTCGCGGACGGCTGCTCGCCTGCGGCGGCAGCGGCGGCCCCTCCGTTTACGATCTCCTCCTCCAGGCAATCGGCAAACCGGCCCAGAAGCTTCTCCGACACCTGCTGCTGGATACCCTGACCAAACTGGGCCGCACGCCCCGTGATCTGCATGTCGGTCTCAACGCGCACCCGGGTACTGCCGTTCCCTTCGTCATGCAGGGTAGAGGTGATGGTGGCTGAAGCCGTCCCCTGTCCCCGGGCGTCCTTGCCGTCCGCCCTGAGCACCACCCGGTGCGCGGACTCGTCGGCCTCCTGGATCTTTACCGTGCCCTTGTACTGCTGGGTGACAGGGCCGAGCTTGACCTTCATCGCCCCGTCGTACTCGCGCTCGCCCGTCTCGTCTGTCAGGGAGGCCCCCGGAAGACAAGGGGTTATACGCTCCAGGTCTAGCAGCACGTTCCAGACGTCTTCGACCGGCACGTCGACCGTAAACTCGTTCTCTAGCTTCATCAGTTCCTCCTTTGACCGATTGTCCCGCCATGCTCAGGAGCTTCCAACTCCTCCAGACGCCGCAGGTCCTCCACAGTATCCACATCCGCCGGGTCCGCTACGTCATCGCAAGGCACCTCCGTAGCCAGTTCCGGGTGACGGGCAAGGACCGCCCTCGCCCCCCTGTCTCCCGACATCTCGCGCTCCAGCAACGGCCATACGTCCCTGGCGAAGAGCACCGGATTGCGCTGCTCTCCACCATAGGTCGCCACCGCCACCCGCGCCCCGCTCTCGAAGGCTTCGACGAGCCGTCCTATCGCCCCCGCGCCCACGAGCGGCTGGTCCGCCAGGGCGACGACAGCAGCGCGCGCGTCTGGCGCGCACGCCTGCAGGCCGGCGCGAACCGAGGTAGACATCCCCTCGGCCCAATCCGGGTTCTCGACCACGCTGGCCGTGTGTGCGGCGCTGATGCTTCGCAACCTTTCCCCTTCAGGCCCGACCACCACGATTATCTCATCCACCGGAGCCCCGCGCAGGCCGGATAGGGTAGCCTCGATCAGGGTACGCCCCCCGAACCTTGCCAAGAGCTTTCCGCCTCCGAACCGACTTCCAGCCCCCGCCGCGAGCAGAATAGCCGACACCCCGCTCACCTGTAGTCTCGAGCCGCCCCCGCCGCACCCCGCTCTGCGCCTGCAGCGTCTCTCGCGTCCGGTGAGTCGGCCATATCCGGCGCGGGCGCGTGTATCGGGCCAGACCGCTCCGCGAGCCGCCCGCCCGCGTGCCCAGTGCGAAACGCAATGATCTCCGCCGCTATCGCTATCGCCGTCTCTTCCGGCGTGCGAGACCCGATGTCCAGGCCTATGGGGCTGCTGATACGCTCCAGTTCCTCGTCGGAGATCCCCTCCTCCTTGAGGCGCGCCGTCCTGTTGTTGTGGGTCCGGCGGCTCCCCATCGCCCCGATGTACCCGGCCTCCGTCGCCAGCGCCGCCTTCAGGACCGGCACGTCGAACTTGGGGTCGTGCGTGAGGACACAGATGACGCTTCGAGCATCCACCTCGACCGTCTCGAGGAACTCGTCGGGCCAAGCGACGACCACCTCATCGGCAGAAGGGAAGCGCTCACGCGTAGCGAAGACGGCCCGAGCGTCGCAGACGATCACGCGGTAGCCCATGAACTTGCCGACCCTGGCGACGGCGGAGGCGAAGTCTATAGCCCCGAAGACGTACATCTTGGGCGGCGGCGCGAAGCTCTGAATAAAGACGGCGACGTCCTCCATGCGGCGCTGGCCCCTGGGTCCGAAGTGGCGCGTCTCGGTCTTTCCGCCCTCGAGTAGCCCTCTGGCCGCCTCGACTATCGCCCTGTCTAGGTCTTCGTTGCCCGCGCCGCCCTCATGGTCGTCCGGGGTGACGAGCAGCTTACCGCCCAGAGAGCCCTCGGGACCTTCGATCACGGTCGCCATG
>CADCVD010000083.1:5839-9514 GCA_902806055.1 uncultured Rubrobacteraceae bacterium
CACGAACTCTTTGACGGTATCCCCGAGCCGGGTCCCCCCGGACCAGTCCTCGATCGCTTTGGAAGCCTCGCGCAGCGCCCGGTCGGGGTTGCGGGTCGACAGCTCGCGCGTCACGCGCGTGAGCCGGGTCCCCATAACAAAGGCCTCCACGGGCTCGCCCGAGGCGACGCTCGCGTGCATGAACCTGAGGAGCGCCCGACTGTAGGAGGCCATCGAGCCGGAGACGTCGCAGAGTAGCACGACCCGCCGAGGCCGATCTCTGGCCTTCCGATAACGGTGGCGCATGGGCTCTCCCCCCGTACGCATCGCGGCACGTAAGGTCCTTCTCGCGTCGTAGCGGCCCCTGTGAGCGGGCTCCAGGCGTCGCGAGCGCCTCATCGCCCCGGCGAGGCTCAGGTCCGCCATAAGTCTGTACAGCTCGGCGAACTCCTCAGGCGTTACATCCGCGAAATTCTTCTTGCGGAGGACGTCCACTGGGCTATAGCGGAGCTTCACGGCCTCGTCGCCCTTCTCGTTTTTCTCGGCGCTTTTCTTGGGAGGCTGCACGGAGTCCGGGGACAGGGTAATCGAGAGCTTCTTCTGCGGGTTGGGAACCTTCAGGCCCTCCTTACCCTCCCAGAATACTTTGAATGCCCGGTCGTACATCTCGAAGTCCTCCGGGCGGGAGCACAGCGTCGTCCGCCCGGCCCAGTACACATTGTCGCGATTCCCAACGTCGAGTTCTTCCAGGGCGCTAGCGAAACCGACCACCCGGTCGGGCCCCGCCGCGAGCCCGGCCCTCCTCAAGAGACGGCCGAAGACGACGGCCATCCGGATTATAGGAAGCGCGTTTTCGGTCTCGGACGCCATCAACTCCCTGCAAGAAGGTTCAGAGACTGGAGCAGGACCCTCTGCTGGTCTTCATGGTACTTCAGGACCGAGCCCATCGTCGCCTCGATCAGGGCTTCATCAAGCTCCTTAGCCCCCAAGGCTACCAGTGCCTCGGTCCAGTCCAGGGTCTCGGCCACACCTGGCGGTTTGTAGAGGTCCATCGCGCGCAGGCGCTGCACCGCTCTCGCGACCTGCCGGGTGAGCCTCTCTTCAGCGTCGGGGACCCGGAGGCGTACGATCTCGACCTCCCGCTCGACGTCCGGGTGGTCTATAAAGAAGTACAGGCAGCGGCGCTTGAGGGCATCGTGAACCTCACGGGTTCTGTTCGAGGTCAGAATGGCGACCGGCGGGCGCTCGGCTCGCACGGTCCCGATCTCTGGGATAGTCACCGAGTAGTCAGACAGGATCTCCAGGAGGAAAGCCTCGAACTCGTCGTCGGCCCGGTCCACCTCATCTATGAGCAAAACCGGAGGGTTCTCGCCCTTGTGCTCGATCGCCTGAAGGAGCGGCCGGTTCACTAGAAACTGGCGCGTGTACAGCTCGTCCTCAAGGCGTGAGCGGTCCCCGCCGGTCGTGCCTAGAGCCTCGGCCGTGCGGATATGCAGAAGCTGGCGGGCGTAGTCCCACTCGTAGACGGCCTGGTTGACGTCTATACCCTCATAGCACTGCAAGCGTATCAGGGGCGTCTCTAGCATCCGGCTCAAGACCTTCGCAACCTCGGTCTTGCCGACCCCAGCCTCCCCTTCCAGAAAGAGCGGCTTCTCAAGCTTGAGGGCCAGAAAGATCGCCGTCGCAAGCCCCTCGCCGGCCAGGTAGCTCCCTTCGCGCAGCCTCTCCCTCATCTCGCCGGAACGCGAAACGCCGGGAGGCAAAGCCCCCCGGCGTCCGTTTACAGCTTCGCTCAACGGCTCAGGGCTTCCTCTACAGCTCGCCGGGTCCACACCCGCGCCAAGTGACGCCGGAACTCGGCCGAGGCCGCGTCGTCGGAGGCCGGGCTGGTACCCTCATCGGCGGACTCGGACGCCTCGGCGACGGCGTCGGCAGAGGCACCGGAGAGGGCCTGCTCTACGGCGCTCGCCCGCAGGGGTGTGGCGCCCATCGCAGTCAGGGCGATGCGCGCGGAGTTGATGGAGCCATTGGAGCGCTCCACTACCGCCGCCACGCCCACCGTCGCCCAGTCCTGCGAACGACGGGCGAACTTCTTGTATGACCAGCCGACATCGGAGGACAGCTTAGGAAGCCGGACCTCGGTCACGACCTCCTGCTCGCCCAGGTCCGTCATCATGTAGTCCTGAAAGAAGTCTGCCGCCTTGAGGGTCCGCTCGCCGTCGGGACCCTGGATCACGATCTCCCCTTCGAGCGCCGTGATGACGCTCGGCATGTCGCCGGAGGAGTCGCCATGGGCCAGGGTGCCTCCCATAGTACCGCGGTGCTGGACTGACGGATCGCCCAACAGCCCTGCGGTATAGCCCACGATGCCGCAGTGCTCCTTGATCAGGTCATTAAAGAGCAAATCACGGTGGCGGGTTAGGGCGCCGATCGCCAGGTGGTCACCCTCGTCGCGCACGTAGCGCAGCTCCTCCAGGCGGCCCAAGTCTATAAGAACCGTGGGCGCGGCCAGCCTGAGGCGCATGATCGGTATCAAGGAGTGCCCGCCCGCCAGGAGCTTGGACTCGTCGCCGTGTTGTCCTAGCAGCTCTATGGCGTGGTCGACGGACTCCGCGACCTCGTAGTCGAAGGCTACCGGTATCACTACGCATCACCTCCCTGCTCTATGTCGGCGCCGCTGGCTTCCAGCGAGGCGTCCTGCTGCCTGTCGCCGGACTGCTTGCCCTGGGCGTTCTGAATAGCCTTCCACACCCTCATCGGCGAGGCTGGCATGTCTATATGCTTGATCCCCATCGGTGAGAGGGCGTCCACGACGGAGTTGATAACCGCTGGCGGCGCGCCGATGGTCCCTGCCTCGCCGACGCCCTTGACCCCCAGCGGGTTGCTCGGGGACGGGGTTACGGTCCGGTCCAGGGTGAAGTTCGGCAACTCCGGGGCGCCGGGGATCATGTAGTTGACCATCGAGGCGGTTATGAGGTTACCGTCCTCGTCGTAGATGACCCCCTCGTACAAGGCCTGCGCGATGCCCTGCGCCAGGCCGCCGTGTAACTGGCCGTCAACGATGGTCGGGTTTATGACCGGTCCGCAGTCGTCTACCGCGATATAGTCGCGGATCTTCACGCCGCCGGTCTCCGTGTCCACCTCGGTTACGCAGATATGCGCGCCGAACGGGAACGTGAAGTTGGGCGGATCGAAGACCATGCTCTCGTTGAGTACCGGCTCCATCCCCTCCGGGAGGTCGGCGCCTAGATACGCCTGGCCAGAGACGTCCTGTATAGAGACGTTCTGGTCCGGCGAGCCGGCCACGCTGAACTTGCCGCCCTCGAACTCGATGTCGTCCTCGGCGGCCTCGAGCATGTGCGCCGCTATCTTCTTGGCCTTCTCAACGACCTTATTGGCAGCGTGCCACACCGCAATGCCGCCTACGGCAAGGCTCCTGGAACCATAGGTGTCGCGGCCAAACGGAACCGCGTCTGTGTCGCCGTGTATCACGTCGACGTCGTCGGGGGTGACCCCTAGCACGTCGGCCGTGATCTGGGACCAGCTCGTCTCGTGACCCTGACCGTGGGGCGAGGTGCCGGTCGCGACCTCGACCTTACCCGTCACGAGCATCCTGACGTTGGCAGCCTCCCAGCCGCCGCCGCCCAGCCCCAGCCCAGCGAGGGCCTGCGACGGCCCGAGGCCACAGATCTCGGT
>CADCVD010000084.1 GCA_902806055.1 uncultured Rubrobacteraceae bacterium
GGAGGGCGATAAAAGGCAAGGCTGGAAGCGGGTGGTTCAAGAGTAGGCCGGTAAGCATGGCGATGAGTATAGAGACGCAACCGAGAGCGAGGGTCATACGGGGTCGCAGGCCTTCAAGGCGATAGGCCGTAGCGAAGAGCGCGAGGAAGAGAAGATCGGAGACGCCGAGGGCGAAACCGATAGGATTACCGAAGGTCGGGAAGAGCAACAGCAGGAGGTCAAGGAGGTCGATGACTGGTGACGGTTCGCCTCTCTCTATGCTCTCAGTGAGGGCTTTGGTAGGGCCGGCGAGGGCGCTGAGCAGGTCGGCTGCGGCGGCGAGAACTGCTACGAGGGCGGCTACAGCCGGCGAAGTCACGCGGCGAGCGAGAGCCACGCCTAAAGAAGCAGCCGCTCCAATCTTCAAGGCGTTCGCCAGAAACAGGAACGAGAGGAACAGCAAAAGGTCGGGAGACCGGCCATACCTAAAGTTGCGATGAGTAAAGCGAACCTGCTCGAGGGAGACGCCAAGGACGTTGTCACCCTACGTTAGGCCCTCCTTCACGAGTGAGGGCGCGCAGGCTGAGGAAAGCCCGCCAGAAGCGGCGCTTGGCATCGGCATCGTCCAGGGCAGGGTCGAGGGCGGGGAGCTTGAGCCCGGCTGTCCCTTCGGTCCAGGAGAACCAAAAACCCTCCGGGGCTGCCGAGAAGGTTGCTTTAGCGAGCGGGTAGTTGAGAGAGTCTACGGAGCGGGCGGCACCCGGACCGATCGCGACGAGCACGGTAGGTTCTAGGGCGAGTACCTCTTCGAGACTTAGAGGAGCCCAGGTGACATAGGCTCGGTCGAGTTTCACGGCGGCAAGGCTGCGGCGAAGGGCGTCTACAGTTCGAACAGTCTCTGCAGCGGGCGGCTCCACGATAAGTACGGTGCCGGAGGCAGGGTCACCAAAAGGTCTCGGGGCGTTTTGCCCTCTGCGGTTGGCGAGACGGGAAACCTCGTGAGAGATCTTCGCCGCATAGTCTTTCGCCGAGTTGGGAGCAGTTGCGACCTTCTTCGGCATGACGGGATTATTGCTCCTTGGTCTTTGTAAGGCGGCGAATATAAAGGATACGCTGGGTAGTGGTTATGAGAGCGCCGACAGCGACGAGACCGATCCCAACGGTAAGAAATCCGGCGATGGAGAAGAGGGAGAGGATCACCACGCGTCCCGCGCGTTCAAGGAGGCCAACCTCACACTCGAAACCGAGGCCTTCGGCGCGAGCTCGCGTATAAGAAGTCATAAGCGAGAACGTCATCGCTACGCCAGCCAGCAAGGCCTCGTAGGGCTGCGAATAAGACGCGTAGAAAAAGACCAAGCCTACAAAGATCGCCGACTCGGAGAGGCGGTCCAGCGTGGAATCGAGGAAAGCCCCAAAAGCGCTCATCCTGCCCGACTCGCGGGCGACCGCGCCGTCAAGGGCATCGAAGAGCCCCGCGAAGAGCATTACGGCGCCGGCCATCTTCGTATAACCAAGGGCGAAGAGGAGTGCGGCAGCCAACGCAAGGACCCATCCTGTTGTAGTGAGGGAGTCCGGGCGAACCCGCATCGCTGAAAGGAGGCGGGCCAGAGGCCGTATCAGGCGCCGAAATGTATCCTTGTAAGAGAACGTCCGGCGCGGCTCCTCCTGGTGTGGCAGGCTCATGTCTACACCTCATCCTTAGTAGAGCCCCGAGCGACTGCCATCTCCTCTGATGAGATATTGGTCGAAGCTTCGGTGGTGGCTTTGGTAACGAGCGCCTTGCGCCAGCGCTCGAAGAGCAGCGTCTCGCGCAGGTAGCGTAGTGTAGCAACAACGATGGCTACTATGGGCACGGCAAAGATCGCACCGACTATACCGTAGAGAGCGGTAGCGGCCAGGGTTGCGAAGAGCACCCAGAGAGGGTGTACGCCTACGGAGCCGCCCATAACACGCGGCACCAGGACGTTCCCTTCAAGCTGTTGGGCGAGGAGGAAAAGCGCCGAGACCAGGAGAGCCTGATCCAGCCCGCCCGCGAAGAGCGCTATAGCTACCGCCGGGACCGCCCCGAGAAAGGCGCCGACGACCGGGATGATCTCCATGACGCCTACCCACAGCCCGATCAAGAGCGCGTAGTCGCGAAAAGTAAAGAAGGCGATAGCCCATCCCAGGGCCCCCATAATAGCGCAGAGCAAGAGCTGCGCCTTGAGGTACTTTACGAGCATATCCTCGACGACGTGGAAGAGCTCCACGGTCTGCTCCCGCACCGTCTCCGGCACCACGGAGAGCGCGGCGTTTGTGATCCTCTCTCTATCCAGCAGCAGATAGATGGCTACGATGAGCATAAGAAGGAGATTGAGTATAGTGCCGAAAATGCCGAAGACGCCTCCTATAAAACCGAGAGTGCCGTCTAGAACCTGCCCCGCCGAAGGCGCATTGTTGCGTACGAACTCCGAGAGAACCGCCTGATCTACGGAGGAGATTTGCTCCCCCACATAGGGCAACTCTCGCGTACGCTCCACCAGACTCGCCACCCCGTCGATCAAGGGCTCCGGGTTCTGTACGAGCGCCTGCACCTGGCTGATCGCGGGGAGTATGAGGACCAGCGACGCCGTAAGCACCGCCACGGCGAGCGCCAAAAACACTCCTAGAACCGCGAGTGTTCTCGGTATACGCCACGCTTCGAGCATTCTCACCAAGGGGTTGAGCGCGTAAGCCAGAACAGCCGCCAGGAGGAACGTCAGTAGAACGCCGCCCAACTGCCGGACGAACGCGAACAGGAGCAACGCGCTCAAGGCGATGAATATGTACTGTAAGTAGGTTGAGACAACTAGCTTTTTGGCTGACACATTCTCTCCGGCGCCGGGTAGAGACCCATTCTGGCCTACGTGCCCAACTCTCGTAGAAAATATACCAGCCGCCGGGTTGCGGGTAGGCTCGCTTACACTCCTGGCCTCCCTTCTGTATAATCTCGCACCGTCATGCACGGTGGCAGCGCACAACGAACCCAACATCTTGGGCCAAGGCCGACTAGGACCGGTGCGGCGAGAGCCCAGATTCGGCCTGTCTCCCGCCGGCCGGTTGGCGCCCCTGCCAGCTACGACACTACAGTCGTGCGCCGGGCGGCGCGCAGGTCCAGTAAGATGAGCGTATACCGGCGACGGAGGATAGTAGCCGTTCTCGCGGTTGTGCTGGGCTTCACGGCACTCGTGCTCGCGGTGCTCGTGCAGTCCTCAGAGGCGCGAGACAGAGCATTGCCGATAGACCCTAACAACGCGGGGCCGGACACCGTGCTGGGCGCCGTCGCCGGGGTCGGCATCTCTACTCCTATACGTCCAGAGGACATAACAGGCCTCGGCTACCACCCGGAAGGTGAGAGCCTCGTGGAGATCTCACCTCACGGCAAGAGCCTCTCGGCGAGCGCCGTTACAGGCCTCTTTACGAGCGGCTCGACCCCGGAGAAGATCCAATACTACGTGATGGACTCCGCTGGCCGACAGGGTCCTGCCACGGGGGCCCTCGACATCGGGGCCGCATCCGGCTCTACGGTCTACGCGCCGGTAACCGGGGTGGTCACCGCGATACGCCCGGATCCCGTGCTGCAGAAGGGCGCGAGCGTCGTGGAGATAAAGCCTGCCGACAACCCGAACGTGCGGGTCTCCGTCTCCCTGGTGCAAGACCTGGACGACGGCGTAGGGCCGAAATCACCCGTTACAGCCGGGACGACGGAGCTCGGGAGCGTCGCCGACTCGGCGCAGGTCCTGAAGCCACAACTCGCCTCCTATACCTCCGACGCGGGTAACCACGTCACGATCTCGGTATCGAGAGCTAGTTGAGCGCGCGTTACGCCTCCCCCACCTCCCCGGTGGAGCCCTTTTACTCACGTAACATAGTAGGGTAATGTTTCTCCTGCTCTTCGAACGATCCCCGCTCGCGGCGGTGGCGCTGCTAGTCGGGGCTCTCATCGGAATCGTGCTGCACGAGGCATCCCACGCCTACTCAGCCTACCTGCTCGGCGACGACACCGCCTATCGTATGGGACGAGTTACGCTGAACCCGGCGTCGCACCTTGATCCTTTGGGCAGCCTGCTCATCGTGCTGGCCGGGTTCGGTTGGGGCCGTCCGGTACCGGTTCAACCCGCGAGGCTCAGGGGAGGCGTGTGGGGCCCGGTCGCCGTCGCGTTCGCCGGACCTACCGCAAACCTGGCGATAGTAGCTCTCTGTGCCGTCCTGATAAGGCTCGCACCCTTTCAGGGCCAGCTTGTGCTCTCCTCTATCCTGGGAGTGGCATTCGTCAACGCGCTGCTGTTCGTCTTCAACCTGATCCCCATCCCCCCGCTCGACGGCTCGAAGGTGCTCTTCCCGTTCCTTCCACGCTCCCTAGACGGCTTCGTTAGCTTCATGAACCAGTACGGCCCCCAGATACTGCTGGTCATCTTCCTACTTACCTTCCTACCCGGGGGTAGCTACGTACTCGGCTTCCTGCTCTCCCCAGTAAGACCGCTTCTCCTACTGTTCGGGATTCCACCCTTACTCGGCTAAACCTTGCGTAGAGGTTAACGGAGCATGAAAAAGGGACAGCCTCGGTTCGCGGGGAGGGGGGAGAATCCACGAACCAACTGCTGCCCCGCTCCTATTCTACAGAACCAATTTTCGTAGCGGTAGAGGAAACCTTAATAAAAACTAAGAAAATATTGAACTTTATTTACTCGCCGGGCTGAGTGCTGAGCGGAAGCTCCACAGAGAAGGTGCTACCGCGGTTCGGCTCACTCTGAACACGGATGTCGCCACCGAGGTGGTGTGCTATCTCGCCGGCCAGGGCGAGGCCGAGACCTGTACCGTCGGCGCGGGAGGAGCCTTGGGCGCGGTAGAAGCGCTCGAAGATATGAGGTATCTCTGTCTCGGGGATCCCGCACCCGCGGTCGGCGACGCTCACGAGGGCGTGTCCGTCCTCGCGGTGCAGGTCAATCTCCACGGGCTGGCCGCCTTCGCGTCCGCCCGAGTACTTAAGAGCGTTATCAAGGAGGATGGCGAGCATACGGTGAAGCTGTATAGGGTCCGTCCTCACGGACGGGACGCCATCTTCAGCATAGATGCGAATCTCACGCCCCGTGTAGGCGAAGTCCCGTCTCAATTCGTGCAGAAGCTCCTCAAGGTCTACCTCTTCTAGGCGAAACGTCACGGCGTTAGCGTCGAGGCGAGAAAGGTCAAGGAGGGTGCGGGCCAGGTTCTTCAGACGCTCGGTCTGAGCTCTCATGTCTTCAAGGAAGGCCTTTCGGATCGTCTCGTCTTCTTCATCTTCGAGCATCTCCAGGTAGCCTGAGAGGGCGAAGAGGGGGGTCTTCAGCTCGTGGGATGCGTTGGCGATGAACTCGGCCTTGGCGCGTTCGATCTGACGTTGCTCGGTGACGTCGCGCAGGATAGCTAGAGCGCCGTCCTCCAGGGGAGCGGCCCGGATCTCGATGATTCTGTCCCCCGCCTGGGCCTCGGGCTCGGTGATCTGGCCGGAGAAGCGACTCTTCGCGAGGACCTGCTGGAGGCGGTCATGGAACTGGGAGTCGGAGCTCTCTAGAAGCTCGCGGGCGCGGAGGTTCAGGAAGGTGGGGTTGAGGTCTCGGTCCACGCCGACCACCGCGTCGGTCATGCCGTCGAGGACGACCTGGCTGCGAGCCTTCTCCTGTTGAGTCTGCCGGAAGGCGCCCTTCAAGGAGGAGGCCATAGCGTTGAACGTCTCTCCCAGAGATCCTATCTCATCCTCGACGCTAGTAGTGATGCGCTCCTCGAAGTTGCCGGCGGCGAGACGGCGGGCGGCGACGTCGAGCCGGTTCAAACGACGGGCGAGCAGGTTCGCCACCACGTATCCGGAGAAGCCGGCGATCAAGAGCGCCAGGGCTCCCGCGAGAAGCGCCAAGTTGTTGATTCTTCTGAGGTCCGAGGTGACGGTGGAGATGTCGCTCTCGGTGTAGTACCTGGTGAAAATGAGCGCGGCCTCTGATTCCCCGGGCACCTCTACCGGGGCGGCGTAGGTCGCGAGAGTCTGTCCCTGGAGCTCGCCACTCTCGACCTCCCTGAGCTCTGTATCTGGCCTCCCCTCTGAGAGCGCGATCTGCACAGCCTCAGAGTCGATTTCGTCCGGGTTTCCCATGAGAACCTCGCTGTCTCCGAGGCGGACTATGCCCCAGCTCAGACCGCGAGTAGTCGCGTAGGTGTTTATATACTGCTGGTCGAGCTGAGGGGTGTTCGCAATATCGTCCTCCAGGTTCTCGAACGCCTGGTTGAAGCTCGCCTCGGCTGACTGCACCAGGATACCTTCGAGCCGGGGGTAGATGATCGAGTAGGCAGTCCCGGCGGCGAACGCGGTTACGAACAGAAAGAGCAGCGTAAGCCAGATCTGTATGCTCACGCGGGAACGGCGCAGGCGCTCACCGAGCTCTCTTAGCCACGTCAAAAGTACCTGCTCGAGACGCGCTCCGCTCTGGCGAGGCCCTCTGCCTCCGGCGATGTTCCGGGGCTTTTTGTGCCTCGGGAGTAACCTGTCTCTAACGGAAGACATACCCCACGCCCCGGGCGGTGTGGATAAACTCGGGGTTCCGGGGGTCACGTTCGATCTTCTCGCGGAGATGGCGGATGTGGACGTCTACGGTGCGCTCGTCACGAAACTCATCGCCCCAAACCCTCGTCAAGAGCGTGCTGCGTGAGAACACCCTGCCCGGGTTAGAGGCGAGCGTTACGAGAAGCTCAAACTCAGTGTACGTGAGATCCACCTCCTCACCGACTACCGCAACCCGGCGGCTCGGCAGGTGGATCTTCAGACCGTCGTAGGAGAGCTCGTCCTGGCGCTGCCCGGCGGGCACGGCGACACGGCGCATGATGGCGCGTACCCTGGCGACCAGCTCCCTGACCGCGAAGGGCTTGGTAACGTAGTCGTCAGCCCCGAGCTCCAGCCCTACGACTCGGTCGATCTCGTCGTCCTTGGCGGTAAGCATGATGATCGGAACGTCGCTCTGCGCCCGAATCCTGCGGCAGACCTCCGTACCGTCTATCTTCGGTAACATAATGTCCAGGATGATGATGTGCGGCTCGTAAGACTCGAACGCCTCCAGCGCCGCCTCCCCGTCCCCCACCGCATGTACCTGGAAACCCTCCCGCTCCAGAGCGTGGACGAGCATCTTCTGGATCGAGGGCTCGTCGTCTACCAGAAGTATCCTGCGAGTGGTGCCCTGTACGCCCTGTGCCATATCCGCTAACCGTCCCTTAAGACTACCCCGAAATTCTAAACATCTTGACGCTTATTTTATCATGCCCCGGCGGTCGCCCCCGCGGCCTTGCCGGCCACCTTCCCTACTGTCTCTACCAGGTCCCCGGCTCCCCGCAAGCGTACAGCCTCAAGGGGGGTCTGCCGACGCCTGAGATACGCAGCGACGACCCGGGCCTCGTCCGCACCCTTCCCACCGAGAGGCGGACCGGCACTGGAGAGGACTTCTTCGGCGAAGAGGGTGAGGCCGACCGCATCACCGGGCTCGAAGCCTGCGTGAGCGACGAGGCGACCTTCGGAGAGGGCGAAGACCTCGATCATGCCGGGCTCGGTCGAAGGGGCGACGACCGCCTGTATGCCCTCGGCGCTTACGACCGCACGCGTCAGACGGATGCGCTCGATGCCGCAGATAAGGTCTCGAAGCCGGGCGGCGGCCTCGAACTCCAGCTCACCCGCCAGCCGCTCGCGCTCCTCGACGAGCGCACGAAGGTGCTCCTCGCCGCCCTCACCGCGCAAGAGAGAGGTAAGCCCCCCGATCACCTCAGCCCGGTACTCTTCCTCGCTCATCCCGAGACAGGGGGCGCAGCGGCCCATCTGACCGTAGAAGCAGACGCCACCCTCGCGATCGCCGGAACAACGCCTGAGAGGGAAGATCCTGCCGAGCGCCTCGACACAGGTGTCCAGTACGCTAGCGCTCCGGTAGGGGCCCAGGTAGGTTGTACCGTCCCGTGAACCGTTCTCCGGCGACCTCTCGGGAATCGGGTAAGGCTCATTCAAATTCAGTCTTATAAACCAGCTCGCCTTCTCACCCCGACCAGCAGAGTTGTAGCGCGGGAGTAGTCGCCTTATCTCACGAGCCTCGAAGATCAGGGCGTAAAGCTCGTCTTTAGTCTCCTCGTAGCGCACCTCGGCGGCCTCGCGCACGAGGCGCTCGATCTTTCGCCGTCCGTCCCCGCCGTTGAAGTACGTCCTCACGCGGGCCTTGAGATCCTTGGCCTTTCCGACATAGAGGACCGTCCCCTCTTTGTCCAAGAAGTAATAGACGCCCGGCGTGCGCGGAAGGTGCTCGGCGAGATGCCCTTTCTGCGGCTTGATCTTCGCGCCCGACTTCTTCAGCGACGCCGCTTCGCCGACACTCTTCACCCCGGCCGACGAGAGCAGCGTCGAGAGTTTCAGGAAGACTTCGGCCGTCGCCGCAGCGTCGGCGAGAGCCCTGTGGTTCGGCGCCGTTCGCGCTCCGAAGTGCGAGACGAGCGAGGCTAGACGATACCGTTTGAGGCCCGGCACGAGCGTGCGGGCGAGCTTCAAGGTGTCGAGAACAGGGTTCGGGAGCGGCGGGAGACCGTTAGCCGCACGAGCTGCCGCGACGAACGAACAGTCGAACTGGACGTTGTGCCCGACGAGTACACAACCCTCGACGAACTCCTCGAAGAGGGGCATTACCTCGGAGGCGGACGGCGCGTCTGCAACCATGCGGTCAGTGATCCCGGTCAGCCTTACGACGAAGGGCTCTATGCTACGTCCCGGGTTTACCAGAGTGGCGAACTCGTCAACCACCTGCCCGCCTACTAATTTGAGCGCCCCGATCTCCGTTATAGCGCCTTTCTCAGACGACGAGCCCGTCGTCTCGATGTCGAACACGACGTATGGCGCGTCGGCTAGAGGCAGAGAAGCCGCGTCTACAGTGCGCAAGGCCCCCTCATCCCACAGAAAGCGTGGGTCTTCGATGAGCAACTCATCGACTAAAGCGCGGGCATCGCCACTCTTCTGCGTAGAGGTGAGGAACTCTCGGGCGACCTCCTCGGGCGTTACGGGCTCTCGGCTCTTGACGAAGCCATAGAGGCTAGGGGACACGAACCTTCGTCCGTTCGGGGTTCGTGTCCTTCTCCGCGGCCTCGGCGATCGTGCGGGCCTGGGCCTCGGTGATGCCGGGGATGCCTGCAAGGTTCTCGTAGGTGTACTCCGAGTCGAGCAGCCCGCTCGCGAGTACCCGGGCGCGAGTCTTTAGCCCGACTCCGGGGAGCTTGGAGGTGTGGAAGAGCTTGCCGCGTTGTATCCGAAGCGAAGATACCCCGGCGAGCCTCTCACCTTCGACAAGGACGCGCCGTAGGGTGTCGGCGAAGAGCGCTACCTGGTCCGGGTAGTAGACGCTCCGGCTCATGAGAGACGGGGTCATCGGCAGCGGATGCGAGAGGTTGGCGTTACGAACCGTAGTATGG
>CADCVD010000085.1 GCA_902806055.1 uncultured Rubrobacteraceae bacterium
TAGGGGAGGAGGCGCTGGCGGAGCTTTATCATCTTGCGGCAAACCGACTCGTAGGGCTCCCCGAAGACCCAAGGCTCCTGGCGCCTCGTGCCTTTCATCGAGTGGTTGCGACAGAACGGCTGGAAGATCCCGAACTCCGTGAAGCGGGCCAGAAGCTCGCCGTTACAGTCGTCGAAGAAGCCGCCGATATCAACCCCGGCCCACGCCACGCCGGAGAGGCCGAGGTTCTGCAACTGGGGCATGCTCATCCAGAGGTGCTCCCACCACGACGAGTTATCCCCGGTCCACTGCAGCGCGTGGCGCTGAAGCCCCGCGTACCCCGAGCGGGTAATAACGAACGGGCGCTCGTCCGGACGGAGCCTCAAGAGGCCCTCGCGTACCGCGCGGGCCATCAGGGAGCCGTAGGTATTGTGGACCTGACCGTGCAGCTTCGGCTCGCCCCCGCCAGGATGCACTACCTCCTCGGCGGGCATCGAAGACTGCTTGGGGACGAAGAGCGAGGGCTCGTTCATGTCGCACCAGATCCCCGCCACACCCTTGTCGAGGATCGCCGGGAGGTTCTCCCCCCACCATTCCCGCGTCTCGGGGTTGGTGAAGTCCGGGAAGGCGCAGATGCCCGGCCACACCATGTTGTGATACTCCTCGCCCTCGCGCGTCTTGCAGTACAGGTCCCTCTCTCGCCCCTCGACGTAGACCGGGTAGCCCTCGTCGACTTTTATGCCCGGGTCCACGATCGTGACGACGTTGAAGCCCTGCTCCTTTAGCTCGGCCATGAGGTTCTCGGGTTCGGGGAAGCTCTCCTCGTTCCAGGTGAAGACGCGGTAGCCGTCCATGTAGTCGATGTCGAGGTAGAGGGTATCGCAGGGGATATCGCGCTCGCGGAAGTTACGCGCGACGTCGCGTACCTCGTCAGCGCTCATGTAGCTGTAACGGCACTGCTGGTTTCCGAGAGCCCAGAGCGCGGGCATCGGGGTTCGTCCGGTGAGCTCCGTGTACCGGTAGAGAACCTCTCGCGGCGTCGGGCCGCAGAAGACGTAGTAGACGATGTTCCCTCCCTCGGCGCCGTAGTATGAGAGATCCGGGTTCTCGTGGGCGAGGTCGAACTCGACGCGGTGAGTATTGTCGAAGAGGAGGCCGTAGGCCCTGCCGTCGCGCATCGAGAGGGTAAAGGGGATGGACGAGTAGATGTTGTTGAAGGAGGCCGTGTGGCCCGCGGGAGGATCGATGTTCCAGAAGACCTGGTACGTGTCGGTCTTCTCGAGGCCGCTGGTCCTCTCGCCGCAGCCGAAGAAGCGCTCGCCCTCCTCCCGTTTCTTGTAGAGCCTGACCGGGTTGCCCAGCGGCGTCGAGAAGACGTCCGTCCCGGGCTGCTCGACAACGCCCATGCCGAGTTCTCCATCATCGGCGGCGAACTCTATCCCCTCCCCGTCGGCGAAGGAGACCCGTAGCGGGTCCAGGGTGATACGGACGGTCGCATGAGCCGTGGAGAGCGTAAGAAGGCCGTCGTCTTCCCTTATCTTCGCCTCGACCGGCTCCCAGCTCTCCTTGGCTATCGCCTCCGAGGCGTAGTCCGGCGGCCGGCCCTCCGGGAACATCCCGACCCGGAAGAGGTTCGGGGCGAGGGCGGTTACCTCGACGGCCGCGGAGCCTGCCTTGAGGCGAATCTTCTCGTCGTCGTGGTCCGTTATCTCTGCCTTACCGAGCGGCTTGTAAAATCCTCCGACCTCGGGCGGGTTCTCGAACGTCTCGGCCAAAACCTCTCCTTTCTTCTACCGTTTCCGGGTTTCACCTTACACTGGCGTGGATCTAGGCGTCAGGCTTCGTTTCGTCTGTCGCGCGGGCCAGCGGGACGATGAGCGCGCTGAGGATGACTACGATGAAGAGGGCCGCGCCGAGGCCGAAAGCCTCGGCGACGAAGCCGATGGCGGGAGGACCGACCAGGAAGCCGAAGTAACCGGCGGTGGAGACGGCGGCTATCGCGGGACCGGCAGACGTTCCTGTTGTCCTGCCGGCGGCGCTCAAAGCGATCGGGAAGACTATAGAAAAACCGGCCCCGACGCAGGCGAAACCGAAGAGGGTGATGAGAGGGTGCCCGGTAGCCAGGGCGAGCCCGAGCCCGCCCGCCGCCACGGCGGCCCCCGCCCTGACTAGACGGGTGGACCCGAGGCGCGCCGTAAGCCTGTCTCCCGCGAGACGGCCCGCAGCCATCGTCAGCGAGAAGGCCGCGTAGCCGGCGGCTGCGAGACCGGGCCCGGTCTCCAGCGTGCCACGTAGATAGACCGCGCTCCAGTCGGCCATAGCCCCCTCGCCGAGAAGCACGCAGAAAGAGATCACGCCGAGCCCCAGAAGTCCTCGCGTCGGCCTGGCGAACGCCGGGCTTGCGTATTCTCCTGATCCGGTCGCGTCGGTGCTCACCGGCAGTAGCAGCCGGTACGCCGCAAGAGCAGCCACGGCAGATAGGGCCGCGACGCCGACGAGATGGGGCAGCACGCCGACCCCCAAAGAGGCTACGAGGCCGCCGCTGGCCGCGCCCGCGAGCCCGCCGAAGCTGAAAGCGGCGTGGAAGGAGGACATGATCGGACGCGCGTACCGCTTCTCGACCTCGACGGCCTGCGCGTTCATGGAGACGTCCAAGGCCCCGGCGGTCGCCCCGCCCGCTACGTTCGCCATCACGAGGAGCGGCAGGGTGGGGGCGAGGGCGAGCGGCAGCAGCACCAAGGAGACCAGAAGCGCCGTCACGCCAACTACGGGACGGCTGCCCAGCCGAGCGACCAACCAACCCGCGAGCGGGGTGGAGATCAAGAGACCGACCGCGGCCCCGAGGAGCGCGATCCCCAGAGGACCCTCGCTCAGGGCCAGCTTCTCCTGCACCGCCGGTATCCGTACGACCCAACTCGCGAACCCGAAGCCGTTTAGGAAGAAGATCGCCGCAACCCCGAGCCGTGCCGACCGCAAACCGGGCTCACCGCCCTCCCGCCGCGTCCGGGCAACAGATGCCTCGCCTCGCCTCACGAGCCTGTATGCTCAGTCTCGCAGCCGCACGACGACGCCTTCACCGGGACGAAGCGCGAGCCGTTCGGGGTCCACGTCTCCCTCCCGGTCCATAAGGGTAGAACAGAGCAACTCGCCCTTCTTGCCCGCTTTAGCGAGGTTCACTTCTTGAGACGACGTCCCGAAGTTCAGGGCCACGAGCAAACTCTCTTCCTCGTGCTGGCGCAGGTAGGCGAACACGGATTCGCTACTCGTATCGAGCGAGCGGTACGAACCTGTGGACAGGGCTTGTAGCTCGCGCCGCAGTTCGGTCAGGCGTTTGAACAGGGCTAGTCGAGAGCGGGAGTCTTCGCGCTGAGCCTCCACGTTAGCCTCTGCGTAGTCATCGGCGACGGGTAGCCAGGGAACACCTGTCGAGAAGCCGGCGTTGGGGCCTGCGTCCCACTGCATCGGGGTGCGTTCGGGGTCGCGGCTGTGACCGGGGGCGGTCTTGCCGACAGGGTCTACCGTGAGGTGCGCGGGTATCTCAACGTCTCGCATCCCGATCTCATCCCCGTAGTAGCACGTCGGCGTACCGCGCAGGGTGAGCAGGAGCATCTGCGCCAGCCTGGCCCTGGCCCGACCGATGCGGTTCTCTATCCTCGGGTTGTCGTGGTTGCCGAGAACCCAGTTGGGCCAGGCGTTTTCTGGGAGGAGCGCCTCATACTCTTCGACGAGCCTGCGTACCGCCCCGGCCTTCCACTCTTTCAGCAGGACGAGCCCGAAGTTGAACGGCAGATGAACGCCGTCTAGTTGCTCTCCGTAGTAGGTGACGAGGCGGTCTAGGGGCAGGTATAGCTCCCCGATCAGGACCCGCTCGTCGTACTCGTTTGCTACGGCTCGCATCTCGCGCACAAGCTCATGTATCTCGGGCCGGTCCTCGGTGTAGAGCCTCTGCTGACGGAGGAACGGCGGGTCTCCCTCACGCCAGCCGGGGTCTGGCGGGTTGTCCCGGAACGCTTCATCTTTCATGAGGGCGGCGAGGACGTCGACCCTGAACCCGTCCACGCCTCTCTCGAACCAGAAGCGCATAACGTCGAACATCGCCTCCCGTGTCTGTGGGTTGCGCCAATTCAGATCCGGCTGCTTTTTGTGGAACAGGTGCAGATAGTACTGTCCCGTGTTCACGTCCTTTTCCCAGGCGGGACCGCCGAAGTAGCTCTCCCAGTTGTTCGGCGGGCCCCCGCCCGGGGCCGCGTCGCGCCAGACGTACCAGTCACGCTTCAGGTTGTCGCGGGAGGACCGCGATTCGACGAACCAGGGATGCTCGTCTGATGAGTGGTTGGGGACGAAGTCGAGGACTACCTTCAGGCCGAGCCGGTGCGCCTCGTTTACCAGGACGTCGAAGTCTTCGAGCGTCCCGAAGAGGGGGTGTACGTCCGTGTAGCAGGAGACGTCGTAGCCGAAGTCGGCCATGGGGGAGGGGTAGATCGGGGAGAGCCAGAGCACGTCTACCCCGATCTCTCGCAGGTAACCTAACCTCCTTGTAATGCCGCGCAGGTCGCCCACGCCGTCGCCGTCGGAGTCCAGGAACGAGCGCGGGTAGATCTGGTACACAACACCGTGCTGCCACCAGAGGTGAGTACCGGTGATGCTACCTCTCCCTTCGCGATTTTAGCGGCTCGCCTAGAACTCTATCTCTCTGCCTACTCCTTGCTCGATCGCCCGGTCGTAAACGATGCGTGCGACGGCCATATCTTCGAGGGCGATGCCTTGAGAGGCGAAGACGGTTATCTCCTCGGGGCTCGTGCGTCCGGGGACCTGTCCGGCGATGATCTGGCCTAGCTCCCGGACGGCCTCCGGGAGGACGACGCCCGTCTCCACGGCCTGAAGGAGGTTACCGGCCTCCAGGCCTAGCTCCTCGCGGGAATCGATGGTGACGAGGCTCGCGCGTTTGACGACGTCTTGGTCGATCTCTCGCTTGAACAGGAAGTTCGAGCCTGCGGCGTTGACGTGCGCGCCGGGCTTGAGCCACTCTCCGTGAAGGACGGGCTCCTTCGAGGAGGTCATCGTGACGACTATATCCTGGGCGGCGGGCTCCTCCGGGAAGTGAGTAGTCTCTACTTCCTGCCCGATCTTCTCGCTCATCGTTTGCGCGAATGTTTTGCGCGTTCTCTCGGTGCGCGTGTACACGATGATCCGGTCGAGCCTCTTCGCCGCGGCGATCGCCTCTAGCTGGCTCTCCGCCTGCCAGCCCGCGCCGTAGATGCCCAAAGTGCTCGCATCTTGACGCGCGAGGTGCCTGGTGGCGACGCCGCTGGCCGCGCCCGTGCGGAGCTGGCCGAGCTTGTCGGACTGCATGATCGAGAGTAGCTCGCCCGATTCCGGGTCGAAGAGCATCGTGTAGAAGCGGGCGCCGCCACGGGCGACGGTGTATGCCTTGAGCCCGACAGCCCCTATCTGCGGCGCCCCCGCGAACATGACGTTCAAGCCGCTCGTCGGGAGGGCGACCCGGCGGCGGACGCGGTTGGTAGCGCGACCCTCGGCGTGCTGGCGCAGTATCTCCTCGACGGCGTCGAGGGTCGTGCGCATGTCGAGGAGGTTCTCGACCTCGTTCTCGGTGATGAGCAGGGTCATCTGCCACACTCCTCTCTGCTTGCTAAAATCTTAAGGCTCATGCAGGTTCTCGTTATAGACAACTACGACTCCTTTACGTACAACCTCGTCCAGTACCTCGGGGAGCTGGAGGCCGAGGTCATCGTCCGGCGTAACGACGAGGTCTCGCCGGAAGAGGTGGCCGCGCTCCAACCGGATAGAATAGTCGTCTCGCCCGGTCCTTGCACCCCCAACGAGGCCGGCGTCTCCTTGGAGGTGATCGAGAAGGCCCCGGATGATGTCCCGGTGCTCGGCGTCTGCCTCGGTCACCAGGCGATAGGCCAGGTCTACGGGGGTAAGGTCGTGCGCGGGGAGCCCGTCCACGGCAAGACCGCGAAGATCCTGCACGACGGCGAGGGCGTCTACAGGGGTCTCCCGCAGGGCTTCGAGGCGACGCGCTACCACTCTCTCGTCATCGAGCCCGAGTCGGTACCCGAGTGCTTGACGGTCACAAGCCGGACGGAGGACGGGGTGATCATGGGGGTTCGCCACAAGGAGCTACCCGTTGAGGGCGTCCAGTTCCACCCGGAGAGTATCCTCACCCGAAGCGGGCGTGACCTGCTAAAGAACTTTCTGGGGCGTCTCTAGATTTGCTTCGGGAGACCTTGAGAAAGGCGGCGGCCGGCGAGCCGCTCTCGGCGGGAGAGGCCGAGCGTTCGCTTGAGGCGATCATGGAAGGCACCGTCAACCCGGCCGTGACGGCGGCGCTGTTAACGGCCCTACGCGTACGGGGCGAGTCGGTCGGAGAGATAGTAGGCTTCGCCCGCGCCATGCGCCGTTTCGCCGAGAAGGTCAAGGCGCCCGAGGGAGTAGTCGATACCTGCGGCACCGGCGGTGACGCGAAGGGTACGATCAACATCTCCACGGCGGCCGCGTTCGTGGCGCGCGGCGCGGGGGTCGTGATCGCGAAGCACGGCAACCGGGCCGCCACGAGCCTGGCGGGCTCAGCCGACGTGCTTGAGGCCCTGGGGGCGGAGATAGGGCTCGGTCCCGAGGAGGTCGGCCGGTGCATAGAGGAGGTCGGACTGGGCTTCATGTTCGCCCGCACGCACCATCCGGCGATGCGCTACGTCGCACCCGTCCGCGCCGAGCTTCCGTTTCGGACCGTCTTCAACCTGCTGGGTCCCCTGACCAATCCCGCCGGGGCAAAACGCCAACTCGTCGGCGTCTTCCATGGTGACTACGTGCGGCCGGTCGCCGAGGCGTTGAAGGAGCTAGGCGCCGAGAAGGCGCTCGTCGTACACGGGACGGACGGGCTAGACGAGATCACCGTGACCGCCCCCACGCTCGCCGCCGAGGTCTCCGACGGCGAAGTGACGGAGTATGAGATCTCACCCGAACAGTTCGGCCTGGCCCGCCACTCGCCCGACGGACTGCTCGGTGGCGACGCCAGTCTGAACGCTCGGGTCATGCGTGACGTGCTCTCCGGCGAAGAGGAGGGTGCTGCCCGAGACGTGATCCTGCTGAATGCCGGCGCCGCGATCTATGTAGCCGGTATGATCCAGACCCTCGAAGAAGGCGTTCGTCTCGCCGAAGGATCCATCGAGAGCGGGGCCGCTACGGAAGCCCTCGAAGACTTCGTACGCGTGACCCGCCGCCTCGCGGGCGTCGGAGGCGCCGTATGATGCGGCGCCGGGAGGAACGCCCGACCGTCCTTGACGATCTCGCCGCTGCCGCCCTGGCGCGGGCAGAGGAGCTTCGGAGCCGTGTCGACCTCGACAACCTCTACCAGGAGGCGCTCCTCTTCGAGAAACGCGACTTCACGGGGGCGCTCGTCTCGCCCGGCCTCTCCGTGATCTCCGAGATAAAACGAGCCTCCCCCTCGGTCGGCTTTATAAGCGACGCCGACCCCGCCGAGTGGGCCGCGCGGTATGAGTCCGAGGGTGCATCCTGCCTCTCAGTCCTCACCGAGCCCGACCGCTTCAAGGGCTCGCTCGAAGATCTGGACGCCGCCCGTGCCCGCGTCGCTATCCCGGTTCTACGCAAGGACTTTACCGTTGACGAGGCACAGATCCTTGAGGCCGGCAAGCGCGCAGACGCCGTACTCCTGATCGCCGCGCTCTTCGAGGCGGGCGCCCTGGCTCGCTACGTCTCTCTGGCCGTCGAGGTCGGCCTCACCCCGCTCGTCGAGGTCCACGACGAGGCTGAGGCGGATCTCGCGCTAGAGTCCGGCGCCCGGGTAATAGGTGTCAACAACCGCGACCTCCGTGACTTTACCGTGGACCTTTCTACGACCGAGAGACTCGCCCCGCGCCTGGCGGGCGCGACGCTCGTTGCAGAGAGCGGCGTCAAGAGCGTGGAAGACGCCCGGCGCTTGCGAGATGCTGGCGCGGACGCGGTGCTTGTCGGGGAGGCGGCGATGCGGGACCCGGGGGTCATCGCAAAGATAACATCCATCTCTTGAGAGCTGTCTCGCCGAGATTGCGGGTAGGAACGAACTATGGGCCTTGATCAAGACTCCGTTCCCATAGCTTTAGAGGCTTATGAGGCTCTGGCAGAGTCTTACGCGGCGCTCGTGGATACCAAGCCTCCAACGCCTACTACGAACGCCCCGCCACGCTCTCCCTCCTGCCCGAGGTCAGGAGCAAGCGGGTTTTGGATGCTGGTTGCGGGCCCGGAGCCTACGCTGAGTGGCTCGCGGACAGGGGTGCCGAGGTGGTGGCGTTCGCCGTCAGCGAGAAGATGGTTCGGTTAGCGAGAGAGCGACTGGGTACAAAGGCCAGCGTGCTGCAAGCGGACTTCGATCTTCCCTTGGACTTCCTAGAAGACGAATCCTTCGAGTTCGTGCTCAGCGCGCTGGCTATGGACTACGTGAGCGACTGGGATAGGGTATTCGGCGAGTGTCGCAGGGTGCTGAGGCAGGGTGGGCGCTTGGTCTTCTCAGTAGAGCATCCCTGTTCCACGTTCGTTCATCGGGTCTATCGCGGCGCGGGGAACTACTTCGAGACGCAGATCGTGAACACGGAGTTCACCGGGTTCGGCGAGCCCGTGACCATGCCGGCATACCGGCGTTCGCTAGGAGCTATGATTAACACGCTTATCAAAGCGAGCTTCGTGTTGGAGAGGATACTCGAACCCGCGCCGACGGAGCGGTTCAGGGAGGCGGACCCGGAGGAGTACGAGAAGCTATCCAGGATGCCAGGATTATTGTGTCTCCGGGCGGTGAAACGTTAGAGATACAAGCCTCTCTAGCTTATGAGTGCCAGAGTAAAGGTTCGCGGAATAACCGGGCCCGAAGGCGCCATGTGGAAGCGGACGCCATCGCCCTCATTCTCGCCAAAAGTGGCTTCAAGAGCGTGTAGGATACCCGTGATCTGCCGAGATTGGCGGCGCTCGTTACTAAGGCCTCTGTATTCTTGTAAAGGAGACGTAAGCTAGGTGCAAGTATCCCGTCAACCGATCGAGAGGGAAGACCTGGTAGGAACGTTGTTCTACCCGGAGACGCCTGGTCCACACCCAACGGTGGTTGCCCTCGGCGGATGGGGAGGCGGCCTCAGGGAGGGTGGCGCTGAGGCGCTCGCCTCGGAGGGGTTCGCGGCGCTGGCGCTCGCTTACTTCGGGGTAGAGCCGCTGCCCCATAAGCTGACCGAGATACCCCTGGAGTACTTCGCCGAGGCGATCGCGTGGCTGAAACCCCAGCCCGCCGTTGATGCTGACCGCATCGCCGTCGTGGGCAACTCGAAGGGCGGCGAGCTGGCGCTCTTACTCGGCGCGACCTACCCGGAAGACGTCGAGGCGGTTGTTGG
>CADCVD010000086.1 GCA_902806055.1 uncultured Rubrobacteraceae bacterium
GTTATCGGCGACCGGGATTACGCGAGCCCTACCTACTACAGCGTTAGTCATAACGATTGAACCGGTGTGCCGTAGCCACAATGTTCAAAGAAGCCTCGCGCATCTTTTTCGCTAACCGATGAGAGCGCAGGGCCCAGCGCTTCGACCAGGGCCTCTCGAGTACGGGTCTCAGCCTTGCGCAAGATGCCTTTGATCTTGGAGAAGGCTTCTTCGATCGGGTTCAGGTCGGGCGAATAGGGAGGCAGGTAGAGCAACTCGCATCCGGCTCCCTCGACCAACTCCCTGACCTCCTTCTGCGTCCTATGGGAGGAGAGGTTGTCCATCACTACGATCCGCCCCGGATTAAGCTCGGGTAGTAGAACCTGCTTCAGGTAGGCCTCGAACACCCGAGTGTCGACAGGCCCGGTTATGGCCAAGGAGGGACCCATCCCCTCCACGCTCATGCTCGAAAGCAGTGTGGTGTTCTTGCCGCGGTTACGGGGCACCGCACAGCGTGCCCGCTCCCCACGCCGCGACCAGGCGCGCAAGAAGGGCGAGAGCGAAGTGTTGGTACCCATCTCATCTACGAACACCACCAGCCGCTTTGGCTCCGTCTTGCGCGCTACCATCACCCTCCAGGCAGCCCTCAGCCACTCGTCCCGTTCTGTCGCACCCACAGTCCGTTTTTTTGGCTGAAACCCAGCCTTTTGAGGACTCGCCTTATGGTGGAGTCGCTCAAAGCCTTGCCGGTGAGCTGTTCCAGGAAGTGGCGTCTCTCGGAGATGGTGGCCGCTGGGTGCTTTTGTACGTCTTCTTCGAGAAGCTTCTGCGTGGTCTGGTCCACCTTGGGGGGCCTGCCGCCTCCCCTTCTCGGCTCAAGAAAGGCTCCTCGGCTAGCGATCTGCGCGTAGCGCTTGCCCGAGGAGAGACTGACGTCAAAAAGGCGAGCGGCGGCGGACTTGGAGATGCCTCCTTCCTGGAGTGCTTTTACGATCCTTCTGCGTAGATCCTCTGAGTAGGGCTTCATGCTCTGATGATCGTCCACTCTTGCGAGCGGGTCAACGGTTATGGTGCTCGCTGTAGTAATAAACGTCGGGCTCGGAGCTATGTGGGGGTTTATCGGGCACACTCTCTTCGCTGCGCAGATCGCCGAATCGATCGGCTGGCCCGCGGGCAACCCGTTCCAGACAGAGGTGGCGGTAGCGAACCTTGCGGTCGGTACGTTGGGGATACTCTGCTACTGGATCAGGGGCGACTTCTGGACCGCGACCGTGATCGCCACCTCTATTTGGCTGCTGGGTGCCGCCACGATCCACGCGGTAGAGATCATAGCTGCAGGCAACTATAACCCCGATAACGCAAGGTTGATATTCTATCTGGATATCCTGAGCCCGCTGCTGCTAATCGCCTTGCTAATCTATGCGCGTTTGAGTAGGCAGCCTACCGGACAAGCACGGGTGCGAGCCGGTTAATGCTCTCTCTGTATACCCTCGGTTGATCAGCATACTACTCTTACCCACATTGGTGAGGCTGACTACGAGGAGCGATCCGGCAGGGGCTGCAGGTTACACGAGGCACACAGCGAGACGCATCAAGCCGTTTATCGGGGGAGCTACGTTCGCGGCATCTTCGAGGCGAGGTGAGTGAGCAATATCGTCTAGGTTAGCCCGATATTGGGTATACCCAAAGGTATAGGACGCTAGATCAATCATGTCTGATCGAGCTGTATATACGGAAGGAGAAGGCGTGGGAATAAACCGTTGGAGTGACATCGAGGAGCGCAAGAGAAACGAGGCGGATGCTAAAGCGGGTGCCGCGTTGCCCGAGGGAGTGAAGAAGGGGGATTCCTCTTCCCGTTTGGAGGCTTCTGAAGGGCCAGACGAAAGCCCTGAGAAGCGTGAGGTCGTCGAGAAACTCAAAGAGCGGGACAGTTAGCTTCGACTCACTACTTACTGAAGCGCTACAGAGAGGCGTACAAGCGAGAGTAGCTATCATCTAACTACTTGTTAGAGTACCGGCTTGGTTTGGAGCGCTCGCTGCGTAGCCTCCTGGACACTGCCTTCTTCACAAAACCGGGTTGGTGCTTGCTTTTACGCACCAGCAACGCCTTCTTTACAGGGTAATGAGCCGGTCTCGGATAGAGCGTGTTCGTATTAGATGTCCGTTAGGTGCGTTTAAGGGAAACGTAATGCCTTGCTACCTGGCATAGAAAGAAAGCCGTGAAAAACGCTGTCGATGAGACGAGCCGGGACGGGCTGTATGTATACTGCGCACCTTAGGTAAAGGTCAGAAGCATAGGGAGGAAGGGCTCTAACGTGCTGGGATCTACAAGGATCAGGACGGAGATACCGGGTCCGAAGAGCAGGGCGTTGATGGAGCGTAAGAGGACCGCGGTGTCTCAGGGTTGGGCGAACGCCTTCCCTGTTTTCGTTAAGGAGGCGCGCGGCGCGCTGCTCACGGACGTAGACGGCAACATCTTTATAGATTTCGCCGGAGGCATCGGCGCGATGAACGTGGGCCATACGCATCCCCGAGTGATCGAAGCGGTAAGCGAACAAGTAAGGAATTTTACTCATACCGCCTTTCAAGCGGTCCCGTACGAGCCTTACGTCGAACTGGCCGAGAAGCTGAACACGCTGGCTCCCGGCGAGTTCGCAAAAAAAACGATCTTCGCCAACTCCGGCTCGGAGGCGGTCGAGAACGCCGTCAAGATCGCGCGTGCTCATACGGGCCGCGAGGCGGTGCTGGCCTTTGGAAACGGTTTGCACGGTCGCACCCTGCTTACGATGACGCTTACTAGCAAACCCGGCTCTTTCAAAGAGGGCTTCGGCCCGTTCGCTCCCGAGGTCTATCACGTACCCGCGCCGTATCCCTATCGCTGTCCTAAGAACGAACTTTGCTTTGAGGGCTGCAAGGGGAGCTGCTTTGATCTGGTTCGGGAGGTGTTGGCAGGCGAGGTGGAGGCAGAGAATCTAGCGGCCGTCATCTTAGAGCCCGTCTCGGGCGAGGGCGGATTCGTCCCGTTCCCGGACTTCTATCTGCGGCAGTTGAGAAAGCTATGCGACGAGCACGGCATATTGCTGATCGCTGATGAGATTCAGACCGGATTCGGACGGACCGGTAGGATGTTCGCGATCGAGCACTCCGGGGTAGCACCTGACCTCTTGACGACGTCCAAGAGCTTGGCCGGAGGTCTGCCGCTCTCGGCGGTGATAGGGCGGGCGGAGGTCATGGACTCGGTGCAGCCGGGCGGTCTTGGCGGCACCTTCGGCGGTAACCCGGTAGCCTGCGCCGCAGCCCTGGCCGTGCTCGAGGTCTTCGAGGAAGACAATCTCCTGTCGCGGGCTAGCGCGATAGGGGAGCGTACAGCGGATGCTATGCACAAGATACAAGAGAGATACCCTGGGGTAATAGGCGACGTGCGTGGCCGGGGGCCGATGGCCGCCATGGAGCTCGTACAGGACCCTGAGAGCCGTACGCCTGATAGAGAGCGCGCCGCAAGAGCGGCGGACAACGCCCTGAGAGAGGGCTTGATGATCCTGACGGCCGGGCCTCATGGGAACGTGATCCGAACTCTCATGCCGCTCCCGATCACCGACGATGAGCTGGAGGAGGGGTTCTCTATACTGGCCGAAGCGGTCACCAAGACCTTCTAGCGGTATGTCACTATCAGTCGCTCAACGGCTCCAAAACCACTTTGTAAGCTCGCTTAAGCTCACCCTTCTCGGGCAACAACCTGTACTCGCCAACAACGCGCGGGCGGTGCAACTGACGAAGACCTTAAATAGTTGGAGGGGCTTGCGGGCACCGGTCAAAGAGGGCGAGCCAAGGCGCTTCATGCGAGCTTGGGACTATCGGGTATGCCAGCGTAGCCGGAAGCGCCGTAACGCTGGGGCGGCTCGACCCTGCTAACGCCGTTGCGCTTGCTGCGATGACGTTCGTGATATGAGCAGGCGTCTCACAGAGACAATATCCCTTTGCGAGGAGTAGGAGCGAGGACCAGGAGGTAGCGCCTACTGTCGTCCCTGCTCGCGCGTAAGCTAGAAGCGGGAGTGGTTTTGATCTCACGTACCCTCCCTGAAAGCAGCATCAGGCGCCGCCGCACGGGCATGGCGCGGTAGAATCTGCGCCATGCCCAAGATGATTACCCACGACGGCTCGTCCATCGAATACGAAGTTCACGGAGGCGGTCCCACCTTGTTGCTGATCCCCGGGCTTGGCTTCGGACGCTGGAGCTGGTTCAAACAGATCCCCGCTCTCTCGCGCCGCTTTCGCGTCGTAACCTTCGACCCCCGCAGCCCGCGCGATCCGAAGCACGGCGTCGCAGAGTTAGCCCAAGACGCTGCTGCGTTGCTTGATCGTCTCAGTGCCGACCGGGCGCACATTCTGGGAACGTCGCTGGGAGGCTTTGTGGCTCAGGAGCTGGCCCTAACCAGGCCGGACCTGGTAGATCGTTTGGTGCTGGTTAGCACGAGCCACGGCGGCCGTGGCGGGCAGGGGATGTCCTCGAGGGCGCTCGCGACGATGTTCGGGCTGGGCTCCTTTAGTCCCGAGGGAGCCGCGCGCCGGGGACTGAAGATGGCGACCTCAGCCGCCTACCGGACGCGCCATCCTGAGGAGTTCGACCGGATCGTAAGCACGCGCCTCGCCTTATCGCCGTCACTCTCCTCCTATCTCCGCCAGGCCAGGGCCGGCGCCGACTTCGACGCCTCACGCAGGGTCCAGAACATCAGCGCGCCGACCCTCGTGATTCACGGTTCCGACGACCGCTACGTGCCCGTTTCCAACGCCTACGCCCTGGCCCGGGCTGTCCCCGGGGCTGCGTTGCGCGTCTTCGACGGCGCAGGTCACCTGGTCTTTGTCGAGAAGGCCGACGAGGTCAACACAGATGTCGTATCCTTCCTCCTTGGTGTACAGGAAACCCATGAAGTCAGGGAGGTAATAAGGCCGGGCTCCGCTCCCGAGGGGAGGCTAAAAGGGTGGCTGCTCCGCGTGCCACAAGCCACCGGACGCTGGGTGAGAGGGCTGCGCGACCGGCTGACTCGCTAGCCGAAGCTTATCCCTTGACGTACAGATATATGCGTTTAGGATATAAATGTTGTCCGGTGCCCTGCTCCTCCTTTCCCCTTTCCCTTTGGATGGGCACCGGGTTCTTTTTAGCGAGTGAGCTGTTCAGTTGCTTACGAGCATCTTTCTCCTCGCTGGCTCTCATCTACGAGTTGATATCCAGTTCAGAGAAGGCGTCGGTGCTGCGTCAAGACTGCCCGCGTGCTTTAACTTAGAGCTAGAGGTGCTTCGAGTGGACGGACCTCAAGTACGCGCGGGATGGCGTACGCGATGGTCACGAGCGTAGGCGTAAGCGGTGTAGGCGGCGATCACGTGACATATCCAGCCGAGCAGACCGCCCGTACCGATCCACAGGCCCGGCGTGATAATGAGCCATAGGATACCTGCCAGGATGCGACCGTTATAGAGCTGGCCGACTCCGGGGATCAAAAGGCTTAGAACAGCGGCTAGTCCAGGGTCGCGCATCTTTGCTTTGTCTCCTCTGATCACGTTGTACGCTTCAATATCTCATTTATATCTACGTATCCCGTGAACGAAGGTTGCGCCCCGGTGAGTTCGGGGGCGTCGCTTCACTTATAACCTGTCCTTTATTCGGGTGAGGGGACGGCAGGCTCGTTCTCACCACGCCTCAGGCGCTGCCGGGCGGTCTCCAGTCTGCCCTTTGCCAGTACTTGCTCGGTGGCCTTCGCCAACCCGACAATTGGCATGTTCGAGTAGATCTCCTCGTGACGTCCGGCCTCGACCACGTAGGTCTCTTGGAAGATGCCTACCGAGCGACCCGAGCCCACGGTCTGGTTGAAGCGCCGCCAGGCAGGGAGGTGCGGGCCATCCGGGTCCTCGCGAACCTTTCCAAGTCCTCGTAGGAGCGCCAGTACTGAAGGACCGTGACGCCGGGCCAGTAGAAAAAGAACTCAGCGCCTTAAAAGCTCTTCTCGGGGTGCTTGTTGAGTTCGCGCAGCATCGGCCCCCTCGCGCGCACCGTCGGGAGCCACTTCCTGATAGCGAGAGGGCGGTTGATCCTCATCTCGATGTGGCGTTGCCAGACATAAACTCACGCCGCACCCGCCCGAGCTCCCGCTCCAGCCTATCCAGGCGCTCGGTTGCGGCGTCCACCACCAGTGTACCCGGCGTGCCGTCGGGGTTCGTAACGGGAACCTCGTACCCCGTAGCCAGGCTCTCGGCCTCTCCCTCGCGCAGTCGCTCCTCAGCTTCCTTGAGCGCCGCGGCATACTCCGAGATTTCCTTCGTGAGCCGGATAGTCGCCACTCGAAGCTGCCCTCCAGCGCTATCGACTCGTCTGGGCTCGCCGGTGCCCGCAGCCCGAGCGAATCATAGAGTTGGCGGCGCAGTTTGGGCGGGAACCACACCTCGCCGGGGCGGTAGCTTTACTCTCTCGCACCCGTCACGCCAGGAGTGCGGCACGGGCACTGCGTAGTTAACGCGGTCTCGATCTAGGCAGGATACGAATCTCTAATCCGCGGGTCGCAGGTGTGAATCCTGCCGGGTACGCTCTAGAGAATAGTAGTTTTGCAGGAACAATGTGATGATAAAGAAGAGGATCCGCTTGCGCTCTGGGTCTTTTGACGGCAGCCAAGTCGGCGAGCAGCCCAATTCGCGCAGTGGCATTCTGCATACTCAGGCGTTCAGCGCTGCCTCGTGGTGACGAAGGTGATCATCCACGAAGGTCGAGATGAAATAGTAGCCGTGGTCGTAGCCCTCATGACGCCGCAGCGTCAGGGGCTGTCCGGCCTCGGCGCAGGCCTCCTCCAGGACGCTAGGATAGAGTTGCTCGTCCAGAAACTGATCTCCCATACCCTGATCCACGAGGATCGTGCGGCCGTCGGGGAAGGGATTGTTCCGAACGAGTTCAGAGGCGTCGTGCTTGCGCCAAGACTCCTCTTCGGAGCCGAGATAGTTTGAGAAAGCCTTCTTCCCCCAAGGGGCACGGGTCGGAATCGAGATCGGGGCTAAGGCCGAGACACTGCGGTAACGGTCGGGGTGTTTGAGAGCGATGGTCAGGGCGCCGTGGCCGCCCATCGAGTGGCCGAAGATGCCCCGGGAGTCTGGGCGGGCGGGGAAGTTGGACTCGACGAGCGCGGGCAACTCTTCGGTGACGTAGGAGTACATCTTATAGTGCCCCGACCAGGGCTCGGCCGTGGCGTCTATGTAGAAGCCGGCCCCGGACCCGAGATCGTAGTCGTCGTGCTCCCCAGGGAGGTCGAGGCCGCGCGGGCTCGTGTCGGGGGCGACGAGCATCAGGCCGAGCTCGGAGGCGAGCCGTTGTGCCCCGGCCTTCTCCATGAAGTTCGCCTCTGTGGAGGTGAGGCCGGCGAGGTAGTAGAGGACGGGGATCCGGACGCTCGCGGCCCTCGGCGGGGCGTAGACCGCGAAGCGCATGGTGGCGTCGCAGGCCTCCGAGTGGTGTTCGTGGAAGCTTACGGTCCCGCCGAAGCAGCGGTGCGCGCCCGAAGTTTTGAGGTTGCTCATTATTGCCCCCTAGAAGTTCACGACGCTGCGGATGGACTCACCTTTGTGCATCAGGTCGAAGGCGTCGTTTATGTTCTCGAGCGCCAGCGTGTGGGTGATGAGAGGGTCGATGTCGATCTTGCCTTGCATGTACCAGTCCACGATCCTCGGCACGTCCGTCCTGCCCCTGGCCCCGCCGAAGGCCGAGCCTGTCCACACCCTGCCTGTAACGAGCTGGAACGGGCGTGTGGAGATCTCCTGCCCGGCCCCCGCGACCCCGATAATGACAGAGACGCCCCAACCCCGGTGGCAGCATTCGAGCGCCTGGCGCATCACGTTCACGTTGCCGATGCATTCAAAGGAGTAGTCCGCGCCTCCGTCCGTAAGGTCCACGAGGTAGGGGACAAGATCGCCCTCCACCTCGTTTGGGTTTACGAAGTGGGTCATGCCGAACTTCTCGGCCATCTCCTTGCGGTTCGGGTTGATATCTACGCCGACGATTTTATCGGCTCCGACCATCCTCGCGCCCTGTAGGACGTTCAAGCCAATGCCCCCGAGGCCGAAGACGACAACGTTGGAGCCCGGCTCCACGTCCGCTGTGTTGATCACGGCTCCAATGCCCGTCGTTACGCCGCAGCCGATGTAGCAGACCTTCTCGAACGGGGCGTCTTCGCGGATCTTCGCCACGGCGATCTCCGGCAGGACGGCGTGGTCCGCGAAAGTTGAGGTGCCCATGTAATGATAGAGCGGTTCGCCGTTCAGCGACAGACGGCTCGTGCCGTCGGGCATGAAACCCTGCCCCTGGGTCGAGCGGATTGCGGTGCAAAGGTTGGTCTTGCGGCTCAGACAGGACTTGCACTGGCGGCACTCAGGGGTGTACAGCGGGATGATATGGTCGCCCACGGAAACGCTCGTCACCCCTGGCCCGACTTCGACTACGACCCCCGCGCCCTCGTGCCCCAAGACCGACGGGAAGAGCCCCTCGGGGTCCGACCCGCTCCTGGTGTACTCGTCTGTGTGGCACACGCCGGTCGACTTCATCTCCACGAGCACCTCGCCGACCCTCGGCCCCTCGAGCTGCACCGTCTCCACCTTCAGGGGCTCGCCGGCCTCGAACGCCACCGCCGCCTTAATGTCCATCCCGTTTCCCCTTACCGTCGCTTTTATGAGCAACTCAGCTCAGCGTATGTTTGCATCGTTGGGGCATCCGGGCAAGGGTCTACGCGGCTCGTCGCATGGGGAGGAGAGCGAGGAGGCAGACGGCGGCGAAGACGGAGTAGGCATAGAGGTCGCCGCCGAAGTCTGAGAGGATGCCCCCAGGGGCAGTTCCCGTGGCGTAGCCCATGGCCCAGGCGAAGTTGGTCGCGCCGAAGGATGAGGGCCAGGTACGGGGCGACGAAGGCCCGCTATTCGTCGCTGCCCACCCGGCGCAACCGGCAGCTGCAGTTACCCGATAGCTCTCGCTTTTCCAAACGGTTTCTCTAAGCAGCCCGACTTTTTTGGGCCGCGTCCTGCATAGCGTAACGTTCGCACCCCTCTCGGGGTCTAAGGCGGTAGAAGGGTAAGCCGAGGAAAGGGCGGAGCTTAGTGGGCAGGAAGAGCAGCAGTCAGGACAAGAACGAGGGAGCGCTGGACAAGGCCAAGGGCCGTGCGAAGGAAGCCGCCGGGGCCGTGAGCGGCAACAAGGACAAGAAGGCCGAGGGGCGCTCGGACCAGACGAGCGGCACCGCCAAGGAGAAGAAGGGCAAGCTCAAGGACCTCTTCGACAAGTAGTAAGCAGGCCTCCGACTACTAC
>CADCVD010000087.1 GCA_902806055.1 uncultured Rubrobacteraceae bacterium
TCATCTACCGGCTGGAGCGGACCGGTCACATCAAGCGGTGACCGGCCCCTGGGATCGCAGGAGTTCGGTGGCTTAGCACCGGCCTTCTGTTTAGAGGAGGCCCGGCACTATCTCCTCCCCGTGGCCGCTGAGTTGTTAGAGGCGAGAGTAGCTTTTGGACGAGAGGCGGTCGGCAAGTATCTGGAGACCGTAATCGAGGTCTTCATCCGGCATGAGCAGGCTAAGGCATGCAGAACTCGTAAGGAATTGCCTCTAGAGACCTCCTACGTAAACAAGTCTATAAGCTGGAGGTTCTCAAACTCGGCAGCCAGGGTGGGGGAGAGCTGGGCCCGGTTGCGGGTGTCGCCCATGCTCCCTGCGACCTCCAGGAACGCCCTAACGGTACCGGTGAGGGGCGTATCCCGGCGGCGGAGGGCTACTATCGGGCGCTGCACCTCGGGGCTGTCCTCCACCTCTATAAGGGAGAGATGTCCCGCTGCTACACTCCTCACCACCGCCGTGCGGGGGAGGAAGGCTACCCCGAGGCGGTGTTCGACCATCCTCTTCGCGGCTTCAATGTTGTCCAACTCTATGGCGCTGTACTCCCGGATGCCGGCGCTCCGGAAGAGGGACTGTGTAAGCTCATAGTAGCTGGAGGCGTGGTCGAAGAGGATCAGATGCTCCTGGGCGACCTCGGAGATCTCCGCCGACCCCTTCTCCGTGAACCGGTGCTGTGGATCTACGACCAGCACCAGCTCATCTTCGTACAGCGGCATGCTCTCTACCTCCGGGTGGTCCATCGCCCGCGCGAGCCCGAGCTGTACGTCCTCCTTTAACACCATCCCCAATATGTCCTCGGAATGTCCCGTACGGACCGAGACCGAGACCCCAGGATGCGCCGCCGTGAACCTCTCCAGAATAGCCGGTAGTGCATACGTACTCACCCCCGGCGACGTTCCCAACGACAAACGACCTCCAGAGGCCCCCCTAAGCTCCCTGAGACGCTGCCTCCCCTCCTCAACGCTCCCCAGGCAACGCTCCGCGTAAGGCAAAAACTCTTTGCCAGCCTCCGCAAGACGCATTCCCCGGCTGGTCCGGACAAAGAGCTGATCCTCAAGCTCCTCCTCTAGAGCCTTGATCCGCGCCGTCAAAGTCGGCTGCGTTAGATACATCTCTTCCGCCGCCCGACTTACGTTCCCCAACCGCGCCACCGCCAGGAAACACTCCATCTGTCGCAGAAGCATTGATATCCTCCGATATAGACAAATTTTATAACACTGATTCAAGCAAACAATTGGACTGATGGCAAGGGGCTTGTTAACCTTCGTGCAACGTTGGAGTCGGTGAGCGTAAGGAGAAGCGGATGGTACCGGTACAGTACAGGAACCCTGAGACGGATGAGATCTTGGATCGCAGGTACGAAGAGTCGGTTCCGAATATCGGGCAGAGGATCATGCTCGACGGCGTGTGGGAGTGCGAGGTGCTCTACAGATGGAAGTGCCACCCTAGCTGCTGCGTCGTCTACGTGCGGCCGGTTCGAGAGATAGCTCGTGAGAAGGAGACCGCTGCCGCCTAGAGCTCTCCGGCGGGTCCATCCGCGACTTGCTAAAGTGGCCATGCTTTTGAGTCGTGGTAGCTAGAGAGAGGTAGCGCGAGTAGATGGGTAAGACACAGCAGGGGTACGGAGAGGGAGTCGAACTCACGGCCTCGGTCCCGGATGAGTTCACGGAGATAATGACGCCCGAAGCGGTCGCCTTCGTAGCGAAGCTCTCGCGGGAGTTCAGCGGGCGCGTACAAGAGATCCTTCAGAGGCGAGCCGAGCGTCAGGAGCGTATAGACGCTGGCGAGATGCCCGACTTCCTGCCAGAGACGAAGGAGATTCGTGAGGGCGACTGGAAGATAGCCCCTATCCCTGACGACCTGCAGGATAGGCGCGTCGAGCTTACGGGGCCTCCCGACCGGAAGATGACTATAAACGCGCTCAACTCGGGGGCAGCTACCTGGATGGCGGACCTGGAGGACGCCAACTGCCCAACGTGGCACAACATGCTGGAGAGCCAGCTAAACCTGCGCGACGCCGTGAACCGGACCATCACCTACGAGGACCCCAACTCCGGCAAGGTCTACGAGCTGAACGAGGACGTGGCAGTCCTGATCGCGCGCCCGCGCGGATGGCACCTCTTCGAGAAGCACATGCTCGTGGACGGCAAGCAGGTTCCGGCGGGCGTCTTCGACTTCGGCCTGTACTTCTTCCACAACGTGCAGAACCTTGTGGATCAAAACTCCGGCCCGTACTTCTACCTGCCTAAGATGGAGAGCCACCTGGAGGCTCGGCTGTGGAACGACGTCTTCGTCATGGCGCAGGACGAGCTCGGGGTGCCGCAGGGGACCATCAAGGCGACTGTGCTTATAGAGACGATCCTGGCGACGTTCGAGATGCACGAGATCCTCTATGAGCTGCGCGAGCACTCGGCGGGCCTCAACTGCGGACGTTGGGACTACATCTTCAGCTATATCAAGAAATTCCGGAACAAAGACCTTCTCCTCCCCGACCGGGCACAGGTCACGATGACCGTACCGTTCATGCGGGCGTACTCGCTGCTCGCGATCAAGACCTGCCACCAGCACGGGGCGCACGCCATCGGCGGGATGGCCGCCCAGATCCCGAGCAAGGACCCGGAGGAGAACGAGGCAGCCTATAACAAGGTCCGGGCCGACAAGGAGCGCGAGGCGAACGACGGTCACGACGGTACCTGGGTGGCCCACCCGGGGATGGTGCCGCTCGCCCGGGAGGTCTTCGACGCGGTGATGCCGCAAGCAAACCAGATCGACAAGCAGCGCGACGACGTGAACCCAACCGCGGCCGACCTTTTGGAGAAGCCGGAGGGGGACATTACCGAGGCCGGCTTCAGGAGCAACGTCAACGTCGGCGTGCAGTACCTCGCCGCGTGGCTCGCGGGACGCGGGGCTGTGCCGATCTTCGGGCTCATGGAGGATACAGCGACGGCGGAGATCTCACGCTCCCAGGTGTGGCAGTGGATCCACAACGACCAGGGCGTACTCGAAGACGGCACCGAGGTGACGGTCGAGCTGTTCCGCCAGGTACTCTCCGAGGAGTTGGAGAACATCAAAGAGCTGGTCGGCGAGGAACGCTACGAGAGGGACGAGTTCGGCAAGGCCGCCGAGCTATTCGACCGCATCTCCACCGACGACGACTTCGTCGAGTTCCTGACCCTCCCCGGCTACGAGTACCTGGACTAGAAAGGGCAGCGATCCCGATCCTTCCCGCCAATCCTGCCGATCGCGGAACGGTCCGCCCACCGCCCGCCCGCGGCCCTACGCTCCGAGCGTCGCCCACGACGGCGCAAGCGAGTAGGATTTGACACGGCTCTAAAAGGCCTACACAATAGGTATATGCAAACTACACGTACGTCTCTAATGCATATAGGTGAAGAGTAGAGATGCAGTCCTAAAGAAGGAGAAGGATTAATGCTCAACGGCAATCAGGTTTCACAGATAGAGGAGTACTTTAACTCTCCTCGCTTCGAGGGGGTCGAGCGTCCGTTCAGCGCCGAGGACGTGGCGCGGCTGCGGGGCTCGGTCGTGATCGAGCAGACGCTCGCCCGAATGGGCGCGGAGCGGCTGTGGGAGCTTATGCATGAGCGTCCGTTCGTGAGGGCCTTGGGGGCGCTTACTGGCAACCAGGCCATGCAGCAGGTCAAGGCGGGGCTTGAGGCTATTTACCTCTCCGGTTGGCAGGTTGCAGGCGACGCTAACCTCGCCGGGCAAATGTACCCGGACCAGAGTCTCTACCCGGCTAACTCGGTGCCGCACGTGGTCAAGAGGATCAACCAGACCCTGCAGCGGGCCGACCAGATCCACCATGTCGAGGGCAGGAACGGCACCAACTGGTTCGCCCCCATAGTTGCCGACGCCGAGGCTGGCTTCGGCGGCGCTTTGAACGTCTTTGAGATCATGAAGGCGATGATCGAGGCGGGTGCCGCCGGCGTTCACTTCGAGGACCAGCTCGCATCGGAGAAGAAGTGCGGGCATATGGGCGGCAAGGTTCTTCTACCGACCGCGCAGGCCGTAAGGAACCTCATCTCCGCCAGGCTCGCCGCCGATGTTATGGGCGTGCCGACCGTCCTCGTGGCGCGGACCGACGCCGATGGCGCAGACCTCATCACGAGCGATGTTGACCCCTCCGACGCAGAGTTCCTCACCGGGGAGCGGACGATGGAGGGCTTCTACAGGACGCGTGCCGGCCTGGATCAGGCTATCGCCCGCGGGCTCGCCTATGCGCCGTATGCAGACGTGGTGTGGTGCGAGACCTCGACGCCGGACCTAGAGCAGGCCGAGAAGTTTGCGGCGGCCATTCACGAGAAGTTCCCGGGCAAGCTGCTCGCGTACAACTGCTCGCCGTCTTTCAACTGGAAGAAGAGGCTCTCCGACGAGGATATCGCCACCTTCCAGGAGAAGATCGGGGAGATGGGCTACAAGTTCCAGTTCGTGACGCTGGCCGGCTTCCACGCTCTGAACAACTCGATGTTCGAGCTGGCGCACGACTACAAGGATCGCGGCATGGCCGCCTACTCCGAGCTTCAGCAGCGCGAGTTCGCCAACGAGGAGCACGGCTACACCGCGACCAAGCACCAGCGCGAGGTCGGCGCAGGCTACTTCGACGAGGTTGCTCAGGTCGTCGCGGGCGGGATGGCCTCCACCACTGCGCTTACCGGTTCAACTGAGGAGGCACAGTTCGCGGACAACAACGATGCGGACGACGACCCGCGCACGGAGATCGTCGACGAGAAGGGCCCGCTCTTCAAGTAGCCTTTAGTCTCGGCGCTCAGCAATTAGTTTTTGGAGGGGCCGGAGATCCGGCCCCTCTAACTTCGTCCCGTATTAGACGTACAATACGAGAATGAACTTCACGGATAGACGCGAACGTCTCCTGCCGGACGGCGTTCCCAGGTATGTTTGAACGTACGACGACGGCGGCGTGTCCGCCGAACGTTATACAGCGGTGTTTACGGGATTGTTGTCGTTGAGGAGAGCCGGGGAGTATCCTTATCTATCAATGAGCAAAGAGCCGCTCGGCCCAGGGGGGAGCGTTATGCGGCGCGGACAGCCGCCCTATGAGCGGATGGGACATGAGGTTCCCTTTGCGGACCTTCCCGAAGATTGCAAGCGGTTAGTCCTGAACATTTACCGGGGGCTGTGGGGAATGGAGGAGCGCGACGTTCCGCGTGCCACGCTCGCTGCAACAATGAGGTCGGAGACGTAGCGCGAGGCGTTTAGGAGGAGTGATTGAGGCTTTTGCCTGAGGAGTTGGTCTTGATCTTCGACGGGGCGTGAGGATTCTGAACACGTTCGGTGCGCTGGGTCAGGGCGCTGGACCGCGACCGCCGCGTCACGGCGGTGCCTTATCAAAAGTCCGGCGTCCCTGCCTCGGCCGGTCTTAGCGTGGAGGATTGTAAGAAGGTCGCCTGGGCCATCGAGCCCGGAGAGATCTCCGGCAGGCCCCGCCGTCGCTGGCGGGGCGCGGGCGCGCTCAACGCCTCGCTCGCGGTCGCGCTTGGGGTTAGACTTCCGCTCTCTTTCTACGACCTCTCGGGGATAGGTTCTTTACAGGAACACGCCTACGATCTCGTCGCCGCCAACCGCGGTAGGCTCCCCGGCGACGAGCCCTACTGCGTTCAGCACCCGGAAGAGTGCCGTTGAAGCAGCCGGAGAAGCGAATAACCGATCTCGATTCGCTCGTAGAAGAGTTGCCGCCGGAGGAAAGGGAGCTGGCGGGCCGTCTCTTCGAGATGGTCCCCGCGGTAGGCCGTATGGAGGTGCCGGACGGGATGCGCGGCTGGGTAGAGAAGACCTTCGGCTCTGTGGAGGCTGTACTGGAGCAGAGGATAATGCGTATTACCGACCGCATTACCCTCGAAGGTACCCTCTTCAACGAGCTACGCGCCTCGCGCCCCTTCGATGCCGGCGGGGGCTCCTTGAGCCTTAAAGAAGGCATCGAGAGTACAAAGGGCGACCCGTTCTGCCGGCCAGAGGAAGGGACGCCCGAAGACGTCTTCGGCCGCGTCCGCGGAAAACATTGCACGACGGCCTCGAACGTAGCGAAGTACGACGGCTTCCACGGTCTTATAGTCTTCGACGAGCACGATCCTCTCGCTTTTGATGTAGAGAAGGTAGTCGACTATGTCTCAGTAGCCCTCGAATGGCTTCGCAAGGCTCAAGAGACCGACCCGGAGGCGAGGTACCCCTTCCTCATGTGGAACTGTCTCTGGCGGGCAGGGAGCTCCGTGGTGCACGGACACGCCCAGGTTACCGCCGCGCGCGGCGCCCACTACCCGAAGGTCGAGCGCCTTCGCCGGGCGGCCGTTGCCTACGCGGCCGAGTACGGCACGGACTACTTCTCCGATCTCTACAAGGTACATGAAGCTCTGGGGCTCGCTATCGAAACGTCTCCGGAGATTGCCCGGGCGCAGGTAAGCGGCTTCGTCAGCCTTACGCCCGCAAAGGAAAAGGAGATAGTACTCTTCGGCCCGAACCTCGGAGAACCCCTGCGCCGCTTGCTCGCCGACGTTCTGATGCGCTACACGAAACATGTAGGCGTCTCGTCCTTCAACGTCGCCTTCTACATGCCGCCCGCCCCGCCCAGCGAGGAGGACTGGTCCCGCTTTCCAACCGTGGTCCGATTGGTGGATAGAGGAGATCCCGGCAACCGCACCTCCGACATCGGCGCGATGGAGCTCTACGCGGTTCCGGTAGTCTCCTCGGACCCCTTCCAGGTCGCCCGCTTCCTGAGAGGATGACGAAGAGGCTCGACTCTGACAAGGGAAACGGGGCACCAACTGATCTTTTCTGCAATCATCAGCGCACCGCCGCGGTCGATACCCGAGTTGTGCACCGAGCTCACGACTTCGCCGGGACCGATGTTAGCCATTCTGCTCCCTCGATGGCGAGCCCAAAGGGAACAGGGGCGCTCCCTGCAATGCACCGCCCTCAAGCTTTGCGCTAACTACTATCCGCCGTATGTAGTCGAGCTCCGGCCCCGGAATGCTCCTTGGCCGACCTGGGGGAGAGCGCTACGCCGGGATATCTAAGACTATCTTGCCCATGCCTGTAGCCTCCTCCATGTGGTTCATGGCGGCGGAGGTCTCTTCTAGGGAGAAGGTTTCGTTGATGACCGGGTGCAGCTCGTGCTTCTCGTAGAACTCTAGCATCGAGCGGAAATCCTCAGGGCTGCCCATGGCGGTGCCGAAGACGTCGAGCCACTTGAGGAAGATCCTGGGCATAACCACCGTTACCTTCGGACCGGCGGTAGACCCGAACGTAACAATGCGGCTGCCGGGCTTGGCGAGAGAGACCAGGGCATCGAATCCCTCGCCGCCGACGTGGTCCACGGAGAGATCCACCCCGCCGGTCATCTCCTTGAGCTCCCTTGACCAGTTCTCAGAGTTGTAGTTGATGCCGCCCTCCGCGCCGAGTTCTTTGGCCTTCTCAAGCTTCTCGTCGCTCCCGGAGGTAACGAAGACTCTGGCTCCAGCGGCCGAGGCCATCTGCACGACGAAGGTCGCTACCCCGCTCCCCACGCCGGGCACGAGCACGGTCTCGCCCTCCTGCAGTCCTCCGCGCGTGAAGAGCGCCCGGTAGGCTGTCAGCGCCGCGAGTGGTAGCGCCGCAGCCTCCTCGTGCGAGAGATGCGAGGGCTTGGGGAAGACGTGGTCCGTCGGGACCTTTACGAACTGGGCATAGGTACCGTCGTCCGGGAGCCCCAGGATACGATAGTCCTTACCCGGTACCTTGGGATTGTCGCCCCAGTAGAGCGACGGGTTAATGACGACCTCGTTGCCCTCATCCGGTCCCTCGGCGCCGTCGCCTTTCGTGGCCACCTCGCCGGAGCCGTCTGAACCCAGGATTATCGGCAGAGCATCAGGTTTCGCGCCCGGGTACTGGCCCTGGGTGACGAAGACGTCGCGCCGGTTGAGCGCCGCGTTGCGCAGGCGAACGACGATCTCGCCGGAACCCGGTTCCGGATCGGGGACGTCCTCGTAGCTCAGGGACTCGGGACCTTCGAGCTCGTGCAGCCTCATCGCTTTCATGCTTCTATCCTCCGCCTCAGTACGCGTATACGACAAGGGAACGCCCCGCTCGACGGGAAGCTCATCCCCTTAAGCCTCTAGAGGGAAGGTTACACGAAAGCTCCTATTCCCGTTATGTCGCGGCCCACGATGAGGGACTGTATAGTGTCCGTCCCTTCATAGGTGTAGACGATCTCCACATCCGAGAGGTGCCTGGCGACATGGTACTCCAGCAGAATCCCGTTGCCTCCCATGCAGTCGCGGGCCTCGGCGCAGACCTGTCTCGCCTTTTTGGCGTTGTTCATCTTCGCGAGCGAGGCCATAGGTCCGGTCATCTTGCCCTGCTCCTGTAGCTGTGCCAGACGAAAACACATAAGTTGCATCGTGGTGATCTCCGCTAGCATGTTCGCAAGCTTGTTTTGGATGATCTGGAACGAGGCGATGGGTTTGCCGAACTGGACCCGCTCCTTCGTGTACGTCAAGGCTGCCTCATAGGCTGCGATCGCGTGTCCTACAGCCTCCCACGCGACCCCGCCGCGCGTCGCGGTGAGCACCTTGTTGGTGTCCTTGAAGGAGTTCGCCCCCTCTAGCTTGTTCTTCACGGGTACGCGGACATTGTCCAGGTAGATATTGGGCTGCCAGACGGCTCGCTTGCCCATCTTGCCGGTTATAAGCTCTGTGGAGTAGCCCTCGGGCATGTGGCCGTTCTCGTCCTTCTCGACCACGAACCCCTTGACCTGCCCGTCCGCCTCGTCGCGCGCCCAGATGATAACAAGGTCGGCGAAGGTGGCGTTGCCGATCCAGCGCTTCTCCCCGTTCAACACGTACTCGTCACCCTCGCGCCGTGCGCTCGTCTCTAGCATCACCGAGTCGGAGCCGTGCTTTGCCTCGGTTAGACCCCACGCCCCGATCTTCTCGAGCCGTGCCATCTGCGGGAGCCAACGCTCCTTCTGCTCCTCGCTGCCACAGATTTCGATGGTCCCCATCGCAAGCCCCGAGTGGACGCCGAAGAAGGTGTTGAGGCTGCCGTCGCCTCGCGCCATCTCTATAGCAACGAGGACGGACGCCACGTGGCTCATCCCCGGACATCCGTAACCCTGTATCGTAGTACCCGCGATCCCGAGCTCGGCGATCTTAGGTATCAGCTCGAACGGGAACTGAGCCTTCTCCCAGTAGTCGTTGATGATCGGGATAACCTCCCGATCGGCGAAGGCGCGGACCTTGTCGCGTATCTCGCGCTCCTCGTCCGTCAAGAGCTCTTCGAGCAGGTAGTAATCGGTCCCCAAAGATCGGGCAACGTCGGTGATCAAAGCCTTCCTCCTTTGCTCCCTTACCCATAACACTCTAGCACGGCCCTCAGAGCTCGCGCCCGAGTGTTATCATACTTGAGGTTATCAAAATTGACAAAAATTTGGAGGACTCGAACTGGTGGAGCCTATGAGCAGTACGGCGGCGAGCGCGACGCCGACGGAGGTGTTTCTTGGCGAGGTCAAGTCGAAGAGCGTGTTTCCGCTTTTGATCCTGCACATGGTCAGGAAGCGGCCGGAGTATGGCAACAGCATCATCCGTGGGATCAAGGAGACGACGAGCGGGGTGATGAGCGTCTCGCCGAACGCGGTATATCCTCTCTTGCGGCGGCTGGAGGAGAAGGGTTACGTGACGGGCGAATGGGAGGACCCTGACACCCGGAGCCGCCGCTTCTACACCATCACGCCGCTCGGCGAAGAGAAGTATGCCGAGATACGGGAGAGATTCGAGGAGCATCTGGTGCGCGTACAAGGGGTCCTCGAATCCCTGCACCGGGAGATCTACGGTTGAGCGAAGGGGCTGAATGATATTCGGGCGGCGCGGAAATACGGACTGTGTTTGCATGTAAGAGGTTGTGTCTGCTGCAGGTATGGTGGATAGGGCGAGAGAGATCGTGAGGCGGGAGGTCAGATGACGCACAGGATACGTAGAGTAGCCGTTCTTGGGGCGGGGACGATGGGGGCGGCGATCGCGGCGCACTGCGCGAATGCGGGCCTTGAGGTAGATCTGCTCGACATCGCTCCGCAGGATGACGAGGACAAGAACGCCGTGGTAAAGGGCGGGTTCGAGCGGATGAAGAAGGCCAGGCCCGCCGCGCTCATGAGCAAGAGCGTCCTGGAGCGGATGCGCATCGGCAACTTCGACGACGACCTCGGGCGGGTCGCGGAGGCGGACTGGATCCTCGAAGCCATCATCGAGAAGCTCGAACCGAAACAGCAGCTTATGGCGCGCGTAGAGGAGCTTGCCAAAGAGGACGCTATCATCTCGTCCAACACCTCCGGCATCCCGCTCAACCAGGTCGCCGAGGGACGCTCGGAGAGCTTCAAGAAACGCTTCCTCGGCACTCACTTCTTCAACCCGCCGCGCTACCTCAAGCTCTTCGAGATCATCCCGACCTTCGAGACCGACCCGCACATCGTCGAAGATGCGCGAGCCTTGGGCGAACGGGTGCTCGGAAAGGGCGGCGTGATCGCCAAGGACACCCCGAACTTCATCGGCAACCGGCTCGGGAGCTTCAGCGGCATGAACTCGATGCGTTACGCCTTCGAGAACGGCTACGGCATCGAGGAGATAGACGCTATAACCGGTCCGCTGATCGGTCGCCCCAAAACAGCAACCTTCCGCCTCAACGACCAGGTTGGATTAGACATTGCCGTAGGAGTCGCAGAGAACCTCTACGAGTTAGTCCCTGAAGACGAGTCGAGGGAGCAACTGCGCCCGCCCGAGATACTCAAGCAGATGATCGAGAGAGACCTCCTCGGCAACAAGACCGGCGCCGGCTTCTACAAGCGCGACAAGCGGGACGGCGAGACCGTCTTCGACGTCCTGAACCTCGCAACCTTCGAGCACGAGCCCGCTCAGAACCCCGAGGTGCCGCTCGTTGGGGAGGCCCAGAAGCAGGGCGACCTCGGGGCGCGGCTGCGTTTCGTAATGCAGAGAGGTGAGGAGGACCGGCACGCCCGGTATCTGAGGGACACTCTCTTGCCCGACCTCGCGTACGCCTCGCGGCGGATGCCGGAGATCTCCGACACGTTAGAGAACGTGGATCACGCGATGGAGTGGGGCTACGGCCAGCAGGCAGGTCCCTTCAGGATGTGGGACCTCCTCGGCGTCGGCGAGACCGTAGAGCAGATGGACTCTTTAGGCATCGAGGTCGCCGGTTGGGTGAGGGAGATGCTGCATGGGGGCAACGAGAGCTTCTACAAGAAGGAGGAGACGAGCGAGCTCCAGTTCAGCCCGGTGAACATGGAGTACGAGCCGGTGCGCGAGGACCCGATGGAGCTCTCGCTCGACCGGTTGCGCGAGGAGGGGAAGGAAATCTCGGGCAACGACTCGGCGAGCATCCTCGACCTCGGCGACGGGGTGCTGTGCTTCGAGATCCACTCCAGAGGCAACTCCATTGACGCGGCCGTCGTCGAGATTGGCTACGAGGCCTTGAACAGGCTCGAAGAAGAGGACGATTGGGTTGGGCTCGTGATCGGCAACGAGGGCCGAAACTTCTGCGTCGGCGCAAACATAGGCGAGATGGTCGAGGAGGCGCAGAAAGGGGACCTCGATAGCATCGCCGAAGCCGTGGACGCCCTGCAAAATCTGCTCATGGGTTTTCGCTTCGCCTCCAAGCCGGTCGTCGCCGCCCCGCACGGGCAGACTTTGGGCGGCGGGGCGGAGATAGCCCTGCACGCCGACCGCATCTGTGCCGCGGGCGAGACGTACATAGGCCTCGTCGAGACCGGCGTCGGGCTCATCCCGGCGGGCGGCGGCACGAAGGAGATGGTCCGCAGGCTCGTCTCCCCGGCGATGTACACCAGGGCGCCCTCGCTCCCCTACGTGCAGGAGGTCTTCCAGAAGATAGCGCTGGCGCAGGTCTCGGGTAGCGCGCTGGAGGCGAAAGAGATGGGCTTTCTCAAGGAGGACGACCGGGTGGTGATGAACGCCGACCATCTCATCCACGCCGCCAAGCGCGAGACGCTCGACCTCGCCGATGGCTACGCCCCGCCCATCCGCGACAAGTCCATCTACGCCGCCGGGACGGTCGTACGCGCGGCCATCGAGGCCGCAGTCATCAGGACCATGATGTGGGGCCGTTACGCTACGGAGTATGACGGCGTCATTGCCAAACACCTCGCGCGCGTCCTCACCGGCGGCGACGTCTCGGTAGCCCAGTGGGTCCCCGAGGAATATATACTCAGGCTGGAGAAGGAAGCGTTTCTGGAGCTCCTGAAGAACGAGAAGACCCACGAGCGCATCGGTGCGATGCTCAAGACGGGAAAGCCGCTGAGGAACTAAGAAGGTATCACGCACCAAGAGGCTGAACCTCGAAGCGTTCTGAAGAAGGAGGAAGAATGAAAGAAGCCGTAATCGTCTCGGGTGCCAGGACCGCCGTCGGGCGCGCGCCGAAGGGTGCCCTGCGCGGCGCCCATCCGGTGGACATGACCGGCGCCGCCATAGACGAGGCCCTCAACCGCACGGACGGGCTCGACCGGCAGGAGGTCGAGGACGTGATCATCGGGTGCGCGATGCCGGAAGGGACGCAGGGGTACAACGTCGCCCGGCAGTCGCTTCTCCGGGCCGGGCTGCCGGAGACCGTGCCGGGGCAGACTATCAACCGGTTCTGCTCGTCGGGCTTGCAGACCATCGCGTTTGCTGCCGAGAGGATCATGGCCGGCTTCGCGACGACCATAGTGGCCGGCGGGGTCGAGCACATGTCCTCCACGCTGGAGATGCCGAACTTCTCCCCGAACCCAACGCTGGTCGAGACCAACCCCGCCGTCTACATGGGGATGGGCCTCACCGGCGAGCAGGTCGCGAAGGAGTTCGGGGTCTCGCGCGAGGACCAGGACGAGTTCGCTCTGAGGAGCCACACTCGCGCCAAAGAGGCCGTAGAGTCCGGGCGCTTCGACGAGCAGATCGTACCGCTCGACGTCGAGCTGAACTGGGTCGACGACGACGGCGAGCCGCAGCACTTGGAGACTACCTTCGAGCGCGACGAGGGACCGCGCGACACCACGCTTGAGAAGCTCGCCAAGCTCCCGACCGTCTTCCAGCAGGACGGCACCGTAACGGCCGGCAACTCCTCCCAGAGGAGCGACGGGGCGGCGGCGGTCGTCGTCATGGAGCGCGAGAGGGCTGAGGCGCTGGGGCTCCAGCCGCTCGCCCGCTTCGTCGGTTTCGCCGTCGGCGGCGTACGTCCGGAGGTGATGGGAATAGGGCCGATGGTCGCCATCCCGAAGGTGTTGGAGCTCACGGGCTTGAGCCTCGACGATATAGACCTCATCGAGTTCAACGAGGCTTTCGCGGCGCAGACGCTCGCCGTGATCCGGGAGGTCGGCATGGACCTCGAGAAGACTAACGTGAACGGCGGGGCCATAGCCCTCGGCCACCCGATGGGCGCGACCGGCACCAAGCTCACCGTCCAGCTCCTGAGCGAGATGAAACACCGCGAATCGAAGTACGGCATGGTCACCATGTGCATCGGCGGCGGCATGGGCGCCGCGGGCATCTTCGAGAACCTGCAGAACTGAGGTCTCTACTCGACACCAGGGAGCCGCTGTGAACGGACCGGGATGGAACCACGGGTACCTCGATACCAACGGTATCAACATCCACTACGTCCGCCAGGGGAGCGGCACTCCCCTGGTATTGCTGCACGGCTGGCCGGAGTTCTGGATGGTCTGGCGCAAGAACATCCCGGCTCTTTCGGAGGACTTCGACGTGGTCGCCCCCGACCTGCGGGGCTTCGGCGAGACCGACAGGCCCGGCTTGCCGGATCCTCCGAGCGATCTCCTCGGTGACTACGTGGAGGATCTGCGCGGACTCGCCGACGCTCTGGGGTTAGAGAGGTTCGGGATCGTGAGCCATGACGTGGGCGCCTACGTGGCGCAGGGCTTCGCGCGGAAGTATCCGGATCGGCTCTCTGGTCTGTTCTTCTTCAACTGTCCCTACCCGGGGATCGGGAGGCGCTGGGTGGAGCCGGACCACGTAAACGAGATTTGGTACCAGACCTTCAACCAGCAGCCCTGGGCGGCGTCTCTGGTCGGCGAGAACCGCAAGACCTGCGAGACCTACATACGCCACTTCCTCGACCACTGGGCCCACAAGCCCGGCCTCTTCGACGAGGACCTCGATCTTTGGGTGGAGAACTTCATGAAGCCGGGCAACCTCCAGGGAGGGTTCGACTGGTATGTCGCCACGAACGCGTCCAGGATCAAGTTGATCCGCAACGGCCCGCCGGAGATGCCGAAGATAGAGACGCCCACGCGCGTCTTATGGGGAAGGAGCGACAGCGTGCTCAAGGTCGAGTGGGCAGACCGGCTCGGAGACTACTTCGCGAACCACGATTTCACGCCGGCGGAGGAGGCCGGACACTTCGTCCACTACGAGCGGCCCGAGCTAGCCAACCGCGAGATCGCCGAATTCTTTCGGGCGCTCCGTTGACCGGAGGAGTAGCCCCTTCAGAACTTGCTGCGCAGCCCGTCGGGGAGGCAGCACGGGTCGCCGAGGGCGTGTACCAGCTAAAGGTGCCGGTACCCATTCCGCTCGTGTTCGTCTCTGCGTACCTCGTGGAGGGGGACGATGGGTGGACCCTGATCGACACAGGCTTCGACTACCCTGAGGGGCGGGCGGCCTGGGAGTCGGGGGCCGCGGCGGTTGGGTGCGATCTGCGGCGGGATGTGGAGCGTATCGTCGTGACGCACTTTCACCCGGATCACCTCGGGGCGGCGCACTGGTTGCAGGAGATCAGCGGCGCGCCGGTGTACATGCTGGAGAGCGAGATCCAAAACTCCCGCGAGGTGTGGGAGAACCGCGACCAGTCGAAGTTTATCGACCATCTGGTGCGCCACGGTATGGATCGCGAGACAACCGAAAAGGCCGCGCGGAGCATGAGGACGAACCTCGTTCTCCCCGAGAAGATGATCCCCTTGAAGAAGGGGGAGGAGATGCCCCTCGGGCCGGGAACGTCGTGGGTGGTACACGCGCCTGGACACGCCGACCACCAGCTAATGCTCCACGACGAGGGACGCAGAATCCTCTTCGCCGCCGACCACGTCCTCCTGAAGATTACCCCCAACGTCGGACTCTGGCCGGAGACCACCCCTGATCCGCTAAACCGCTATATGGAGAACCTCCGGAGCATGCGAAGCCTCCCTGTAGAGCTCGTCCTCCCCGGCCACGGCCCGCTCTTCCACGACCTCGAAGGCCGGATAGAAGAGCTTCTGGTCCACCACGAGGAGCGACTGGAGGAGATGCTGCGGGAGATAAGAGATCGGCCAAAGACCCCTTTCGAGGTCTCGCGCAAGGTCTTCCGCTACGGCCTCTCGATCTACGAGCGGTGCTTCGCGCTGGCCGAGACTTTGGCCCACCTGGATCACCTCGTCCTCGAAGACCGGGCGGAGCGCATGGACGACGGAACCGTCTCTTTCCGGGCAACCTAGTTTGACCGGCAACGGCTCGCCGCCTGTGGTGGTCCGGGAGGAGGTAGCCAACAGCGTCACGCACGGCCTGGGTCTCCTCGCCGGTATCGTCGGGGCTGTCGTACTGGTAGTTCTTGGCGCTGAGCGGGGAGAGGCGTGGCACGTAGTGAGCGCCGCGGTCTACGGGATCACGCTCGTGGCGCTCTACGCGGCCTCGACGCTGTACCACGTGCTCAAGGGTACGAGGGCCGGGGGAGCTTTGCGAGTGCTGGACCACTGCGCGATCTACCTGCTTATCGCCGGTACGTACACCCCGATAACCCTCGTCAGCCTGCGCGGCGGCTGGGGCTGGACGCTCTTCGGGCTCGTGTGGAGCCTCGCTTTGGCCGGCATCGTCTTCAAGATCCTGGCGACCGGCCGCTTCGCCGTTCTCTCGACCGTCGTGTACGTGCTAATGGGCTGGCTCTGTATCATCGCCGTGAAGCCCATGCTCGTGCTTCTCTCGCCCGGCGCCCTCGCGCTGCTCGCCGCGGGCGGCGTCCTCTACACTGCCGGCACCGTTTTCTACCACTCCAGACGAGTTCCATATTCCCATGCCGTCTGGCACCTCTTCGTGGTCGCCGGGAGCGTCTGTCACTACCTCGCGATCGCCCTCTACGTGCTCGTCCCGGCTGTATAGAGAAGGCCCGCTTGCTGTCTACTGGGGGCGCGTGAACATCTTCGGAGGCATAATCAGGGGCGCAAAGTTTCGCCTTCGGGAGGATGCTCGTGGCCCTGAAGATCGCCCGCTTCATAAACCTGTTCCTGGTGGCGCTGCTCGCCGGTTTGCTGGTGGGGGTCGTCTTTGTCGAGGTGGCGCTGCTCGACCTGCCCGCCTCCGTATACACCGCGGTACAGAAACCCAAGCACGAAATTTTCGAGCCGGTGATGCCCATCTTCGTCACCCTAGTGATAGCGTCGGGTCTGCTAGTACTGTTCCTGATGCGCCGCGAGTTCAAGTCTCTCGCCTTCGCCCTCACGCTCGTCGGCGTGCTGTGTACCGTGGCGCTGATGATCAGCACCGTGCTCGTCAACGTGCCGATCAACGCGGAGATCATGGACGTCTGGTCGGTTGAGAGCCCGCCCGCTAACTGGGCCGAGGTCCGGGACCGCTGGAACTTCTTCCACGGCCTCCGTAGTGTCCTGGCGGTCGTGGCGCTCGCGTGTCTCTTGCTGGCCGGTCTGGGGCTCGCCCCCGCCGGCAAGGGTGAGAAACACGTCACCTGAAGCGTCCGGTGTTTCTACTGTAGTAAGTAAGGTAACGTGAGTTGCAAGAGGCAGGTGGCGAGGTGCGGGCAAAGAACCCCGGTCGCGCTCTGACTTGCGGGCCCTCACCGCTCTAAGACGGGCGCCGCACCCGGGTTGAGATATGGCAAGAGAGCACGAGGAGGTCGAGATGACGGATACGAGGGTCGCGAGGACAGGCGCCGTTAACGCACGCCTGATCGAGCGTCTCAAGGCGCGTATCTCTGTGCCGGTTGAAGGGCGCGAGATGCTGCCCTCGTTCGTCCCCTTTACGGGGGAGCTTCTGGGCGACGCTCCACGGGGGACCAGGGAGGACGTGCGGGAGGCGGTCGACCGGGCGCGGGCGGCGCAGGGGGCCTGGGCCCGGCGGAGCGTTGGGGAGAGGGCGCGAGTGTTGCGACGCTTCCACGCCCTCGTGCTCTCGCGGCAGGACGAGATCCTGGACCTCGTGCAGGTCGAGAGCGGCAAGGCCCGCGGGCATGCCTTTGAGGAGGTCGCGGACTGCGCCATCGTCGCCCGCTACTACGCTCACCACGCGGCGGAACACCTCCGCCCGCGCCGGCGGCGGGGCGCTCTCCCCGGTTTGACCTCGACGAGGGAGTACCGCCACCCCAAAGGCGTCGTCGGGATCATCTCGCCCTGGAACTACCCTTTGACGCTCGCCGTCACCGACTCGCTACCGGCGCTCGTGGCCGGTAACGCCGTCGTCTTGAAGCCGGATCGGCAGACTTCTTTTACGGCGCTCTGGGCGGCCGAGCTTCTGGACGAGGCCGGACTCCCGCGCGGCCTCTTCGGGGTCGTGACCGGCGAGGGGCGGGAGGCGGGAGCGGCCTTGATCGGGGAGGTGGACTACGTCTCGTTCACCGGGAGCACTGCTACCGGCCGTACCGTCGCCCGGCAGGCGGGGGAGCGTCTGATCGGCTGCTCCCTGGAACTCGGCGGGAAGAACGCCATGATCTTACTCGAAGATGCCGACCTCGAACGCGCGACGGAGGGAGCCGTTCGCGGCTGCTTCTCGAACGCCGGCCAGCTCTGCATCTCCATCGAACGCCTCTTCGTGCACGACTCAATCTTCGACCGTTTCGTGCAGCGGTTCGTGGAGAAAACCAGAGCCCTCAGGCTCGGTCCTGCCTTCGACTACTCCACGGACGTGGGTTCGCTCGTCTCCCGGAAGCAACTCGATACCGTGGAGGAGCACGTCCGCGACGCCGTTGCAGAGGGAGCGACGGTGCTCGCTGGCGGACGGTCCCGGCCTGACCTCGGCCCACTGTTCTACGAACCGACTATCCTCACGGACGTACGCGCGGGGATGACGCTCTTCGCTGATGAAACGTTCGGTCCGGTCGTCTCCTTGCAACGCTTCCGCTCCGTCGACGAGGCGGTCGAGAAGACCAACGATACTCCATACGGCCTGAACGCGAGCGTGTGGACGCGCGACGCCCGGCGCGGGCGCGAGGTGGCGGCTCAGATACACGCCGGGACGGTCAACGTCAACGACGCATACGCCGCTGCCTGGGCCTCGACCGACGCCCCGATGGGCGGGATGAAAGACTCAGGGCTGGGACGGCGTCACGGCGAGGAGGGAATACTGAGGTACACAGATTCCCAGACCGTCGCCGTGCAGCGCCTGTTTTCCCTGAGCGGGCCGCCGGGAGTCTCTGGAGAACGCTATGCCCGCTTTCTGAGCGGCGTTCTAAAGGTGTTCGAGAAGGTTCCCGGTCTCCGGTAATCAAGGCTAGAGTAACAGCACGGTCAACAGACCGAGGTAGACTGCCGTGGCGAGCGCCAGAACGAGGGCGAACGGCCAGTTCTTTTTCGGCCCGATCTGGATCGGGTGCAGCCCCGTTAGCCGTGAGAGCATCGTGACCGCGTTGGAGAACGGGGTCACCAGCATGGCTACCTGCCCGCCAAGCAGTATAGCCACGGCCCACAGGGCCGGAGCAGGGCCGCCATCCAACGGGAACGCCGTGTTGACGAGGAGTATCAGGGGAATCACGTGTATACCGGCGATCCAGCCGAGCCCGGTGACGAGCGCTAGCGCGGGCGCCACGAGCACTGCAGGAAGGGCGTCGAAGAGGTCGCCGATGGGCGAGAGCGCGTTGAGCTGCTCTAACGAGACCACTAGTAGCCCGGCCAGCCCGAACAGGGCGAACTCAGGATGAGACGTGACGAGCGAGTCGCGCGTCTCACCCGCAAGACGCTGGAGCGGCGAGCGGCTGCGGAGCAACACTGCCGCCAGCAGGGCGATGAGGATGACGACCGTCGCGACGGTTATCGAGATGGTCGCCGTCAGGGAGAGCCCGGGTATAAAAGTGTTCACGACCGCGACCGCTGCGACGAGCAGTACGGGGTATAGGATCACGGCGGCGGCCCCGCGGTTTAGAGGTGTATCGGGCGGTTCCTCGATCTGGCCCTTCTCTCTCTGGGCGACGAGGAGCATAACCGCGAGACCCAGGATTACGAACGGGAGCGAGACCGCGAGCAGCCCTGTATAGGTGACGCCGGTCAGCGTGATTATGGTGACGGTGAAGACGTTTAGGTTTGTCCACAGGGGGGTGAACGAGAAGCCCCGTCCCGCCCACGCCAGGGCTTCAGCGCGATTGTGGGGGGCGGAGCGGCGCAGGATCACGTCTATCAGCACGAATCCTCCGACGTCGAGGACCGACCCGAGCAAGTGCCCCAATGCTCCGGCCGTCGTCCTCACGCCCGCGCCTTTCTGCGTCATCGCCGCCATGAGCGCCCGGATCTGAGCTGTAAATCGCTCTGCGCGGATCGGGTAACCTGCGATGCTCAGTATTAGCAGCACCGCGATTATGTTGAAGTAGATCGGCAGTTCTTCGAAGAACGCGCCGGCATCAAACCGGCCCGTCAGCACCGCCGCCCCGAGCGCTAGTAGCGCCGCCAGCGCCAGCGCCTTGTGGAACCCGCTCGCCCACGGTACGGAGATCGCCAGCAGAACCCCGCCTGTCCCTAGAAAGACCGCCATGACCGGGGGATAGTCTGTGAAGGACGATGCCGCGTAGGCCGCTAGAAAGACCGCTCCGAGCGGCGCTCGTAATACGTCGAGCCGTCCCTTCGCCCTTTCCTGCACCGAATGGTCGCTGGTCTTCGTCTCCTTCTGTGCCAACGGCCTCCGGTCTATAAACGGTACACGCTTAGGGGAAGGATTCTAGAGCATGGCGGGCGGCAGGAACGAGCCTAGTGTGAAAGATACGGCAGGCCAGACAGGAACGTGTTCTATAATCGAGCGGTATTTACTCTCTCTAATCTCTCGGAGGTATGGTGGCGCGTCGAGGTTCGAGCAGCGTTGCAGATAAGACGGTCGGGCCGGGCCTATCAATGTGGACTGGCGTTCTCTTCGTCCTTGTCATCGGCATTCTGGCAGGGTGCGGCGGCCAGGACCAGGGGTCTTCCGAGGAGCCTGCGAACCCGGGCGGCAGCGGAGACCAAACAGAACCGCAGGGGAGCGGCGGACAGACCGAGCTGACCGAGAGCGGCACGCCTGCTCCCGAGGAGACGGGGAGGCCGGATCTGGAGGGTACCTCTGCGGAGGCTACCTCGGCGCAGACCGGACCGGTCAGGGTAGAGACAAGCGTGGTTGCCAGGGGCCTCGAAGCTCCCTGGGGGCTCGCGTTTCTCCCGAGTGGCCAGGCGCTCGTCACTGAGCGCGACAGCGGGCGGCTCCTCTCGGTCGACTCCTCGGGCAACGTCGAGGAGTTGCAGACCTTGCCCGCGGCCGGACGCGGCGAGGGCGGCTTGCTCGGGATTGCTCTCTCCCCCGACTACGAGACGGACGGCCTGATCTACGCTTACTACTCTACTGACGAGGATAATCGCGTGGTCCGCTTCCGGCTGGGCGAGAGCCCCGAGCCCGTATTTACCGGCATCCCCGTAAACTCCTACCACAACGGCGGCAGGATAGCCTTCGGACCCGACGGCATGCTTTACGTCGGCACGGGCGATGCGGGCGACACCTCGACCTCTCAGAACACTAACTCCGTAGCCGGAAAAATACTGCGGCTTACCCCTGAGGGGGGCGTACCTCAAGACAATCCGTTCCCGAACAACCCGGTCTACTCCTATGGGCACCGCAACGTGCAGGGCCTCGCGTGGGATGCGGGCGGCCAGCTCTACGCCTCCGAGTTCGGGCAGGACGTCTACGATGAGGTAAACCGGATCGAGCCGGGCGGCAATTATGGCTGGCCCGACGTCGAGGGTGAGGGCGGCGAGCCCCGGTACGCCGACCCCATTGCCACCTGGTCTCCAACCAGCGAGGCCTCCCCGAGCGGTGCGGAGATCCTGGTCAACGGCGCGATTCCACAGTGGGAGGGAGATTTCTTTATGGCGGGCCTGCGCGGGCAGCGCCTCTTCCGCCTTGACCTTGACGAGCGGGGCAACGTGATAGAGCGCGAGGAGTTCCTGAGGGGCGAGGCCGGGCGTCTGAGGCACGTAGAGCAAGCCCCGGATGGTTCGCTGTGGGTCCTCACCAACAACCGCGACGGTCGTGGCAACCCTATCGCTGACGATGACCGCATCCTCCGCCTCGGCCCAGCGAGCGGCTAAAGAGACGAGCGCCGCGCGCAACGCGGCCGTGGTAATGTCGTGTATCGGCAAGATACAAGAACCGAAAGGACCCGAGATGTCAGAGAGAATCAACACCGATACCTTCGAGCTTGGAGGCGACCTCCCCGTAAACCGCCTGGGGTTTGGGGCGATGCGTATCACCGGCGAGGGCATCTGGGGCGAGCCGGAGGACCCCGAGCAATGCAGGGCCGTGCTCAGGCGCGCCGTGGAGCTCGGGGTCAACCTCATAGACACCGCCGACTCCTACGGCCCTGAAGTCTCGGAGCGTCTTATCGGCGAGACGCTCTATCCCTACCCCGAAGACATGGTCATCGCGACCAAGGGCGGCCTGGTGCGCGGAGGGCCGGGACAGTGGGAGTCAAACGGACGGCCCGAGCATCTACGCGAGGCATGTGAGGGGAGCCTCAAGCGCCTGAAGCTGGAGCGCATAGACCTCTACCAGTTGCACCGGATAGACGCCAAAGTCCCGGAGGAGGAGCAGTTCGGCGTCCTCTCCGAGCTGCGTGATGAAGGGAAGATCCGTTACGTCGGTCTCTCGGAGGTTGGCGTCGAGCAGATCCAGCGGGCGCAGGAGGTTATACCGATAGTCTCCGTGCAGAACCGCTACAACCTCACCGACCGCGGCTCCGAGGACGTGCTCGAGCACTGTGAACACGAGGGGATCGCCTTTATCCCCTGGTTCCCGCTGGCGGTCGGCAAACTGGCGCGTCCCGGCGGCGCTCTCGACGAGATCGCCAGTCGTCACGAGGCAACACCTGGTCAGGTCGCCCTCGCGTGGTTGCTGGAGAAGTCACCCGTGATGCTCCCCATACCGGGTACGTCCTCTGTCAAGCATCTAGAAGAGAACGCCGCCGCCGCCGATCTGCGACTCTCCGATGAGGAGGTAGCCGAGCTCACCGGCTGACCGGGCAGCTCTCAAACTACGTCCATACCCACCGCTCTACGGGCGGCGGGGCGGCGCGTTCGCCGGTCGTCTACTCGGGACAACGGTGTGTGTGACTGCGTCTCTGACAACGGCTCGGTCACGCAAGGAGTAGCGGCCTGTCGCCTGTCTAACCTAACTCCGTAAACCAGGTGCTCTGACCCTTCAGCCGGAGGCCGGTTCTATAACGGCCGACATAGAACCCTTGCACCGTGGGATAAGCGGGTCCGGCCCAAAGGTGTGGATCTGGTCACGCTTCAATTCAGCTTGCTCTATGTGTGTGGTTGCGACTACGACCCTGCCTGAGGTATCTACCTCCACCGCCATCTTGTAGCCCTTCTCCAGTGAGTGTCCGAAGAGCTTCTTGAGCATATAGATCACGTACTCGAAGCTGTGCTCGTCGTCGTCGAGCAGGACCACGTTGTAGGGCGGCATCCCTTCCGTCTTCTGTTTCTTCTCTTGTGCTGGCCGCGTGGTCGTGCTCGTCATCGTCTATCACCTCTGCTCCCGGTCTTAACCTGGCTCAGGATAACGCTGCACGCAAATCGGCGTCGTGTTCGGGGTGTGAGAGACCCTGGACAGACTTTTTACCGTAGAGGCCTTCGTCTCAGCGACTCTTCCACTCCGGGCTGCGCTTCTCCAGGAAGGCGCACATACCCTCCTGCGCGTCGGCGAAGGTAGCATTGAAGGACATGACCTCTTTAGTGTAAGCATAAGCCTGGTCGGTAGGCATCTCCAGTTGGCGGTAGAAGGCTTGCTTGCCGACGCCGACGACGAGCGGGCTGGCCTCGGCTATCTTCACCGCGAGAGCCCGGGCCTCGGATTCTACTTCATCAACGGGAACGACCTTGTTTACCAGCCCTTCGGCGAGGGCCTCTTCGGCGGAGATGAACTCGCCGGTGAGGAGCATCTCCATCGCTTTTCTCTTGCCCACCGCTCGGCTCAAAGCCACCATCGGGGTAGAGCAGAAGAGTCCTATCTTGACGCCGGGGCAGGCGAAGCGTGCCTCTTCGGATGCGACGACGAGGTCGCAGGTGGCGGCGAGCTGGCAGCCTGCGGCGGTGGCGATCCCGTGGACCTGGGCTATGACGGGCTGCGGCAGAGACTGAATGGTTTGCATCAGCTCGCAGCAGACGTCGAAGAGGTGGCGGTAGAAGGCGGGCTCCCGGCCGACCATCTCGGAGAGGTCGTGGCCGGCGCAGAAAGCGGGGCCGTTGCCGCGCAGGATCACTACCGATGATTCGCCTGCTTCGCCTATCCCTTTGAGGCAGGCTGTTAGCTCTCGCATGTGGTCCAGGGAGAGGGCGTTGCGCTTCTTGGGGCGGTTCATAGTGACGAGGGCGACGTTTCCGTCGCCCTCGTGCAGGATGTGCTCGTAGGTTCGTTCTCGAAGCATAATTTTACCCTTAGCTCTCCTGGCCGTTCTGGCTCTCTTCTTCCCTCTCGCGCAAGACGTATTTCTGGACCTTGCCGGTGGAGGTTTTGGGCAGCTCATCGAGGAACTCGACGGCGGCAGGGGCCTTGAAGCGGGCGATGCGCTCCTTGACGAAGTCTATGATCTCCTGCTCCGTGGTCTCCGCACCCTGCTTGAGGGTTACGAAGGCCTTGGGGCGCTCACCATAATGCTCGTCGGGCATGGCGGTGACGGCAGCCTCCAATATGTTCGGGTGCTCGGCGAGGACCTGCTCGACCTCGACACCCGAGATGTTCTCGCCGCCGGAGATGATCACGTCCTTGTCGCGGTCCTTGATCTCGATGTATCCGTCGGGATGCCATACGGCGAGGTCGCCGGAGTGGTACCAGCCGCCCTTGAAGGATTTCTCGGTCTCCTCTTCGTTGTCGAGATAACCCTTCATTACCATGTTGCCGTGCATAACGATCTCGCCCATCGTCTCCCCATCCAGCGGCACGTCGTTCATGTCGTCATCCACGACCCGTACCAGGTCCGCGGTGACGTAGCCCTGGCCCTGGCGCGCCAGGAGCCTCGCGTGCTCCTCGGGATCTTTCTCCTCCCACTCCTTGCGCGGGGCGCTCGTGGTCATGGGACCGTAGGTTTCGGTCAGGCCGTAGGTGTGTATCGGCCTTACGTTTAGCTCGAGGAGTTGGTTGAGAAGGGTCGGCGTCGGCACGTAGCCGGCGATGACGGCGGTGACCTGCTGGTCGAGCTCGCGCTTGCCGTCGTGGTTGGCGAGCGGTATCTGCACCGTCGGCGCCGCGCAGTAGTGGGAGATCTCCTCGGACTCAAAGAGATCCCAGATCCTGCCCGGCTCGACCTTTCTTAGGCAAACGTGCGTCCCCGCGACTGCCGTGACCGCCCAGGGGTAGGTCCAACCGTTGCAGTGGAACATCGGCAGCGTCCACAGGTACCTGGTCTCGTAGTTCATCTGTGTCTCGATGACGTTGCCGAGGGCGCTTATGTACGCGCCGCGGTAGGTGTACATGACACCCTTCGGACGCCCCGTGGTCCCAGAGGTGTAGTTGACGGAGATAACTTCCTCCTCGTCCTCCAGTACGCTCGGCCCCGGCTCCGCAGAACCCTCCGCCAGGTAGTCCTCGTAGGGGTCACCTTCTTCGCCGGTGTCGTCTATGCGTATGCGCTCGACGCTTTCGTCCACGCCTTCGAGGAGATCCTCTAGCTCGTGGTCCACGAAGACCATTTTGGACTTCGAGTGCTCGATGATGTACTCGACCTCGCCCGCGCTCAGGCGCGTGTTAATAGTAACCATGACCAGACCCGCTGCCGGTATAGCAAAGGTTCCCTCGAGCATCGGCGGCGTGTTCGGGCAGAGAAAAGCGATCCTGTCGCCCTTCTGGAAGCCCGCGTCACTGAGACGCGAGGCGAGGCGGTTGACCCTCTCCTCGAACTCCTTATAGCTGTAGCGCCGGTCGCCATAGACTACGGCCTCTTTGTCCGGAAACATGTACGCGCTGCGACTTAGGAAGCTCAACGGCGTGAGCTCCGTCCGATAGACCTTCTCCGCCATGCAAAGACCCCTTTCCTCTCTTGCTTTCTTCCTTACCGCGCACAGTATAATCCGCGTCCTCCCGATCTCGCCATACCAAACACCGGGCGTCCTGATTCCGAGTAGGCGTGCGAGGCCAGGATACGCATGAGAAAAGTAGAGCGGTGGAGCATCATGTACCGGGCGGAAGGGTGACGGGCAGGCGACGCGAGGAGGGCTCCAGTGCAGGCGCGTAAGTTTGGCGGCACGGAGATAGGATCGAGGCTTTACTAAACGAGAGATCCTGACGTTCAGCCCCTACCGTTCTGTATATCTCTACTTAACCTCGTTCTTCCTCCTCTGGTAGGAGAAGATAGCTCTCTCCGTGAACGCGACGCCCTGGCTCTCACACGCCGCCCCTGCGATCTTCAGCCCCAGGGCTGCTTTGTATTTGACGCGAACGAAGCGCTTAGGTACTCTAGGCACAAGAGGGATCAAAGGGAAGGAGGACCTGTGACGGGCCTGGCTCTACTACAGCTTCAGGTGTCGGTCGATGAGACCTGGCTGGATTATTTCATTATAGGGGTATACTTCCTCTTCGTCCTAGGCATAGGGGCGATTTTGAGGAGCCGGATGCGATCCTCCGAGGATTACTTTCTCTCTGGCCGGTCACTGCCGAGTTGGGTAACGGGACTGGCGTTTTTAGGCGCGAACCTAGGAGCCCTGGAGATATTGGGCATGGGAGCGGGAGCGGCGCAGTACGGGATCATGACGGCCCACTTCTACTGGATAGGCGCCATCCCCGCCATGGTCTTTATAGCCCTGTTCATGATTCCGTTCTACTACGGCAGCCGGGTAGTCTCCGTGCCCGGATACCTCAAGCGGCGCTACAACGAGGCCACGCGGGGCTTCAACGCCGTCCTTTTCGCCATCTTCATGATCCTGCTTAGCGGCCTCAACATGTACGCGATGGCGATAGTGTTCCAGTTGCTTCTGGGGTGGTCCATAACCGCGAGCATCTTTCTCTCGGCGGGGATCATCATGACCTACGTCGTCCTCGGCGGGTTGTCGTCTTCGATCTTCAACGAGGTGCTGCAGTTCTTCCTTATAACGCTCGGCCTGTCGCCGCTGGTGATCTTTGCGCTGGTAGCCGCGGGGGGGTGGTCAGGGTTGCAGGAGACGGTGAACAAGCCGGAATTCTTCCATATGTGGGCTGACACCGGGGGCACGGATAACCCGATGGCCGCTCAGTGGTTCGCGATAGTCTTCGGATTGGGGTTCGTAATGAGCTTCGGCTACTGGTGTACGGACTTTCTTGTGGTACAGAGGGCACTGGCCGCCGAGGATCTTGCCGCCTCGCAGCGCACCCCCCTGATCGCCGCCTTCCCAAAGATCCTCTACGGTATCCTGGCGATCTTCCCGGGGCTTATAGCCCTCAGCGTCTTCCCCGAGCTCGGCCAGAGCCCAGGCCTTGAAAACTCTTACAATATGGCGATACCGTACGTGATGGCCTACTATCTGCCGACCGGTATGCTGGGTCTGGGGCTGACCGCCCTCTTAGCCTCGTTCATGAGCGGGATGGCGGGGAACGTGACGGCGTTCAACACGGTTTGGACCTACGATATATACCGCGCCTACATCCGGCCGGACGAGCCCGACGGGCATTACGTGACCGTGGGCCGCCTCGCCACGGTCGTGGGGGTGCTCCTCAGCATAGGGACCGCATACGCCGTGCTGGCGTTCGAGAGCATACTCGACTACCTCCAGCTTCTACACGGAATCTTTTTGGCGCCGCTCTTCGCGACGTTCCTGCTCGGCATGTTCTGGAGGCGGACTACGCCGTGGGCCGGTTTCGCGGGGCTCGTGGCGGGGACCACCGGAGGGCTGGCGCTCTGGATCTTCGAGCTTATGGGCCTAATCTCTTACGGCAGCCCGATGGCGGGCAACTTCTGGCGTGCGATGTGGGCCTGGGTCATCTGCTTCGGGATCACGATAATCGTCACGCTTCTCACCTCCCGCTCCCAGAAGACCGACGAGGAGCTAGAGGGCCTCGTCTGGGGCCTGACGGAGAAGAAGGAGGCCGCGGAGCCGGCCTGGTATAAGAAGCCTTGGGTTCTGGGCGTCGCCGCGCTCGCGATAACGTTCGTGCTGAACATAATCTTCTTCTAAAGGAGGAATCCGTGACCGACAAAAACGTCGAGAGAGAAGAGGAAGCCCCGCAATCTGGAGGCGGTCACGCCCTGGCGATAGGCTTCTATGTGGCGGCCTTGGTGTTGATCATCGGTACAGCACTGGTTCTGTACGGGCTGCTTGGCTCCTCCGACCAGGAATACAAGTCCCTGGGTATAAACATAAACCTGTGGTGGGGGCTCTTCATGGTCTTCTTCGGATGCGTGGTTCTGGGTATGAGCTTCGCCTCCCCCCGCCGCCGGGCGGCCCGAAGCGACTCGCGAAGGAACAACCAGAACTCCTAGAGGATGCCGGGAAGCTGCTCCGCGCCTCTCGCTCCTCTTTGAGGAGCCTGTACTGTCTGTGACCGTATCCGTGCCGAATGAGGGAGAAGAGGAGGAGCGTGCAATGCCTCTGTGTGCCCGCTGCCGGGCTGCGTGGATCGATAGACCCAGGCTGAAGATTCTCCAACGTACCGGGTGAGGTTGCCGTTGGACGAGATCGAGCGGCGAAGCTGTGGTCGGTGAGGTTTGGGTCGTGTGCTTCGCGCACCTGGTGCAGCGGTTTGTAGTTGACGCGGGCGCGACGGGCTTTCAGGCCGGAGAGGACATGAGGATAGGGTACAAAAGGCTCGAAAGGATGAAGGTCGGGTGTGGTGCGAGGTCTACGAGCTTAGTAGCCGACGAGAGGCTTCGGCTGGTGTTCAGATGAGCTCCGTACCTCGCCCGGAGTACCCCCGGCCCCAGCTTCGCCGTCCTGATTGGATCAACCTGAACGGCGTGTGGGCCTTCACCTTCGATGACGGCGATTCGGGCTTGCGGCAGAGGTGGCAGGAGACGCCTGCAGACCTTCTTCGTTCCGGGGATTCTCCGTTCGATCGGCGTATTACCGTCCCGTTCTGCTACCAGGCCGAGCTTTCGGGGATAGGCGAGAAGGCGTTCCACGACGTGGTCTGGTACGCCCGGACCTTCGAATATTCACTTGCGGCCGGCGCAGAGTGTCTGCTACTCCACTTCGGCGCGGTGGATTATCGCGCCGCTGTCTGGGTCAACGGCATGCAGGTCGCCTCGCACGAGGGCGGTCACACTCCCTTCTCCGCCGACCTCGCCGACGCGTTTCGGGAAGGCGAGAACGTGCTCGTCGTGCGGGTAGAGGACCCGAGCGAAGACGTGACCATCCCCCGGGGAAAGCAGTACTGGAGGGAGGAGTCCGAGGGCATCTTCTACACGCGGACCACCGGGATCTGGCAGACCGTATGGCTCGAGCCCGTGGGCCGCCGCCGTATCGACGACCTTCGGCTCACGCCAGACCTGGACGCCGCCGCGGTGAACGTCGAGGTCTCCGTCGAAGGTTACGAGCCGGGACTCTCGCTGCGCCTGACCGCTTCCCGCGAGGGAGAGACGGTGCTCGATGACCGGGTGGAGCTCCTCTCACCGCTCGTCGAGAGGAGCCTGCCGATGATCGCGAGCGGGGTGGCGCCAGACACGCCGCACCTCTCCGAGTGGCCGAGCCCTGCCCTGTGGAGCTCGGAGCACCCGAACCTCTATGATCTCCGGGTGGAGCTGCTCGACGAGAGAGGCGAGATGCTCGATGCGGTGGAGAGTTACTTCGGGATGCGCAAGGTAGAGGTGAAAGACGGGAAGGTCTACCTGAACAACCGTCCCTACTACCAGCGGCTCGTCCTCGACCAGGGCTACTTTCCAGGCGGCCTCCTCACCGCCCCGGCCGATGAAGACCTGCGCCGGGATATAGAGCTCGCCAAGGAGATGGGCTTCAACGGGGCGAGGAAGCACCAGAAGATTGAAGACCCTCGCTGGCTGTACTGGGCCGACACTCTAGGCTTCCTGGTGTGGGGTGAGATAGCGAATGCCTACCGCTACTCGCCTGGCTACGTCAGGCGCATAACGGGCGAATGGCAGGAAGCCATAGAGCGGGACTACAACCATCCATGCATCGTCGCCTGGGTCCCGATGAATGAGAGCTGGGGTGTCCCTGAGCTTGCTACGAAGCCGGCGCAGATCGAGCACCTGCTCGCCATGTACCACCTCACCCGCTCACTCGACCGTATGCGTCTAGTGATCTCCAACGACGGATGGGAGCATGCCCTCACCGACCTCTGCACCATCCACGACTACCGGGATGCCGACGCTCTGGAGAGAAGCTATGCGACCCCGGCCATGAGCATCGCCGCCGAGCCCGCCGGGCGGCGGATCTATGTTCCGGGGTACGGCTACAGGGGAGAGCCGATACTGATTACCGAGTTTGGCGGAATCGCTCTGGGGGGTGGGGGAGAGGGCTGGGGCTACAGGACTGTCGCAAGCAGCGAGGAGCTTCTGGAGCGGTACGAAGCTCTAGTCTCCGCCCTTCTAAAGAGCGAGACGGTGCAGGGTTTCTGTTACACGCAGCTTACCGACGTAGAGCAGGAAGTGAACGGGCTTCTGACCTACGATCGGCGGCCCAAGGCGGAGCCGTCCCATATAAAGGAGATCACTGCGAGGGAGAGACCCGGGTGACCTTGCTACCGTGGTTGCCCGGAGTTTGGGGCGTTGTTAAGGTGCAAACAGCGGCGCGGGGAACGCCGCTCGGGCGGTAGAAGGAGGAGAGACATGGTAGAGCGGCCACGGGGTATCCGCAGGCTGACGCGGCAGCGGTTCCTTCTGATGAGCGCCGGAGCCGGGGCCGGTTTCGTATTGGCGGGTTGCGGAGGCGGCGGGCCGCAGAACAACCCGGCGGTTCAGGGCCAGGGCGGCTCCGGGGGCGGCACGGAGTACACGGGGCCGACCGTGGAGTTAGCGTTCTGGAACGGGTTCACCGGCGGCGACGGGCCGTTCATGCGCGACCTCGTGGACCAGTTCAGCGCCGAGCATGAGAATATCCAGGTCAGCATGAGTACCCAGGAGTGGGAAGACTACTATGAGAGCGTGCCGGCGGCGGTTCGCGGCGGCTCGGGGCCGGACGTCGGGATCATGCACAGCGACCAGCTCGGCACAAACGCCGCGCGCGGCGTGATCCTCCCGCTTGACTCTGTGGCCGAGAGCCTGGGGTTGGAGGAGTCCGACTTCGCGCCAGAGGTGTGGAACGCGGGGATCTACAACGGTCAGCGTTTCGGCATCCCCCTGGATATGCACCCGCTGGCGCTCTATTACAACAAGACCCTACTAGAACAAGCGGGGCTCGACCCGAACAGCCCGCCGCAGACGAGGGACGATTACGAGGCAGCGCTTGAGGAGCTAAAGAGCAGCGGTATACAGGGGTCGTGGGTCTCCCCGTTCCCGTTTACGGGGACGCTCCAGTTCGAATCTTTGCTCTGGCAGTTCGGCGGCGACCTCTACAATGAGGACGTCACCAGGGCCACCTTCAACTCAGACGCCGGGGTGGAGGCCCTGACGTGGATGGTGGATCTGGTCCAGAACGATTACAGTCCGAGTGACGTCGCCCAGGACGCCGAGTTCATAGCTTTTCAAAACGGCGAGAACGCCTTGCACTGGAACGGCATCTGGCAGCTCAATGCCCTGAAGGAGGTCGAGGACCTCGATTTGGGCGTGGCCCCGCTGCCCCGAATAGGCTCCGAGGACGCGGCCTGGTCCGGGTCGCACAACTTCGTCATCATGCAGACCTCCGACCAGGACCGGATAGACGCTGCGCAGGTGTTCATCAACTGGATCAGCCAGCAGTCCATCGAGTGGGCCAGGGCCGGGCAGATACCGGCGCGCGCCAGCGTGCGCGAGAGCCAGGAGTTCGCGGAGCTCCAGGAGCAGTCCACTATCGCGGAACAGGTGCCGTACGTTCGCTTCGTCCCGGCGGTGCCGGGCATAGGCGACGTGCAGCCTGAGAGCTTCGACCAGGCGGTAAACGAGGCTGTACTTCTCCAGAAGGACCCGAAGGCTGCCCTCGACGAGGCGGCCCAGCGAGCCGACCAGATCCTTGAGGAGAACCGCGAGAAGTACGAGGTGTAAGGCGCCGTGGCTACGCAAGGGGTCGAACGGGCCGGGGTTCAGCCTCCGGCGGCGAGGTCCGCTTCCGGTGGCCGGAAGCCCACCGACGCCGCTCCGCTCACGCCGTACCTGTTCATGGCGCCCTACCTGGTGCTGTTCTTGGTCTTCGTGCTCGTCCCGGCGGTGTTCGGCATCTGGATCAGCTTGCACAACTGGGACTACCTCCTGCCCGGGAAGCCCTGGGTGGGCCTCGAAAACTACGTAGACCTCTTCACCGCTAACTCGACGAACAGCGCGCCCTTCTGGAACAGCATGGAGGCGACGGGTAAATTTACTCTCTACTCTGTGCCGCCGCTCGTCGTCATTCCCCTCCTGGTCGCCCTGATCCTCAACCAGAGCTTTCGCGGCCGCAACTTCTTCCGGGCTGTGTACTTCGCGCCCTACGTGCTCGGGGTGGCCGTGATCGGCATCTTGTGGCGGTTCATTCTTGACCCGAACAACGGGCTCCTGAACTATTACCTGGGCGTTTTGGGGCTGCCGGACAGCATCCCGTGGACCACCGCGCTGCCTTGGGGTTGGGTCGCGCTCGTCGGGCCGACCGTGTGGTGGACAATGGGGTTCAACGCCGTGATTTACCTGACCGGGTTGCAGGACGTGGATCCCGCGCTCTACGACGCGGCGAAGGTGGACGGAGCCAACCGCTGGCAGAGGTTTTGGTACATAACCGTGCCGGGGCTCCGCCCGGTGTTCCTGTTCGTCGTGACGACGACGATCCTCGCCTCGGCCAACGTGTTCGGACAGGCTTACATCATCACCCAAGGAGCCCCGGGCAACGAGACCCGCACCGCCATCATGTACATAGCCCAGGAAGGCCTGAGGAGCTTCAACATGGGTAGTGCCGCAGCGATGAGCTACGTGCTCGCCCTGGCGCTCGCCCTGGTCAGCTTCGCCAACTTCGCCCTCTTACGCTACAAGGAGGAATGAGATGGCCCAACAGACTGCTGCCCGCGCGCAGCCGAAAGACCCGCAAAGAAGTGGACGGCTCGCCCGGTTGGTGTTGTCTTACGCGGTGCTTATCCTGCTGACGGTCGTGTTCGTGGCACCGCTGCTGTGGATGCTCTCGACCTCGCTCAAGCCGAACGTCCAGACCACGCGGTTCCCGCCGGATTGGGTCCCTAACGCGATCTCCTGGGAGGGCTACTCCACCATCCTCACCACGAGCACTCAGACGCCCGTCCTCCAGTGGTTCGTCAACAGCATGGTCGCCGCCACGGCCCACGCTGCCCTGGTGCTCGTCACGGCCTCCATGGCCGCCTACGCGCTCGCGCGGATGGACTTCCGCGGGAAGAAGATCTTCTTCGTTGCGATCATCGCCACGCTTTTTATCCCCCCGATCACCTTCTTCACGCCGAACTATCTGATAGTCGATTCCTTTGGCTGGCTCGACACGCTGCTCGCCGTGATCGTGCCGCCCGCGGCGGGAGGACTCGGGGTCTTCTTCTTGAGGCAGTTCTTTATATCGCTGCCGAGGGAGCTGGAAGAGGCGGCCCTCATAGACGGGGCCAACCGGCTCCAGATCTTCTTGCGCATCATCCTGCCGCTCTCGAAGGCCCCGCTGGCGACGCTCGCGTTGCTGATGTTCCTGATCAATTGGAACGACTTTCTCTGGCCGGTCTACATCCTCTTCAGCCCGGAGAGCCAGACCCTCCCGCCGGGCCTCGCCACCCTCCAGAGCTCCTACACGACGAACTACACGGTCATCATGGCCGGCGGCGTCATAGCCAGCATCCCGGTCCTGATCCTCTACATGTTCG